>CAXTMQ010000128.1:3651-12431 GCA_964245305.1 uncultured Pyrinomonadaceae bacterium
CGATTCCGGCAACGAGGACGAGAACGCCGCGCAATTGTCGGCTCTCGTGCTGGCGTTTCAGGACAGCGGATTCTCCTTGACGGAATTATCGGGCGGTCGCAGCGGGTTAGAAACCGACACGACCGGCGAGCTGCTTTTCAAAATCAGGTACGGTTTGACCTTGCTCGATTACGAATTGCCGGAAAGTTTTTCGGGCGGAATGGATGCCGGAGGCGGAGATTTTACAAGCGGCGGTTTTATGTTCGGAACTTTTAGCGTGAAGAAAAATTTGAGCGGCTGGTAGACATGGCGAATTTTCTCGAAAGAGCGGTAAAAATGACGGCGCGCGGTTTCGACATCGAGCGCAAATTTCTGATGCCGCCCGATTCGTGGCTCGCCTTGCTCGGCAGAGATAACCGCAATAATGCGTTTCTGCAGCTGAGGTTTTATCAAAAAGGTTTCATTACGCGCTCGAATAATTTCCGTTCCGGGTTTTACGCCGAGATTGCGACACCGGATAATCTCCAGCCGGATGTTTTGAAATGCACGCATTTCGCCGTCGGCACAGCGGCAAGCGGCGTTTGTTACGCGGTCGGCGACGGCGATGTCTTTCCGCCGAGCGGCGACCGCTTCAGCTGGATGTTTTACGGCAAATTCGTAAAAGACGTTTTCACGCCCGCCATTTGAATTTTATGAATCCAGTGTCCGGTATCAGCGAAATTTTACGAGCCGAGCGCGGCATCGCGGAGAATTTCGCTTCGCAGCCCGACGCGATTCCGAAAAAGATTACCGATGCATGGGTGCTGATGATTCATATCACGGACGCGATTGATTCGGGCGATTATTTGCGGGCGGTGAATTTTCATCCCGTCCAATCCGGCGGCGATCTGCTCGAATATCTCGTTGACACGAGCGACAACCCGAAGGTTGATTATCCGGGCTTCGTCGAAGGCGGCACGAAATTTATGGCGGGACGTTATCCGGCGCAAAAAAGCATCGAGCGCGAGGATTTCGTGCCGCTGATTCGGCAAATGGTCGAAACGCCGCTCGGGAAAGGCGCGAAGTAATGAGTTTTAAGTAATAGGTTCAAAGCTATGAATGCAGCCGAATATGCAGAATTGATTTTAGCATCGCGCGATTTTCTTTTCGGAAAAATCCGCGAAGCGTTGCCCGCCGAGTGCGAGACGGAAAAACGCTTCATTCAAACCGGCGTGGTCTCGATCAACGAATGGGCGGCATCTTTGGTCAACCGCGACACCGGCAATGTGCGAATTTTCGTGATGACGATGGCGAATTTATCTTCCGCCGATCTCGAAAAAACCGCCGGAGCGCGCAATTTCAAGCCGGAGTTAAAAATTTCGTTCGAGCTTTTCCACGATCATCTGCAGGGAACCGACGCGGATAATTCGCAAACCGAGTTTGAATCGGACGCGCTGAAATTGCAGTTCGCCATCGAGTCGAATCGCTATCTCGAACCGAAAGGCAAGATCGAGGATTATTCGATGTCGCTCGGCATTCTGCCGTCGAGCCGCAGTCTGCATTACGCGCGCGGCGAGATGACGATTAATTACAGGGAAATCAGATATTAATTTTTATTAAACAGGAGCTAATTCTTTATGGCTGATTATTCAATGGATACGATTTTGCAGGCGATTGCCGTCTGCAGCGCGGTCAACACGCCGGGAACGACCGCTTCGGCTTACGTGCAGTTTTTGGCGAATATGAGCGCGCCGATCATTCCCGTGCAGGAATCGGTCAACGACCAGGAAATGGTCGGCGACGGCTTTTCGCGCACGATCCGCAATCTGCGCAACACTTACTGGCAGAACGGCACTTGGAGCGTGCAGGGACTCTTGAACGATCATATCGCGGCGATTCTGCTGAACGCCTGGCAGGGCGGCGCGGTCACCGTCACGAACCGCACCGCGCCGAGCAAAGACATCGCGGCGGTGATGAACGTCATCAACTCGAATCCGAAGTTTTTCTCGCTTTATCGTCATTTGGGCGGCGATCATTTTCTGCACTCGACGATGGCTCCCGACACGTTCGAGATCGCGCAGGAAGGCGAAGCCGACCCGACGATGAACTTCGGAATGCGCTTGACCGGGCATCACCTCGACGAAGATCAATTGACGACCGCTGCCTTCGACGAATCAGGGATCGTCGCCGCGCCGGAATATAACTATTTCAAAGGCGCGATGACCGGCGTGACCGCAACCGACGGCACGAATACTTACAACTGGGGCGCGGACGGCGAACTGATTTCCTTGTCGATTACCGGCAACAACAAAGTTGACGTGCAGCGTAGACCGGGCGACGGCTTAAAGGACGCGACCAATCGCTACAGCGGATCGTTCGCGCGGAAAATCCGCAACGGGTCGAAACCCGAAGCGATGATCAAGCTGAAAGTCGATTTGCGCTCGGATTTGCGCGAATTCAAAGCGATGGCACTCGGCAAAAAACTGACCGGGTTGACGATTCTCTTTAACGGCTACGACAATATCGGCGCGGGAACCGATTATCACGAGTTTGAAGTTAAAGCTCCGAAGGCGCAGTTTATGGTCATCGAGGGCGACTCGGATCAGGATTTCGGCGCGCTGTCGTTATCAATTCAGCCGCTGCGCGATGCCGTCAGCAAAGGTTATTACACCAACCGAACGCGCACTGAAAAGACTTTGATCTAAAACCATTATTATTTTTCTAAATTTCTGACAAAGGAGAATTTTACGATGAGCGAACAAGATAATCAGCAGCCGGCGGCGGTTGAAACGATACCGGCAAAAGCCTTCACGGTCGAAATGACGGCTGAAGATTTTCAGCAGTGGGAGCGCAACGTGCAGCTCGGCGTGACGGACAAAATGCCCGACGGCAGAAAATTGAGCGAAGTGCATAAGGAATTGACCGATTTGCAAATCGCGCAGGCAACCGAGCGTGCGGTCGTTTCGGAAGAAGATCACGTCCGCGTGGACGATGCGAACGCCGTTCCGAACGAAGTCAAGCCGGAAACCTTGATGGAAGTCGTCGTTCAGCCGAACGGCGTAGTCTCGGCGACTCCGAAAGTCGAAGCGTCGGAGGCGGCGGCGATTCAAACCGACGGCAATGAATCCGATCAGGAACCGGCGAACGATCTTCCGAAAGATTATCCGTCGCGTAAGGCTCTGCTCGCCGCCGGATTTACGAGCCTCGAAACGGTCGCTAAATTCACGGTCGAAGATTTGATCGGCATTCCGGGCATCAAGCAAGCCTCTGCCGAGCGAATTTTGAATTACGGAAAATCCGGCGAATAAACGAATTTTTCGCGCCGGTTTGTTTCGGCGAATGGACGGCGCGAAATTTATTTTGAAAACAAAAAATCGAAGGGGAAAATTTTTATGACTGAAGAAAACGATCAATTTGAAAAGTCGCCTGTCGAACAGGTCTTTGAAGAAAATAATCAAGAAAAAACGCAGCTCAAACTCGCTCGTGAAGCCGGCAATGTCTGGACGCACGAAGGACGCGAAATGGAAATGTATGTTGCCGACGGCAGAGCGTTCGTCGCCGTTGATTTGCTCGACCGCGCGAGCAGACAGCCGAACGGCGCGACGCTCGTTCACAATTTCGCGTGGGATAAAAACGATCCGTTCATCATCCGCGAGCAGTCGTTAAAGACGAAATTAAAATCCGTCGGACGGCAGACAAAGCAAGAGATTGATTCGGCGAATATCAACTCGGCGAACACGAAACTTTACGAGTCAATCGTGGCGGGCGGCGAAATTTTATCGCCAGGCGAGAACGGCAAAATCGTCGCACGGGAATTATCGCGCGAGCAGATGCTTTCGATGGCTGAAACTTTTCCCGAATTAGCGAGTGAAGCTATCGAAGCGTGGCTCGAAGGCTGGCATTTTGAAATCATTGATTCGGCGGTCGCATCGTTCGACTGGATGTTTCAGGCATCGCCGGTCGTCCAAGTTTTCGGGTGGACGGGACTTCGCACGATTCCCGATGCGGCGGTCATTATCACGTTCGCCACGCCAACGGCGGCAAAGCGCGAAAAATATGAAGACGAGCGGCAGAAAATCAACTCCGACCGCATCGGCGAATTGAAAATCGTTGACGTGCAGGAATCGTTCGTCAAGAAAATTCAATACGGCGCGGAATATCTGAAATCGGCGGAAGGCGTTGCCGTCGGCGAACCCGGCGTGATTTACACCGATCAGCTCAAACAGAAGTTCATTACTCTGTTCGGTCCGCTACAATTTGCCGAAGCGGTGGACAAAATGCACGAATCGTTCGATTTTACGAAGGGGAAAGCCGCAAGCAGTTAAAGGCGGCTTTCCTGAATCTGTTGCGCGGGTCGCGCGATATTTCCAATCTGCCGCTTGATTGGCAGCGCATCGTCGTCAAGATTCTCGATATATATAAACGAATTCAATTCGGCGTTTCGGTCGCCGACCCGGAAGACCCGAAAGAACGGCTGGCAATCGAATGCTGTCAGGACGCGATCAGTGAAAAATCAAAAGAGAAGTAAAACCGTTTATATGAATGTTCTTCAGTCAAAAACCTCTAAACTCTGTTGCAAAACGCCGAATTGCAACAGGATAAGTTTTGAAGTTTTGTTAAACGAAGCCGTCGTGCCTGTTTTAAGAATTAAGAACAGGCACGACGGAAATTTTCATATCTCAGATTTTACTTTTGAAGAAATTCAAAGGGAATTCGAGAAACTTAAAACTCTATTACGCAGAAATTAAAGGTAAACTTCGTGCAGTAATCATTTACTTGGCTTAGATTTTGAATTTCTTAATTGCTTCGTAGTTTTGTTTTTGGGTTTTGAGTTCAATTTTTTGTTCTCAACTATAGGCTTTTCGTCATTAGATTCCTTAAAAAAATTAAATGTTGCAGAAGGTAATACTAGAGCAGGTATTGGACTTCTGGCTGTTGCAGACGCTAAAACCTCACGGAGAGTGGAATACATCAGAGCAATTGCTGAATTTTGAACGCGCTCCTCAAGATTAGGAATCTCTACGTTTTTTGCAACCCAAGTAAAATACGCAACCATTTCAGCCTCAAAAATATATGGTTCTTTAGAATTAGCCTCTTTGATTGATTTTACTGAAAGATCAAATTTGTATTTTGATGAATCATCAGTATCTACAGATATACCAAATGAAACCCCAAAATGTGGATGGGCTTCATCAATAGTTTCTCCAAGCTGTGGATGCAATCCAGTGCTTAGATAAAGCGAATTTATACAATCCCTCTCAAAATCTTCTGAAATGGAAAAGGAAAGTTTCCTAATGAAATATCCACCTAATTGTAAAGGGGATGATTCAACTTTCAATTTATTGAACGCAGCCATCTTCTATTTTTTCAGTGCTTCCTTTAAAAGTGCCAAGCTCGACACCATTTTCACTTTTAATAGTGTCGAACTTGGTTGATTTGGTAATTGTTTGATCTATTTGTTCAAAATTAGCAGAATCGGTAAATTCACCTAACATCTTCCAATCTTGATTCATTGGAATGAGAAGCGGTCTAAATTTATAACCTAATGCTCCTGCAATTTTTACAAGAGTTTCAATAGTAAAATTACCGTTGCCTTGTAAAAGTTTAGTGATGTAAGGAGGACTTGTATTAAGTTTTCTGGCAAATTCTGCTTTAGATATTCTTTCAGAAACCATTGCACGATGAATTTGGTCTGAAACTAAATCTCTAACAACCTCCACTTCATATCTGTCCGATTTTTTGATTTGCTTTAGTAATTCCTGAAAATTGCCACCCATTTTTTTTGTTTCTCCATTTTTCTTAATTGACATAATTATTCTCCTCCGGCATATTTTCAATTTCGTATAATTCTTTTATTTCTTTTAATTTTTCAATCTCCCTTCTAAATCTCTTTTCTTTAAGTTTTGGAATTCCGTGAGTGCAAATAATTACATTGTTATCCTTTGAAATAAACCCCAAAATTCTAGTTCCGCCACGAGCTTTAAACTCCAACAATCTTTGAACATTAGACTCTAAAAATCTAAATTTTTGCTCGTTGTGTATCAGCCCAAATTTAGCCGTCCTTTCCAATAAATTTATAATTGCTTCCGAATCGGGATTATTTTCCTCATATAATTCCAAAATATAATTTTCGACAGCACAGTCACCATCCGCATCTATCCAGAAACAGATAGTAAATTTACTCCCAGTAGTATGAGTCTTAACTGCCATAAAGATATTAACCTATAGGTTAATAGCTGTCAAGATTGAAAGTCAATTGTTAACCGTTTTGTGATTTTATAGACGATAAACTTTATGGCGATTGATATACTATTGTCAATAAATAATTTTATTTCCCTAACTATCATTTTGAAAACTTTTAAGGAATCAGAGAAATCTTAAACTCAAGCAGCGGCTTCCGCTTGAGAATTTTGAGCCAAATAACTAATAGCTCTCTGCAAATTTTCAGGATTTTCCTGCAACAATCCGAGCGCAGCGTTGCATTTGCGGCAAAGCAAGCCGCGAACTTTTCCCGATGAATGGCAATGGTCAACACAAAGTTTTTCAGGTTTCTTCTGACAGATTAAGCAAAGATAACTCTGGTTTGCCGCCATCAATTCAAAATCTTCTTTAGTTATTTTGTAATTGTTCTCGTAATATCTTACAAATCCCTTTTTATTATGGCATTCCTTACAATGCGGAGAATACCCCGACGAATTTTGTTTGCAACGATAAAACGCTTCTACAGGTTTTTCGAGTTTACACATACTGCAAGCACTCTTACCGTCGCTGAATCTACGTTGATTATGGACGGTGCGGCATTTGTGCGAACAAAACTTTCTCTTTTTCGATGATTTCCAAGTGTTTTGTTCAATTCCGCAACATTTACAAAAAAGGTTCTGTCCGGTTCTTTTTTATGTTTATCAACACAATCTTTTGAACAGTAAATGCCTTTGTTTTTTAATAAAACCTCAAGTTTAACGAGAAATGAACTGCCGCAAAAAAGGCAAGTTTTTTCAACTTTTTTACTTATGTTTGCGGCAAAACATTTTGGAGAACAAAACTTGGAAACAGGCTTGCCTTTGTATGATTGACCGCATTGGTTACAGATTTTTATCATTTTGAAATTCCTGTTTCATCTGACATACTCGGATAATTCCTTTTTGTTTTTCTTTTGGTTGCATTTCAAACAGGCGATTTTTGCGTTCGACGGACAATGCCAGCCGCCGAGCGCGAACGGTTTAACGTGGTCAATCGTCGCCGTTTTGAAAGTCAATAATTTTCCGCACAAATAGCAATTCAATCCGTCGCGGTTGATAATCTCGCGTTTAGTAAATGGAATAACGACCGAGCAATTTAATTTTCTGGCTCGGTTTGCCATCCGGTTTCGTTCTCGCGTTTCTGGACTTAACTTTTTCCAGAATCTTTCAAAAGGTTTTTTAATCCGGCGGCAGGGCTTACATCTTTCGACATAAGCCCAAACTCCAATTTTTTTAACGACGAAAAGTTTCAGCGGTTTTTCGAGGCGGCAGTTTGAGCAGATTTTTGTTTTCATAAATCGCTCGCTGCTCCGCGCTTTTTATTTCGTTTTTTACTCGGCGCGAAGTTTTTTCGCGCCCGTTCAAAATCGCCTTCCGATTCTCTTTTCGCTTCGCATAAAGCGCAGAATCCGATCGATGGGTGGAATTGATGGCGAAAGCAAACCGAGTTATTTTTCTTCATCCTTCGCCTCCCGCAAAGATTGATAAAATTCCGCGTAGAATTTTGACTGCTCTTTCGTCATTGCCTCCAAATCGGCAAATGTCGTTTTGCTTTCGAGCATCTGTTCCAATTCGGCGGCGGCGGCTCGGTTGTGTTCGGCGAGAGCTTCGATCAGCTCTCGCGCCGTGTCGTCAGACGAATTCATATTTTCACGTCCTTCGCTTTGTAAACTGCCGCTCCGCGAGTGCCGGTTCGGAATTGCGGGAAATCGCCCAAATAGTCGAATTTCAAAGCCAGCAAAAGGCTTTTAATAACCTTGCGGCGTTCGGCGAGGCGCAGTTTGCCGTTCGTGATAATGCCCATTAAAGGTAAAGGCTCTCCGGCAACGGGCGTTATAAAGGCGAATCCGGCGAGTGCCGTCAGACCACCCGTCACGATAATCACGCCGTCTTTTTCGTATCCGGTTTTATGAATCGCGTCCAAGCGCGGATTACGTTGTTTCATACGATCACCTCCGCATCGAGAACCGAGTGAGAATCTACCCGGCGGATGTGATAATAAATCACGCCGAAAACCTCATACTTCTGTTCGTCTTCGTCCTCGAAATAATCGAATCCGTAAAGGTCATCGGCTTCCAATTTATAGATACAGACATCGCCCGCTTTCGGCGCGGCGCGTCTGTTGACGATCAAAATATCGCCGACATTAATCCGTAAATCTTCGTCGCCTGCGCCTTTGACGGTGATGACCATAATATTTTCATCGCCGTCGAAAAGCGTGTTGATAAAATCTCTGCTGTTTTGATTGTCTGGATCGCTCTTTTGTTTTTTAGTTGATTGCGATGTATTATTCATTTTCGTAAGTCTCCTAAGTCTGTTTTTGATTTTGGGGAAAGAAGGGATTAGAAATGTTCGTAGCATTCCTAATCCTTTTGTATCTAGAAATTGCAGCCCGGGCAAAACTCCGCGCCTTGAGCAAAACCCCAACCGCGAGAAACGAGATTCGCTTTCGTTCCTGATGCCTGATTTTGGCAACAGTCGCAATGCGCTCTCATTACCGCTTCAAAGGTCGTAACCGTGAAATTAATATTTCCGGCTGTGGTTACGGTTTCGGTTGTTGTGTTTAGTTTTTCTGTTTGCATA
>CAXTMQ010000129.1:0-12319 GCA_964245305.1 uncultured Pyrinomonadaceae bacterium
TCGTATCGTCGCGGACTAATTTGCTTTTCGTATAGTCAAACGAAATATTCAGCGGGTCAACCGGCTTGTATGTAAAACCGGCTTGCAAATCGAACTGTTTTCCTTTGCCCGGATCGAGCGGCGGCGCGTCGGGCGGAAAATTATTTGCGTCAAACGGATTCAACGCTCGCAGACGCAAATAATCCAGATAAGCCGGACTATTCAGATAGCTGATGTAAGCCGTGCTGACGCGCGGATAGCGCGTTTCCAAACCGCCGCCGAAACCGTTGCCGAAATCCAGATCGAACGTATTCCAGCTTTCGCCGATAAAGGCGCGTAAAGCGAGTCGTTTATTGACGGTTTTATTGATGTTCGCGTTGATATAAGGCTGATATGCCGAGCGTTCGGGCGCGCCGAAAAACGCGCCGTTTTGGACTGTGCCGTTTGTTCTGATGAGACGCTTTGCGCCGAATTCTTCTTCAAAAAGCCGTTCGTAGCTGATTCCGAATTCCGAGTTTATGAATAAATTTCCCTGCAACTGAAATTGAAAACTCGTGCCGACGAAACCGTCCTGCGAGCGTCCTTTCCAATCGTAATTAAGCCGCGCGAACTGCCGCCAATCGGTGCGAATCAATTTCGCCTTCGGCTTCGGTTCGGTGCTGAGACGACCGGCAATCAAAAGGCTGTTCGTGTTGACGCGGCGCGTAAATCCCGCGTCGGCGCGATAATAGCGCGAGCGTCCGAAGGCTTCGATAAAGTATCCGCGATTTCGCTCCGTGTAATCTAAGCTCCAATAATAGCCGACACCATTTCCCGTTCGATACGGATTACGGTTGAGCGTCGGATCATAAAATCCGCGCCGCGAATGCGTGCCGACGACTTGAAACGTCATAATCGTTTTCGGATCGAGCTTGAAAGTTCCGTCGAAACCGCCGGTAAAATTTCTTTGGCGCGGAAAAACGCGCATCGTGCCGAAAAATCCGACATTGTTCTGCGCGCCGATGTCGTGTTTGACGCGGACGATGCCGAAATATGCGTTTTTGTCTAAAACTTCGCGGCTCGGTTTAAATACCGGATCGCTGCGCTCCTCGTCCGAATAATTGCCCGGAGCTTTATCCGAAGCGAGCAGAAAACCGAATGAATTTTTGCCGATTTTGCCGGTCAATTTTGTCGCCAAATCCGGGTCGACAATCGTGCGCGAGTAAAAGGTTTGCAAAGGCGCGGTAAAAATCTCCGCGCCTTCGAGAAAGAAAGGACGTTTTTCCTCAAAGAAAATCGGGAAACGCTGATTCGCGGTAACGACGGCGGCATCGGCTTCGATTTCGGCGAAATCGGGATTATAAGCCGCGTCGAGCGTAACATTCGGCGTGATATTTAATTTGAAATTTACTCCGATGTCGTTGTGAACGCCTTCGTTGAGAAAGCCGCGGCTGTCGAGCAATGCGCCCGGCGGCAGATTGGCGACGGTTGACTGAAAAATCGTGCGTCTGCGTCTGCCGCTCTCGGAAACCGTGATGCTCGGCGCAATTTCGAGCGTTCGTTCGACCTTGATGCCTTCCATCGGCGCGAGCTTGCCGTGTTTGACCAGAAAGCCGGAAATATTGCGGTCGTCGGGCAGCCATTGATCGAATTCGTCGTTAAAACGGTCAATATTCCGCGCCGCGTTAAAGCCCCAGAGTTTTCCTTTTCCGGCGGTGTAGCGAATTGATTTAAACGGAACTTTTACCTCGACCGACCAGCCCCAATCTTCGATTACGCCTTTGGACTCCATTACGATGTCAACGGAAAAATCCGCGCCTTGCCCTTCGGTATAAATTCCGTCCTGCTGAACGCCGAGCGGATTAAAGCCGAGAACGTAAGCGCGGCGTTGGTCGTTGTAAGTATCGAGCCAGACGCGCACGTTGTCTTCGCCGAAGACGTTATCGCGCTTAGCGACGGTGGCGCGAATTTTATCTTTTTCGTCGAAACAGCGAAAAGCGATGTAAAGATTTTTGTCGTCGTAACCGAGCATTACTTCGGTCGGCTTAGAAGGCGCGACGTTGATGCCCGGACTCGTTTGATAAAAATCCTTTAAAACTTGCGCGGATTTCCACGCTTCGTCATCGAGTTTGCCGTCAATAACGGGCGGCGCGGAAAATTTAACGACTCGAACCGGCTTGGCTTTTTCCGGCGGAATAACGACTCCGCTGGTTTTGACTTCCTGTTTGTTTTTCGCTTCGACGCTTTTTTCATCCGTCTTGCCGGAAGCATCCGAACCCGTTAAATTTGCCGTTTGCGCTCGGATAAAAGCCGAAAGAAATAATAGCAATAAAAAAGCAAACGGTTTTTTCATAAAACACCTGTTGCAGTAAAAAATAATTTATTAAGTTGTATAAATTTGTGGATTTTGGAAAGCAGCCAGCCTTACTTTCGATTTTAACGGAAAATAAACCGGAAGGTTTCAAAAATTTTGTGAGGCAAAAACTTTTTTATTTAAGTTTATTTAGTTGGCTTTCATCAAACTCGCCGGTCGGACGAAAATTTCGCCGTCGGCTGATTGCAGAAAATAATTTGTGCCGCCTTTGCCGACGAGCCATTTTTTGTCGCCTTTCAGCGTCGGATTCAAGCCTTCAAAATTGATTTCGCGGTTTGAAGAAAAATTCGCGTTCGCGTCGTCGGGCAAATCGAGAACGATTGTTCCGTTCGAGCTTTCCGCCAAAAGACGCTTGAACGCGCCTTCGAGAAACATCGAGCCGTCGAGCGTTCTCGATTCGACTTCGCCGCGAAAGCCGATGATGCGAACACGCGAATCTTTGCCGCTGACGTTTAATAACCCGTCGCCGTCGCGGACATTGATCGCCGCGTCCGCGCCGTTCAGATTGATCGTGCCGGAAACGCCTTCGAGCCGGATTTCGCCGGTCGTCGTGATTTTCAGATTGGATTTTTTCGGCACGAAAACTTCGAGCCGGACGCGATTCGTTTCGTTAAAAAGCTCGAAATTCTGCGCCGACGCATTGTCGTTCGTGGATTTAATCGTTACGTTTGAACCGTCCTGCGTCGCCTTTACGTCGAGCGGCGCGGCGTTGCGATTTCTCGAAAAGCGCGTCAACGAATATTGAATTTCCGGTTTGTCCCAACCGCGCACGGCAACGGCGCAATTTTGCACGTCAACCGTTACGGTCGGCGTTCCGCTGATGTTAAAACTTTCGGTTTTATTTTCGATATTCGGCGAACCGGCGGTGAAATTCGTGCTTGCCAACTGCGCCATCGCGCGTCTGTAATCCGCCTGCGCCTGTTTGAGCTGTTCCTGCATCTGCGCGGAATTTACGTTTGCCACCGACTTTCTGATTTCCGCTTGAATTCTTTCCGAAGTAACCGCGTCAAGCTGCGGCTGAATATTTTTCAATTCTTTTAACGATTCGTTGAGGGCGGCGTTGATTTCGTCGTCGTTGATAACCGGCGATTCGGAAGTCGGCGGAGTTTGTGGAGTTCGCGGGGTTCGCGGAGTTTTCGGCGGTTTCGGGGCTTTCGGAGTTTTAACGACGACTGTGGAATTATCGTTATCGTTGTCGTTATCATTATCATTATCATTGTCGTTGTCCCAATCTTCTCCTTTGCCTTCGCGCTTCATATTGAGCAGATTTGTCGCCGGACTCGGAGATTTTCCGTCGTTTTTACGTTTGACCGAAAGACCGCCGTTGACGCTGTTCAGACGAATCTGCACGTCGCCGCCGCCGAGTTTACCGAACAAATCGCGCCCGACATATTCGCCTTTGCGAACCGGCAAACCGAAATCGTTGGTGATTTGACCGTTGACCGAATCGGCTTTGACGGTCGCGCTCGCGTCTGACGGAATCGTTAAATTGACCGTTCCGTTGACGGTTTCGAGCGTGATTTTACTGCCCGTCTGCAGTTGGTCGAAATCGGCTTCGAGCGTTCCGTTGACGGTCGAAAGATTCGCCGCGCCGCGCAAATTAAACGCTTTGACCTGACCGTTGACCGCCGACGCTTTGGTCGTGTTCGACGCATTGGAAATCGTTACCGAACCGTTGACGGTCTCGATTTCGCTCAAAACGGCGTTGCGCGGCACGGTTAATTTATAAGCGACTTCCAAATTATTATAGCTGCGCCGTCCGCCGTTGTTGCGCTGTTTCCAATCGCCGTAATCGGTTTCGACGCTGAACGAATTCTGCGTCGCGTCAATTCTGACTTCGACATCCGCCAAATCTTCTTTGCGCTCGCCGGTTTTCACATATTCGAGCTTGATTTCGTTTCTGTCCCAGGTTTCGACGACAATTGAGCCGTTAACATTTGAAACATTTATTCTGCCGTTGGCGTTAAACGGATAAGTTTGCTCGAACCGTTCGGTTTCGTCCGCTTGATAAATATTTTTCGCGCTTTCATTTAAGTTTATGTAATTATTGCTTTTCAGTTGCGGCGAATCGCTGTTCGACGAAAACAGCAAACCGGCAAAAATTATTGAGTATAACCAAGACATATAAATTGATTCTCCTTTTGGATTATGTCGGAAACGAATTTCCTTTTCTTGAATAGAGAACACCGCGTGAATCGGATTTATGACAAACTTTTTTAATTTTTGGAATTTTTTTTCGTCCGTATGATAAACTCTTCCGAGCCGGAAAAATTCTCGCGCGCTTTGAACCTGTAAAATAAATCAATCGAACAATTTGCCGTTTTGAAACATCTGATGAATTTACTTTGAAGCGTTGATTTGATAGCTTTAAAGATTTGATTGAGAGCGTTTTTTGGAGAAGCAATGAATTTAAAACAAACACGACTGCATATTTTGCACAAGCCGCAAGGCTTGAGCGGAAAAGCTAAAACGGGCGTTTCTCTCCATTGCCATACCGAAAATTCAAAGGAGATGCTGGATTTTATTCCGCATTATGCCGAGAAACTTCCGATAATTAATTATTTTTGGCGCAAAGAAAATAAAACCCACCTGGAGCGCAGAGGCAAGGAAATCGAATTCGACGGCGCGTATTGGTCGCCGCCTTTGACCGCCGAAGAAGTTTTCGATCTCGAAAAAAAGCAGATCAACGAAGCCGGACTCGACGCGATCACTTCGATCACCGATCACGATTGTATCGAAGCGAATCTGCAAATAAATCAAAATACCGCAAACGAACACGCGCCGATTTCGATGGAATGGACAGTGCCGTTTGAATACGGCTTTTTCCACGTCGGCGTTCACAATCTGCCGAAGGAAAACGCCGTCGAATTGTCGAAAACGCTGCTCGATTTTACCTTTGAAAAGGAAAATCACACCGCCGCGAAATTGAACGAAATTTTTGCGATGCTTCACGCTTTGCCGGAAGTTTTAGTGATTTTAAATCATCCGCTCTGGGACATCGAAATCGTCGGCAAGGAACGCCACGAACTGCTTTTGAAGAATTTTTTGAAAGAACACGGACGCTGGATTCACGCCTTTGAAATCAACGGTTTCCGCAAATGGTCGGAAAACAAAGCCGTCATCGAAATGGCGGAAGCGTTGGGATTTCCGATCGTCACGGGCGGCGACCGTCACGGCTGTAAACCGAACACGGTCATTAACTTAACGAATGCAACAACCTTCGCCGAATTCGTCGAAGAAATTCGCGTTGACAAACGCAGCGAAGTCGTTTTGATGCCCGAATACAAACAGCCGCTGCATTCGCGCCAACTTCAATCGTTCGGCGAGATTTTGCAGCATTATCCCGAATTTCCCGAAGGTCGCCGCCGTTGGTTCGACCGCGTTTATTACGATTACGACGGTCTCGGACTTCGTAAACTCTCGGTGCATTGGGAATTCGGCGGACCGAAATGGCTGCAATGGGCGACCTGGACGCTCGTCAAATCGGGCAGTCCGCGCTGGCGACCGTTTTTCCGCTGGGCGATGAAACGCGAAGACCGCGTTCCGCAGGACGTTTCCAAAACCGAATTTGAAATCCCGGATTTGCAGGAAATCGTCGTCAGCCTGCAAACAGAGCAGCCGCAGGCAAGCTGAGAAACGATTCCAAATTTCAAATTACAGATTCCAAATTGTAAGACTCAACAATTTGGAATCTGGAATTTGAAATTTGGAATCTAAAATTTATCGTGAATAAACCTTTGCGCGTCGCGTTTTTTGCCGATTCTTTTTTGGAAATCAACGGCGCGGCGATGACCAGCCAAAGATTAGTCGGATACGCCAAACAAAACGGCTATCCTTTTTTGTGCGTTCACGCCGATAAAAAGACGGAAATCGTCCAAGACGGAAGCGTTACATATCTTTCGCTCAAACGCTCGCCGCTGGCGATCAAAATGGACGAAGATTTAGCTTACGATCCGCTTTTTCAGCGACACGCGACCGGAGTTTTGCGCGAACTCGTCAAATTCAAACCCGACGTTCTGCACATCACCGGCTTGAACGATGTCAGCATTATCGGCGCGTATCTCGGCTGGAAACTGCAAATCCCGGTTCTCGGTTCGTGGCACACGAACATTCACGAATTCGCCGCACGCCGGCTCGCCAAGATATTCAAATTTCTGCCCGTTTCGTTCGTTTCTAAAACAACCGATATGATCGAGCGAAAAATTTTGGACGGCTCGCTTCTTTACTACAAAATCCCGAAAGTCGTACTTGCGCCGAATCAGGAATTGGTTGATTTATTTGCCGAAAGAACCAAGCGTAAGGCTTTGATAATGGCGCGCGGCGTTGACACGGATTTATTTTCGCCCGTTAAACGAACCGTTCACGATAATATTTTCCGCTTCGGTTTTGTCGGCAGATTACGCGCCGAAAAAAATGTGCGGCTGTTATTAGATTTGGAAAAAAAACTGCTCGCCGCGGGCAAAACCGATTTCAAATTTCTGATCGTCGGCGAAGGCAATGAACGCGCGTTTTTAGAAAAGAATATGCGAAACGCCGAATTTACCGGCTTTCTCGACGGCGAGCGTTTAGCCGAAGCGTATGCTAAGATGGACGTTTTCGTGTTTCCGTCGGAAACGGAGACTTTCGGCAACGTCGTTCAGGAAGCGAACGCTTCGGGCGTTCCGGCAATCGTCGCCAATCAAGGCGGACCGAAATTTATCGTTCGCCACGACGAAACCGGCTTTATCGCCGAAGATTCGGACGATTTCGTCGAGTTTTCAATCGAACTGTTCGACGACGCGGAAAAGTTAAAACGGATGAAAACGGCTTCGCGCGAATTCGCTTTATCGCGTTCGTGGGACGCGGTTTTTGAAAAGGTTTATCAGGCATACGACGAATGCTACCGGATTCAGCAAGCAGAGTTGAATTCTAAAAAGACCGTCGCCGCTTCTTCGATATGAACGAAATGACTTTTGACGCAACGCCGCCGCAGGCTTCGACTAAAACGATTACGGAAGCCCTTCTGAGCGTTTGGCGCGATCCGGCGCAGCTTTTCCGGCAATGGAATTACAAAGGCGCGATCCTGAGCGGTGCGTTGCGCGCGCCGATTTTTTTGATTACTTATCTGGTCGGACGCGAAAGCATCAAGCTCGCGCTCGGCGCGGCGTTGGCGCAGTTTATTTTTCGCTTTATTTTCGCAGGAGTCGGCGGCGCGTTGATTCAGGCGTTTCGCCGCGTCGAACCGGCGTGGAAGGCTCTGATGGCGATTCTTTTAATCGTGCCGGTCATCAGCCACATTTTTGAATTTTTCGTGCAAATCGGTTTCGCGCACTTTACGCAAACCGCCGACCACACCGACGAAGCGATTATTCGCTCGATTTGCATCTCGATTTTGTCGGCTTTGTTCAGCCTTTTCATAATGCGCCGCAACGTAATGATCGTCGGCGAAGCGGAAAGCCAATCAATCTGGCGCGATTTAGCAAAGTTCCCTGTTTTGATTTTCGATTTCGTGATGTTCGTGCCGTTTGAAATTATCCGATTATTTCGCCGCGCCGATTATCTCAGAGCCGTTTTGATCGTCATCGCCGTCGGACTTTTTTCGCAGTTTCTCGGTTGGGCAATTACCGGAAAACTTTTCTGGACTTACAGCAAAGGCAAAACGACGTTCGCTTCGTGGTGGGGCGTTGACGGTTTGATTCTTTTGGCGTTGAGCTTAATTTTGTCTTTATTGATTTTGCGCTACAAATCGAAGAATTCGGAAGAATTAGAAGTTTTATGAATCCGATCGCGCCGCGTGTAGCGTTGTTTGCCGACACATTTTACGAAACCAACGGCGCGGCAAATTTTTTGCGGCGGCTTGTCAATTATACGCAAAAAAAGAATTACGAATTTTTCTGTGTTCGTTCGGGCAACGAAACGAAATTTTATAAAGACGGCAGCGTTTCGTTTCTCGATCTAAAGCGCGGCAAACTCTCGATTCCGCTCGACGGCGCGTTAAAGTTCGATCCGGTTTTGTGGAAACACAAAACGCTCGTCAAAGAAACTTTTCAAAATTTCGCGCCGAACGTCGTTCACGTTACCGGCTTGAACGACATCAGCCAATTCGGATACTATCTCGCGCATTTCAAAAGAATTCCCGCCGTTGCGACGTGGCACACGAACGCGCACGAATATGCCGGAAAACGCCTGTCCGACATTTTGCCGTTCTGTTCAAAAAACGCCAAAACCGAAATCTGCAAATCGGTTGAGAAAATAGTTTTCAAAGGCTTGATGAAACTTTATTTTCTGGCGCAGATGCAGCTCGCGCCGAACGAAGAATTAGTCTGTGAAATCGGTAGATTAACCAAACGTCCGGCTTTTTTACTCGGACGCGGCGTTGATGCCGATTTTTTTTCGCCGATGAAACGCCGCCGCTCCGAAAATAACAAGGAAATCCGTATCGGTTTTGTCGGCAGACTGCGACCGGAAAAAAACGTCAGATTTTTGAGCGAAATCGAAGCGGAATTAAAAAAAGCGCGTTTCGAGAATTATAAATTTGTTATCGTCGGCGAAGGCGGCGAACGCGCGTGGCTCGAAAAAAATCTCGAAAACAAACATTTGACCGGCGAAATTTTCGGCGAAGAATTAGCCGAAACTTACGCCGATTTAGATTTGTTTGTTTTTCCTTCCAAAACCGACGCTTTCGGCAATGTCGTGTTGGAAGCGATGTCGTCGGGCGTTCCGGCAATCGTGATGCAGACAGGCGGACCGAAATTTTTAATAGAAAACGGAAAAGACGGTTTTATCGCCGAAAACGAAACGGGTTTTATCAAAACCGTCGTCAATCTCGTCAAGAATCCAGACCAGTTGAAAATTCTCGGCAACGCCGCGCATCTTTCCGCCCGAAAACATTCGTGGGAATGCGTTTTTGAAAAGATGTTTGAATACTATAAAATGTGTATGAATTATAAGAAAAACGTCCGCGCCCAATAAAGATTTTATCAACGCTGTGCCAATCAAATCAGTTCACATAACCAATTATTATCACAAAAATTCCGGCGGCATCAGCACGAGTTATAATAATTTGCTTGCCGCCGCCGAACGTCACCGGCGTTTTGTTCGACTGATTGTTCCGGGCGAGACGGAAGCGATTGAAGAAGTCAACGAATTCGCCAAAATTTATTACGTTCCAGCCAAACAATCGCCGATTTTCGACAAGCGTTATCGCGTGATGATGCCTTGGAATTATATGCCCGGCAATTCGATTATCCGGCGAATTTTGCTCGAAGAAAAACCGGATTTAATCGAAGTCACGGATAAATATACGCTTTCGATGTTGGGCGCGATGATTCGCATCGGGAAATTTAAACAACTCGGTCGTCCGCTTTTAATTCATTTCTCGTGCGAGCGAATGGACGACAACATCGCTTCGTTTATGACGAAAGGCGCAATCGGCAAATGGCTTGCGCGGCGCGTCATCGGCAATTATATCGTCCCGTCATTCGATTTTCACATCGCCAATTCGCTCTACACGGCGGAAGAATTTTACAAAGCAGTCGAGAAGACAGAGAATCCGCGCCGTTCGGATAAATTTTTCAACTGGTGCTGGCGTTTTTTCAAATCGCCGCGCGTACCGTTTGAGGAAAGAATTCACGTCTGCCCGCGCGGTGTCAACACCGTGCAGTTTTCGCCCGACCGAAAATCCGACGCGGTAAAAAAGGCGATGCGAGAAAAAGCCGGAATTCCTGACGACGCAATCGTTCTGCTTTACGCCGGACGCATTTCGCCGGAAAAAAACATCGAACTGCTTGTGCCGCTGATGGAAATTTTAGCGAAAGATACGACGAAAGATTTTCGTCTTTTGGTCGCCGGCGCGGGACCGCAAGCCGATTGGCTGAAGGAAGAGACGGCGAAACGAATCCCGAATAAAATTATTCAACTCGGACATCTCGACAAAGAAATTTTATCCGATTACTACGCCAACGCCGACGTTTTCGCGCATCCGAATCCGCGCGAACCGTTCGGCATCGCGCCGCTCGAAGCGATGGCTTCCGGCACGCCGACGCTCGCTCCGAACGCAGGCGGTTTGCTGTCTTACGCGACGAACGAAAATGCTTGGTTAGTCGAACCGACTGCCGAAAATTTCGCCGCCGCCGTGCGTGAAATTATCAGCGATGAAGCGTTGCGAAATCGTAAAATCGGACTCGCTTTGGAAACTGCTAAGGAAAACACGCGCGAAAAATCAACCGATTTTCTGCTGGCGACTTACGACCGTTTGTTTGCCGATTTTCAAACGCGCAAGGAATTATTCACCGACAAGGAAAAGGCGGAGAACTTCGATTTTGTGAAATTATTAAACAGCTAATCATTAATACGGACGGGGTTGGGGGTGTAAAACTAAAGAGATGGCGCTACGTTTAAAATTTTCAACGGCGCGCCGTCTCTTTAGTTTTATCGTCATAACTCATCCGCGCCATTACTCGCGCGGACTTCCGTCCAAGCCGCGCCGAATTTATTCTAAAACTTCGTCTTTGACAAAACCGCTCAATCTTTTTCTCCGCGATTTGCGCCACGTTGTTAAGCCTTCCCGCGTTAAACCGAGAATGGTTTTGCGGTTTTCAAATAATAATTTCAGCCACGCGCGTTTGTTCATTTGCGGAAAATAAATTCCGCGAAAGAAAAATCGGGCGACCAGATGGCTGATGCGATATTGAATCGGCTGATCTTGAATCGTTTCCAGTGCGCGGGCGTTTCGTTCGGGACTGTAGGAATTTGACCACGCTTGAATCGTTTCGATTCGCGCTTCTTCAATCGTCATTTTTGAAGGCGTATGCGCCATTACGAACGGCGCGAATTCGAGCCAGTGAAGCGGTCTTTGAAGTCTGCCTTCTTTTTGCAAACGATCATAAAGCGGTGTCGCGGGAAACGGCGTGAGCTGTCCGAAAACAGGCAATCCGGGCGACCAGCTTTCGATCTGTTCGACGGTTCGCGCCGCTACGCCCGTCGTGTCGTTATCCATTCCGAAAATAAACGAAGTGATCGCGTAAATATTACGCTTTGCAAGGCGGTCGAGAACTTGTTTGTAATCGGCGGGCTTCGAGAAATTTTTATTGACCGAAGCCATATTTTGCGGGTCAATTGATTCCATTCCGATAAAAATCCATTTGCCGCCCGCTTCGCTGATTAAGTCAACGAGTTCTTCGTCCGCAAGCAGATTCGCGCTGATTTGCGCGACCCAGGGCAGTTGCGCGTTCGCCGCGATGATGTCGCGCAGAAGCGATTTCAGACGCTTTTTGTTGATGGCGAGATTGTCGTCAATAAAGAAAACGGCGACTTGACCTTTTTCGAGTTTCGCGCGTTTTTTCAAACGAAGCAGTTCTTCGACGACCGATTCATTCGTGCGAAAGCGAATCGAATCGCCGAAAAATCCGGTAACGGTGCAGAATTCGCAGCCGTAGGGACAGCCGCGTCCGGTTTCAATCGGCACGACGAAAAATTTTCCCCAGCCCGCGCCCATTTTCGATAACGTAGAACGCAGGAATTTCGGCACGAGACTGAATTGGTCTAAATCCAGAGTTTCCCAGGGAATATGCGGATAAGGCTGTAAATTCGGCTTTTTATCATTGCCTTTCGCGTCTTGTTCGGGCTGATAAATTTCTTTGAGACAATCGTTCGCCGCGTCTTCGACGATCAAATGCCAGGTCTCGTCCGCTTCGCCGAGCGCGACCGCGTCGGCGTGGCGCGCTCCGCCGTTTTTGCCGAGTGCTTCGTCGGGACATTCGGTAACGTGCGGTCCGCCCATCACGACTTTAATTCCGGCTTCGCGCAGCGCGTCGGCGACTTTGTATGCCCGCGCGACCATTCGAGTCATCGAGCCGATGCCGACGAGTCCGATGTTTTCCTTTTGGCAGAATTCGACGAGTTCCTTGCGGCTCAACGCTTTGGCATTGCCGTCAATCAAGACGACTTCGTGCTGTTCGGGCGTTAAGGGTTGCAGCAGAAAGATCGAGAGGTGCGGCTTAAAATTGC
>CAXTMQ010000130.1:0-9987 GCA_964245305.1 uncultured Pyrinomonadaceae bacterium
CTCTTCCGCGCTGGCGGCACGCTCGACGCCAGGCCGCGCCGCGAGGCGGCTTCGATCATTTGCAAACGGGTTTCGGCTTCGACGCGCATCGCTTCGGATTGGTTTTTTATCTTCGTTAATTTTTCAAGGTCAGTTTTTAATTCCGCCTGCAAGTTTTTCGAGTTTTCCGATTTCAAATATTTCAATTTATTCTGCCGCCTTTGCACGAGCAAAATTTCGGTTTTTGAAGATTTCAAGATTCTCGTCGCCGTCAGGCGCGCCGCCAAAGTGTCGCGGAAAGCGTCCGCCAGCAGTAAATCTTTTTTCTCGATTTCGCCCAGAGATTTTTTTTCGGCGGTCGTCAATTCCTGCCGAAACCACTCGACTTCGTTCGCTTTGATGCCGTCCACCGCGAGCCGTTCGCGCACCGTCGCCAGCCAGCGCGAACGATAATAAAGAATGCTGCCTGTTACGATCAAGCCGAAAACGAAACCGATAATGAGCGACAATACGCTGAAAGCCAGCAAACTGATCGCGGCGGGCGGACTTGTTCCGAACAAAAAGAACAACACTACGAAAATAAGCGCGGGCAATATGGAAAGCGCGGCGGGCGCGAGCCACGCGCCGTATTTCAACGCTTTATCCTTCGCCAGATCGCGTCGCGTAATTTCGTATTTCGGCTCTAATTGGTTCATTATTTAAGTAGTTTACCTTACAAACTCTGCAAACTTAATTCAAACTCGCCGCATCATAAAATTTCAGTTATTACCAAAAAATCTGTAGAATCTAAAGCGCAGCGAAGTTTTGTCGCCGGTTTGGAAAATCATTCTATGTTCAAATTAAATTCCGTGAAAATTTTCATTGCTCTGCTGTTAAATTCGCTGCTCGTCGGCATTGCTTTCGGTCAGCCCAAACAAGACAAAGACCAGACCGAGCGCGTCCGCACGATGACGATTCCGATTTCGATTTTCACGAAATCGGAACTAAAAGAAAAAAAAGCTGAGGAATTTGTTCAGGTCGGCGATTTGCATTTGAAGGAAGATAAGGACGACCAAGTGATTTTATCAATCCGCAGCGTCACGAACACGCCTTTGTCGCTCGCGGTTTTGATTCAGGACGATCTGACTTCCGAAGCGAATTTGAAGCTCGACGAACTCAGAAAATATATCCGCGAACTGCCCGCAGGTTCGCGCGTAATGGTCGGCTATTTGCGAAGCGGAACGATTCAAATCAGGCAAAAATTTACCGAAGATTTGGAAAAAGCGGCGAAATCTTTGCGAATCGTGACGGGCAGTTCGACCGTCGCGCCGAGCAGTCCCTATTATCAAGTTGAGGAAGCCTTGAAAAGATTCGACGCGCTGCCGTCGGGCAGACGCGCGATTTTGCTCGTTTCCGACGGCTTGGACACCTCGCGCGGAGTCGAAAGTTCAACGCCGACGCAGAGCCTCGATCTCGACCGCGCGATTCTCAGGGCGCAGCGCAAAAGCGTCGCCGTTTATTCGTTTTATTCGCCAACCAACGCGACCAATAATAACAATTCGATTCTCGTCTCAAACGGTCAAGGCTCGCTCAACCGCCTTTCCGAAGAAACCGGCGGACGCGCCTTTTTTCAAGGCACTATCGCGCCCATTTCGTTCGAGCCTTTTTTCAAAGATTTAACGCGCCTGCTCGACCGTCAATTCGCGCTCACTTATCTTTCGACGCATCTCGACAGAGGCTATCACAAAATCCAAATCACAAGCACCAACCCGGAAGTCAAAATCGAACATCCGCGCGGTTATTATTACAGGTAGAAATTTGTTTGAATTTTCGATTTAATTGATGCGAAGATTGCACATCGGGCAGATGCGAACGTCTTCCTTAATCAACAGCCCGATCCAAAATAGCGGAAAAAATGCGACGAGCAGAACGGCGAACGTAATCCAGCCGGCGGTCGAGATTTTTCTGACGGTGTGCGGCAAAGCCTGCGCTCCGCAGCGCGGACAGCGATAACCGTATGACATCGCTCCCGGCTGTTGATAAGCGAGCGGCTGCGGGCGGGCAGTTTGGTTCGTCGCATACGGGTTCGGCAGCGGCTGAACCCGATTAACAGGTTGCGTGCCGCGCGTTTTTTTGTCGGCAACCTGAAATTCGTCGGTTTTCCACGAATAAGGTCGCGGCGGCGAATAATCGTAACCGCCGTTGTTCGTCATCTGAGTCTGCGTAAATTTCGTTCCGCAAAACCGGCAAAAATTGCTCGAATCCGTATTAACCTGTCCGCAGTTTGTGCATTGAATCATATTCGCCTCTGAATTTTTTTGATGAAAATTACTTCAAATTTCTTAACGCGCGACGACGAAAAAAGTTCTTCGATTTATTCAAATTTAATTCGCTCGCCGGTTTTTATCGCTTCGTAAACTCGTTCTACCAATTCGATTGATTTATAACCGTCGAGCGCGGTGACGGGCGGCGCGGTTCGGTTGCTGATCGCGTCGAGAAACGCTTTGTCTTCCTGCACATAGCCCCAGCGTTCTTCCTTTTCGCTCATATGATACGAATGCGTCTCGAAATTTGCATCATAGCCTTTTGAATCAACGATGCGCTCCATTTCCTCGGTCAGAATCGTGCGGTGATGACAAAAAACTTCGACGCGCTCGAACGGAAAAATCCAGCTCGCATCCGACGACGAAGCGAACGTGCAGTGAAAATTATTTTTGAATTTGAAGATAACCGAAAATTCGTCCGATTCGGGATATTCGTGCTGCGAACCATACGCGACGAGTTCCGCGATTTCGCCGAATTGAAACCGCAGCATATCAAAAAGATGAATCGTCGTTTCGTATAAAAACCCGCCGGTTACGTTCACATCGCCCGTCCAAACCGGATTTTTCAATTCGCCGCGATTCATCTTGATGTGCGCCGAATGCGCTTGATCTTCCGCTAAAAATTCCTTGAGTTTTTGATAAACCGGAGCGTAACGGCGGTTGTGTCCGACCTGAAAAACTTTATCTGATTTTTCCGCCGCATCGAGCAATTTTTCAGCATTTTCCAGCCCGATTGAAAACGGCTTTTCGCAAAAAACGTGCTTGCCCGCTTCGACGGCATCGAGAGCGATTTCCGTATGCGTTTTGTTCGGCGCGCAGACCAGAACCGCATTGGCGATTTCCAGTAATTCTTCGCGCGAAGCGCAAACTTTTCCGCCGACCGACGCGGCGGTTTTCTTCGCGCGTTCCGGCTTAATGTCATACAGTGCGGCGATTTCACAGCGTTCGTCGCGCGAATAAATCCGCGCGTGAACATTGCCGATATAACCCGTGCCGATGATTCCGATTTTAACTTTATCCATTCCTTATTTCAGTTATTTTAACAGGATTTTCAGGATACTTTTTACTAATAAAAATAATCCTGTCTATCCTGTTAAAATTCTTCTAAGCCGTTGCGGTTTTCGGCGTTAATTCTAAAATTTTTTCCGTCGCGGCTTTGGCTTTCTTCGCTACTTCAAACGGGTCGGCATCCCAATACTCGGGGCGGAAAATTTCGATGGAAACCATCCGGTCGTAACCGATTTGGTCGAAGCGTTTTTTAATTTCCCTGATCGGCAAAATTCCCATCCCCGGATAAAGACGATGCGCGTCGGTTAAATCGGTTTTGGGTAAATCTTCGGCATCGTTGATGTGAAAAATAAAAAGTTTTTCGGGATCGAGCGTTTCAATCGCTTCAAACGTCGAATTCCCTGCATAGAAATGAAAAGTATCAATTACCAGACCGACGTTTTTGCGATTCACTTTTTCGATGATTTTTTTATCCAAATCCAAAGTCTGCACCGAGCAATCAGCTTGACCTAAAAATTCAAACGCCAGCGCAACATTATATTTTTCGGCGATGTCGGCAAGTTCGTTCAAGACTTCCACCGATTCGTCAATGATTTCCTGTTCGGTCGCATTTTCCGGTAATTTGCCCGGCACGACGACGACATACGGGCAGGTTATTTCGCCCGCGATGCGCGAATATTCTTTGCATTGGTTTTTGATATTTTCGTAATCTTCAGCGTTGCGAAACGTGATGTGTTCGATGGAATTGATCGAATACGGCTCGAGATTATTTTCCTCCAAAAGCCGTTTTAAATCGGCGACGGTTTTCGTTTTCAAAAACTCGCTCAATTTCGCCGCCCATATTTCGATCAGTTCAAAACCGGCTGCGCTCGCCGCTCTAATATCGGTTTCCAAATCCGCGCGCATCGTCGTCGCGCCGTTCAAAGCTATTTTCATTTTTCTGTCCTCGATTTCAGTGCAAATTCGTTATGAGAAAATTGTAACACGCCGATTTCAATAAGTCAGAAAAGCCGCCGAAACACCGGCGGCTTTTCGATAAAACAAACTAAAAATTTGCTCTAGTTTTACTGCAAATCCATTGACTGAACAGGCTTGTCGCCGTTCTGTCCGAAGCGCACCACACCTAATTGGTTATTGTTTTGCAGAATATACCATCTGCCTTCGGCGGCGCGGAAAACGGCGATGTCGGTTTTGCCGTCGCCGTCAAAATCGGCGGCGACCGGCGTGTCGGTTGAAACTCCGAACTTGGTCGCGTCGAAATTCTGCGCGGGTGTTCCGGTCGGTTTGGCAACATACCAACTTCCTGTTGACGGACGAAACACTGCTAAATCGCCTTTGCCGTCGCCGTTAAAATCGCCGTTCAAGGGAACGTCGCCGTTCTGCCCGAAGAGCGCGGATTGAACCGTATTATCCGAACTTTTTATCCAATACCAGCCGCCGTTCGACGGGCGGAAAACAGTGATATCGGTTTTCGCGTCGCCGTCGAGATCGGTCATCATCGGCACGTCGCCTGCCTGTCCGAATTTCACGCCGCGCGTTAAATTGTTCGAGCTTTGCTGGTAAAACCACGTTCCCGTTGACGGGCGGAAAACCGCGATGTCGGCTTTGCCGTCGCCGTCGAAATCGCCCGGACGCGGTAAATCTTCCGCCGTTCCGTAATTTACAGAACGCATTTGATTGTTCGTCGTCTGTAAAATATACCACGCGCCATTGCGGTAAACCGCGACATCGGATTTGCCGTCGCCGTCATAATCGGCAGGCGCGATGCGGTCGCCGTTTTGCCCGAAGTGAACGGCTGAAAATCCGGCGGTCGAGCGGCTGAAATACCACGCGCCGTCGGTCGGTCGGAAAACGCCGACATCGGCTTTGCCGTCGCCGTCGAGATCGAGGCTGTTCGGACGGCTGCATCTGACCGGCTGCGATGCCGGAAAATTAAATCCGCTGACGATGGTGATTGTTCCGTTGATCGCCGTGCCGCCGCTCGTAAAATTAATCGTTCCCGCGCCGGTTTGGGCGACTCGGTTGATTTGCAGAGCGACAATCGCGTTGCCTTGCTCGACAACGACCGGATTGTCCGGCACGTCTTCGGGCGCGCCGACTCCGATAGAATCGTTCGTGCCGTTATTAACAATCATTGTAAAATCGCCGTTTTCGCTGTTTGAAAGCGTGTAAGTTCCGATATAAATCGTGCCGCCGGACGAACCGGGCGACGGAACACAGCCGGAAGGATTCGGCGTTGGTGTCGGTGTCGGCGTTCCTTCGACAACTTTTGTAAAATTGCCCGAACTTTGCGCGTATTGACCGTTCACGCTCAATGTTCCCTGCGTCGTAAAAAGAATTGCCGACGCAACGCCTTCCGCGGCGACCGATTGCGAGAACAGCATCGGCAGCGCGGCGACCGAGGCGAAAACCGCCGCGAATAAAAAGACTAAAAATTTACTTTTCGATGAATTAACTTTTTTCATTTTATAACTCCTTATTATGTATGACTGGAATGATTTGCCCGAAATAATTCGGCTCTGACATATAAGGCGCGAAAAAATGAAAACTAATATCAGCGAAAATTAAAAAGCGGCGAAAGCGGCGCGAACAACTTTTCATATTTCGCTCACGTCTAAAATTTGCTATTCTATTTCTCCCTTGAATTTTTCTTTTCGAGTTTTACAAATCAATGAAAAAACTAATCGTTCTAGCCGCGCTTTTGTTCGTTTCGTCAATCAATATTTTCGCTCAAAATTACGGCGATGCCGCGCTCGCGCAAGTCGTCGTGAAAGACAAATCAAGCCGCGACGCGGGCGGCAGACTGCAAACTTTGCCCGCCGCCGAACATCTTTTTCGCGCCGATGTTTATATGGCGAACCGCCATTTTCCAGAAGCCCGCGAACATTGGCAGCGGTTTATGGAAACGTATCCGACCGACGCGGGAATGGCGAAGGCTTTGATGGGAACGGGACGCTCTCTGATGTGGGAACGCGACTACGCGCAGGCGATAAACTGGTTTGATCGAGCAATTAAAAATTACGCCGACACAAAGGAAGGACGCGAAAGTCTGGCGTTCAAGGGCGCGTGTCTCGTGCGGCTGAATCGAAACTTGGAAGCGGCAAACGCTTATCAGCTTTACACGACGATGTTTCCGACCGGCGAGCGCGTCGAATCGGCTTATTTGAATATTATTGACGCTCTGCGTGAAGCAAAACGCTTTGACGAAGCGAATCTTTGGATTGATAAAGCGACGACCAGATTTTCCGAAATGCCGACCGCGACGAACGCTTTGCAGGCGCGAATCAGAATGGAAATCTCGCGGCAAAATTGGCAAAAAGCTATCGAAGCCGCCGACGCTCTGCGCTCTTTGAACGATTTTAAAGGCTCGATGACTTCGCTCGACGAAACGAATTTCTTAAAAGGTTTCGCGCTCGAAAAATCGAATCGCAACGCCGAAGCGATTGCCGTTTACTCGCTGATTCCGCCGAGCCTCAATTCATATTACAGCGGCTTGGCAAGCGACCGTCTGAACAAAATTTCGTCGAACAAAATCGCGCGAACAGCAAGCGTTTCGTCGAATTTGGCGAACGAATATCCGGTTCTTTATCGCGCAGAACTTCTGCGTTACGCGAGAACGAAAAGCATTGATCCGCGTTTTGTGCTGGCGATTATGAAACAGGAATCGAGCTTTCGCGCCAACGCCAAATCGCCGTCCGCCGCTCGCGGTCTTTTGCAGCTCGTTTATGACACGGCGATTAAATACAACCGTGAAGCCGGCTTCCCGCAGATGCAGGCTGACGATCTTTATCAACCGTCGGTTAATATTGCCATCGGCAGCACTTACATCGCCGATTTAAAAAATCAATTCAGCGGACTTTACGAAGCCATCGCTGCTTCATACAACGGCGGCGAAGACAACGCCGCGCGCTGGTTCGCCCGCTCAACGCCGAAAGACGCGGGCATTTTCGCCTCGGAAGTCGGTTTCGCCGAAACGAAAAATTACGTCTTCAAAGTGATGAATAATTACCGCGTTTATCAAGAGCTTTACACCGAAGATTTACTTCGCAAATAAATTCCAGATTATAAACTCGGAACTTTAAACTTATAAATATGGAATTTGGAATCTGAAATCTACTCTTCCCAATCGCCCTGACCTTCGCGTTCAATTTGATAACCGGAATTTTGCAGATATTCGGTCGTTTCGCGGGCGTGTTGTTCGTCGCGGACTTCGAGCAGAATTTCAATGCCGACGCGACCGAACGGCGCGAGCCACATCGCGCGGCGGTGGAAAACTTCGATGACATTCGCGCCCGCGTCGGCAACATTATCGAGCAGACGCGCGAGCGAGCCGGGACGATCTTTGACGAGAAGTTTGAGCATTATATAGCGCGATTGTCGAACTAAAACCTGTTCTAAAACTCTGGTCAAAAGATTCGGATCAATATTGCCGCCGCACAAAATCGCGCACACGGTATCGTCCGCGTCGAGCGCGATTTTTCCGGCAAGCAACGCCGCCAAACCCGCCGCGCCCGCGCCTTCGACGACGAGACGATTATTCTGCGTACAGTGAAAAATCGCCCGCGCGATGTCTTCTTCGCTGACTTCGACGAGTTCGTCAACAAATTCCCTGATAATCGGAATCGTCAGCTTGCCCGGACGTTTGACGGCGATGCCGTCGGCGATAGTTTCGAGAGCCTCGATTTCGACCGCTTCGCCCGCCGCGACGCTTCGCGCCATCGGAGCGCAATTCGCCGCTTGAACGCCGACGACGCGCGCGGTGGGCAAAAGATTTTTGACGGCAATCGCAATTCCCGAAATCACGCCGCCGCCGCCGACCGGAACGACGACGATTGACGCTTCGGGCAAACCTTCGGCGATTTCCAAACCGATAGTTCCCTGTCCGGCGATGATCTTTTCGTCGTCAAAAGCGTGAACGTATGTATAGCCGTGTTCGTCGCGCAATTTCTGCGAAAAGGCAACCGCGTCGTCGAAGGTTTTGCCCTGCATTATCACGTCCGCGCCGAGCGATTTGGTCGCCGTAATTTTCGTCAAAGGCGCGAATTCGGGCAGCACGACCGTCGCTTTGATGTCGTGCATCTGCGCCGCGAGCGCAACGCCCTGCGCGTGATTGCCCGCCGAAGCCGTAATCACGCCGCGCTTTTTTTCCGCGTCGCTCAAGCGGTGAATTTTGTTATACGCGCCGCGAATTTTAAACGAGCCGCTTTTTTGCAGACATTCGGCTTTTAGAAAAGCGGTCGCGCCGATTTCGCGCGACAATTTCGCGTCGGCGAGAATCGGCGTTTGAATAATCACGCTTTCGAGAATCTGCCGCGCGTCTTGAATATCGGAAATTTCAACAGACATATAAAAATGGTCAATAGCCAAATAATTAATGATAAATCTTAATCAATAATCATAAGTATTTTGAACGATATTTACCACTTACCGTTAAGCATTTACCATTGCCCGAAATTAGTTTATATTTAATCAAATCTTTTCGGAGGACAAAAATGTTCGCGCAAACTTTGCTTTTTCAAATCGAAGGGCTGTTCGGTCTCGGCTTCGGAGTTCTGTTGTTCATCGGCATCGCGCTTTTAGTTATCGCGTGGAAAACGATCAAAATCGTGCCGCAGTCAACCGTGATGCTGATCGAGCGGCTCGGCAGATTTCATCGCGTCGCGCACAGCGGTTTGAATATCATCGTGCCGTTTTTTGAAGCTCCGCGAGCCGTCTATTGGTCGAATGTGCGTCCCGGAACGACGCAGATTGATTTGCGCGAGCAGTTTATCGACCTTCCGGCACAAGCCGTCATCACGCGCGACAACGTAATGATTAGCGTTGATTCGGTCGTTTACTGGCAGATTACCGATGCCATCAAAGGCGCATATGAAGTCGCCGATTTGGTCGGTGCGCTTGTCCAGCTAACTTTTACCGGAATGCGCTCGGTCGTCGGCAAATTGGATTTGGATCACACGCTTTCGTCGCGCGAGCAAATCAACAGCGAATTGCGCCTTATTCTCGATGAAGCGACCGACAAATGGGGCGTAAAAGTAACGCGCGTTGATGTCAAAAACATCACCACGCCCGACGAAGTTCGCATCACGATGGAAAAACAGATGACGGCGGAAAGAAATCGCCGCGCTCTAGTTCTGCAAGCCGAAGGCGAACGCCAAGCGGCGATTACTCGCGCCGAAGGTGAAAAGCAAGCGGCGATTACTCGCGCCGAAGGCGAAAAGGAATCGGCGATTTTGTCAGCCGAAGGCGCGGCGAACGCTCGCCTGAAAGCATCTTCCGCCGAAGCGCAGGCAATCGCTCAAATCTCGCAGACAATCGGTAATCCGGCGCAAACCGCGCAGTATTTAATCACGGCGCGTTACATCGAGAGCTTGCGCGATATGGCGCGGACGCAGAATTCAAAAGTGATTTTTATGCCGGTCGAAACATCTTCGATGCTGTCGAGCGTCGGCGCGTTAAAAGAAGTCTTCGCCGAAACCGGCGAGAAAAAAGAACCCGTTCAAAATCAGCCGCGCCAAAATCGTCAGCCGCGCGAATTGGGCGAATAATCAAAAAGCTATGGGATTGACAATCAGCGACGATAAAACGAAAGAATTGCTTGCCGAAGTGATTTCCGAAATGCTCGTGGATCAAAACAGGCGATTACAGAATCGGCATCGAGATTGTTAAAGACGAATTTATATTTGCAAGATTTTTGCAC
>CAXTMQ010000130.1:9997-12237 GCA_964245305.1 uncultured Pyrinomonadaceae bacterium
ATTATAGATATTTCCTTGAAAATTTAACGGAGAAACAGAATTATGAAAAAAACTTTATTAATCTCGGCGTTGCTATTTTTCGCCGGCGCAATTATTTATTCAAATAGCTCAATGCCGGTTGCTTCGGCGAAAGTGAAATCCGTTTTGGATTTTAAGATGCGCGATATTGACGGCAAAGAAGTCGCGCTCAAAAAATACAAAGGCGATGTTTTGTTGCTCGTCAACACGGCGAGCAAATGCGGTTACACGCCGCAATACGAAGGCTTGCAGGCGATTTATACGAAATATAAAGCCGAAGGATTTGAAGTTTTGGGCTTTCCCGCCAACAATTTCGGCGGTCAAGAGCCGGGAACGGAAAGCGAAATTAAAGAATTTTGCGAATCGAAATACAAAGTGACATTCCCGATGTTCGCCAAAATTTCCGTCAAAGGCGAAGACCAAGCCGAGCTTTATAAATTTTTGACTTCAAAAGAAACCAATCCGAATTTCGCGGGCGATATTTCGTGGAATTTCAACAAATTCCTCGTCAATCGCAAAGGCGAAATCGTCGCCCGATTTTCCTCGAAAGACACGCCCGAAAGCGAAGCAGTCACATCTGCGATTGAAAAATATCTGAAAGAGAAAAAATAGATTCAAAATTCAAAAAGCAGAAGCCCGCGCTTGAGCAAGAGGGGAAAGTTACGAAATATTCCACCTTTGCTCAAGCGCGGATTTCTGTCAATTTTTTCCTTGCAACAGCAATATAATTCGAACCTGTTTTTTGCAGACGGCTTTCGTAAACGACGATTTCCGAAACAGAAAATATTGGAGAAACGAAATCGTTTTGCAAATGTTTTTTAACCAACTCACTTGAAAGGTGAGGTTCGCGCAGACGCGCAATCGTCAGATGCGGCTTGAACATTCTGGTTTCCTTTGGAAATTTTACCGTCGCGCATTTCTCTTCAAATCGTTCGTTCAAACCGCGCAGATTTCCCGGATCGTCTTTTACGCCGAGCCATAAAATCCTGGTGTTTCTCGCGGACGGAAACGCGCCCGTGCAGGTAATCTGCAAATCGAAAGGTGAAAAATCATCAGCCGTTCGCGCGGCGGCTTCGATTATTTTTTCCAATTCCCGATCATCAACGTCACCGAAAAATTTCAGCGTCAGATGCAGTTTCTCGGCGCGTTCCCAACCGACGCGCAGATCAGAAAATTCGCTTCGCAATTTCTTTGTGTAATTTGAAATCTCGTGCCGCGCGTCATCGTAAATATCAATCGCCGCAAAAATTCTTTTCATAATCTGTATCGAATCAAAATCCGGCTTTCCTTCACAGTTATCGGCAGTTAGATTTTCTGATAAAATTTCAAATAATGAAATTCATAAAAATTCTTTTCGTCATTTTTATCTTTTTACTGTTCGCCGTCGGCGGCGTTTCGTATTGGATTTACACCACGATGAACACGCCGCACCAGCACGACAAAGCCGGAAAATATATCGAAATCCCGAAAGGCGCGACGACCAACGAAATCATCAACACGCTCGCCGCCGAAAATATTTTCCCGAATTCTTTGCCCGTGCAGATTTATCTGCGCTCGTTCGGCGATGCGGGCAAAATTCAGGCGGGCGAATATCAATTCGATTCGCCGATTACGCCTTTGCAAGTTTTAAAAGAATTAGAAAAAGGCGAGGAGCGCACGAACAAATTGACGATTCCCGAAGGCTTTACGCGCTTCGACATCGCCAAGCGCATCGCCGAAAAATTTCCGCAAAACCCGCCGGTTGACGAGAAAGCGATTTTGAATTTGATGGACGACGTTTCACTTATCAAAGATTTCGATCCGACCGCGAAAAACCTCGAAGGATATATGTTTCCGACGACTTACAACGTCGCCAAAGATGCTGCGCCGAAACAGATTATTCGGATGATGGTCGAGCAATTCAAACGAATCTGGAAACCCGAATGGAACGACCGCGCCAAACAACTCGGCAGAACGCCGCACGAAATTGTTACGATTGCGTCGCTCATCGAAACCGAATCGAGAATCGAATCGGAGCGTCCGCTGGTTGCATCGGTCATTTACAATCGCCTTGCGAAAAATATTCCGCTCGGCATAGATCAAACGGCGGTTTACGTCGCCAAAATGCAAAACCGTTGGGACGGCACGATTCACAAAAGCGACATCGAGGTTGATTCGCCGTATAACACCAGACGTTACGGCGGCATTCCGCCCGGCGCGATTTCTTCAGTCTCCGAAAGCGC
>CAXTMQ010000131.1:0-12198 GCA_964245305.1 uncultured Pyrinomonadaceae bacterium
TTCTATCCGCTTTCGTATCAATCGCTTGCGCGTGTCCGCTCGGTGTCGTGCCGATGAAAAATTCATCGCCCGCGTATTGAATTGTCGCTTGATAAATCTGATTTGCCATTGAACGAACCGGGCGACGCGAAAAACGTCAGCCGAAAGTGTAACATAGATTTGCTTCGGCGAACACAGAAATTTCCGGCTTCGACAAACCTTTTGGCATCAAAAATGCTTCTAACTTTCGGCAAACGTCAGATCGAGATTCCCAAGTTTGGCAATTTCAAAAACGGAGAATAAAAATGAACAAATTAAACGGCGCGTTTTCAATTTATCTTTTGCTCGGCTTGAGCTTTTTCAGTTTCGCTTCGCAAGCCGCGGCGCAAGGCAGTCGCAGCGAAAGCGTTTCGCGCAACACGGTGCGAAATTTGAATTCAAAAATTGACGATTTCAAATTCAGCCTCAACGATGAATTCGACAACCGGCGTATTTCGCCCGACGAGGAATCGCAGTTTAACGAAGATTTCGACAACTTCGCCAACAGCGTCCGGCAGTTCGGCGATAAGCTCGATAGGCGACGTGAAAACGCCGACGACGTGCGCGATATTTTGTCGGCGGCGAAATCCGTCAACGATTTCGTTTATGCCAAACGCTTCAGCAGCGCGGCGCAAAAAGATTGGACGGGCATCCGCAGTCAATTGGATAAATTGTCCGCCAATTATAACGTCGCGTGGAATTGGAACGGCGCGAATCCGGCTTATCCGGCGGACAAAAATAATCCGAACAATAATTACCCGAACGACAATTATCCGCCGACCAGAACGAGTTCAAATTCATACAGCTTTAATTTGACCGGCACATATAAACTCGACGAAGCGAGAAGCGAAAACGCGCGTGAAATCGCCGACCGCGCCGTTCGCAGCGGCAATGTGCGCGACGCGAACAACGCGCAGAATGATTTGGAAGATAAATTAGAATCGCCGCAGCAAGTCGTCATCGAAGTGCGCGGCAATCAAGTAACGCTCGAATCTTCAAACGCTCCGCAAGTTACGTTCGTTGCCGACGGACGCGACAAAACCGAAACGCTGTCGAACGGCAAAACTCTGCGCTTGCGCTCGACTCTGCGCGGTCAGGAATTAACCGTTTCCAGTTTGGGCGGCGATACGGATTACACCATCGTTTTTGCTTCGATTGAAGGCGGCAAATCTCTGCGCGTAACGCGCCGCGTAACGACCGATTATTTACAACAAACGGTTTTTATCGAAAGCGTTTATCAGAAAACCGATTCGGTCGCGCAGTTCGGTTCAACGCCGAATTACAACAACGGCGATTATTCGAGCAACGATCCGCGCGACGCGAACGGCAATTATCCGACGACGCGCAGCGGGCGAACCGGCGATTTTATCGTGCCGAACGGAACGATTTTAGTCGGCTTGCTCGAAAACGATATTGACACGAAAGTTTCGCAAAACAACGACCGCTTTACGCTTAATGTCCAATCGCCGAACGATTATCGCGGCGCGACCATCGAAGGTTACATTTCCGGCGTTAATCGTTCGGGCAAAGTTTCCGGTCGCTCGCAAATCACCTTCAATTTCGAGCGCATTCGTCTCGCCAGCGGCGAAACTTACGAATTCGCAGGCTTTCTGCAATCAGTAACCGACGAAACCGGCAAAGCGGTAAAAATTGACACTGAAGGCGCGGCAAAAGGCGACAACCAAACCAAAGAAACCGTCAAACGCGGCGGCATCGGCGCAGGCATCGGGGCGGTCATCGGCGCAATCGCAGGCGGCGCGAAAGGCGCGGCAATCGGCGCGATCATCGGCGGCGGCGCGGGCGCGGGTTCGGTTTATATTCAGGGCAAAGACGATTTGCAGTTAAAATCCGGCTCGTCAATCACCGTTCAATCTTCCGCGCCGAATCGTTAATTTGTAAAAACTTAAAAATAAAAACGGCGACGAAATTTCTCGTCGCCGTTTTTATTTTGGAATGAAATTTTGATTTATTCAACCGTTACCGATTTTGCCAAGTTGCGCGGTTGGTCAACGTCGCAACCGCGGCGGACGGCGATATAATAAGCGAGCAGTTGCAGCGGCACGATTGAAAGAATCGGCGCGAGCAGGTCCGAGGATTCGGGAACTTCGATGACGTGATCGGAAACGAGCGAACTCATTTCGTCGCCTTCGGTTAAGATCGAGAGAATAATGCCGTCCCTGGATTTTACTTCGACGATATTGGAATGGGTTTTTTCATAGCGCAGTTCCGACGCTTCGTTGCCCGTTTCACGCGTGTTGACGATGACGACCGGCAGTTTTTCGTCAATCAAAGCGTTCGGTCCGTGCTTCATCTCGCCCGCCGGATAGCCTTCGGCGTGAATGTAGGAAATTTCTTTTAGTTTCAACGCGCCTTCGAGCGCGACGGGAAAATTAATTCCGCGTCCCAGATACAGAAAATCCTGCGAGCGGAAAAATTCGCGCGATAATTCTTCAATCGAATCGGCATCGCTCAACAGATGCTCGATTTTCAGAGGCAGTTCCGCCAACTGCTGCGCGTGTTCTCTGGCTTCGCTTTCGGAAAGTTTTCCGCGCAGTTGTCCTAAATAAAGCGCGAAAAGATAAAGCGCGATCATCTGCGACGTAAACGCTTTGGTCGAAGCCACGCCGATTTCCGGTCCGGCGTGCGTGAGAATCGTGCCGTCGGCTTCACGGTGAATCATCGAACCCTGCACGTTGCAGACGGCGAGAACTTTACATCCGGACTGTTTAGCTTCACGCATCGCGGCAATCGTGTCGGCGGTTTCGCCGGATTGCGAGATGACAATCAGCAAATCGGTTTCGCTCAAAACCGGCGCGCGATAGCGAAACTCCGAGGCGTAATCAACTTCGACCGAGACACGCGCAAGCTGTTCGAGCATATATTTTCCGGCGATTCCGGCGTGCCAGCTCGTGCCGCAGGCGGCGATTTTGATTGACGTAACCGCTTGAAAATCCGCTTCGGAAATGTCCATCTGGTCGAGATAAACTTTACCCGTGTCCAAAGAAACTCGACCGCGCACGGTGTCGCGGACGGCGCGCGGCTGCTCGTAGATTTCTTTCAGCATAAAATGCTTGAAGCCGCCTTTTTCCGCCATTATCGGGTCCCAGGTGATGCGCTGCTGTTTCGGCTCGACCGCGTTGCCGTCGAAATCCGTCACGCGCACCGAGTCTTTGGTCAGCACGGCGATTTCTCTTTCGCCCAAATAAAAAACGTCGCGCGTGTGCTGTAAAATCGCGGGAATATCGCTCGCCACGAAAAATTCGCCGTCGCCCAAACCGATGACGACCGGCGGACCTTCGCGCACGGCGATGATTTTGTCGGGTTCGTCTGCCGAGATAATCGAGAGCGCGAAAATGCCGCGCAAATCTTTGACGGTTTTTCTAACGGCTTCTTCAAAATCCCTCGTTTCCTTCAAATATTCTTCGATCAGATGCGCGACGATTTCCGTGTCGGTTTCGGTTTTGAATTCGTGACCCTGGCTTTTTAATTTTTCCTTGAGCGGCAGATAATTTTCGATAATGCCGTTATGCACGACGACGATTCTGCCCGTGCAGTCGCGGTGCGGATGCGCGTTTTCCTCGGTCGGTCGCCCGTGCGTCGCCCAGCGCGTATGCCCGATGCCGTAATTGCCGTCGAGCGGATCGAGGCGAATGCATTCTTCGAGATTGCGAAGTTTGCCTTCGGCGCGGCGCAGTTCGAGATGCTTCGCGTCGTCCACGACCGCTATCCCAGCCGAATCGTAACCGCGATATTCCAATTTCCTCAAGCCGTCAATAATTAACGGCACAACTTGTTTATTTCCGACGTAGCCGACAATTCCACACATAATATTTGAGCAATGAGATTTCTTAAATTATGAAGCCTCGATTGATTTTGTTTCTTCCTCTTTCGTTTCCTTTAGATTTCTTTTCATCGTTGCCGGAACGCCCGCGACGAGCGAATCGGGCGGAACGTCTCGTGTTACGACCGAACCCGCGCCGGTGATTGAATTGTTGCCGACGCGGACGGGCGCGATGAGCATCGTGTCCGAGCCGATTCGCACGTTGTCTTCGATGATTGTCGCGTGTTTGTTCACGCCGTCGTAATTGCAGGTGATCGTTCCCGCGCCGATGTTGGTTTTTTCGCCGACGGTCGCATCTCCTAGGTAAGTTAAATGATTCGCTTTCGAGCCGCGACCGAGAATGGTTTTTTTGAGTTCGACGAAGTTGCCGACTTTTGCCGATTCTTCCATTTTCGCTTTGCCGCGCAGATGCGCCATCGGTCCGACCGAGCAGTTGTCCGAAATTTCCGAATCGGTGATAACACAGTTGTCTAAGATTTCGACGTTGCGACCGATACGCGAATTCGTGATGCGCGTTCCCTGTCGAATCTCGCAGCCGTCGCCGATAACGCTCGCGCCTTCGATTTGGACATTCGGATGAATCACCGTATCGCGCCCGATATTCGCCTGACCGCTGACGTATGTGTTTTTCGGATCAATAAAAGTTACGCCGTAATCAAGCATCATTCTGGCAATCGTCCGGCGACAGACGACGCGCTCCAAATCGGCGAGTTCGGCGCGGTTGTTGATGCCGGAAACTTCGCGCGCGTCCGCGTGCGGAAACAGCGCGACGGCTTCGCCCGCTTCGCGCAGCAGCGCGGGAACGTCGGTTAAATAATATTCGCCCTGCACGTTGTTATTGCGAACTTTAGAAAGCGCGTCGAAAAGCTGTTGCGTGTTAAAGCAGTAAATTCCCGAATTGATTTCGTTGATTTTGCGCTCGTCTTCGGTCGCGTCTTTTTGTTCGACGATTTGTTTAAAAAATCCGTCGTCGTCGCGCACGACGCGTCCGTAGCCGCTCGGATCGTCGAGTTTGACCGTCAAGATCGTGCAAGCCGCGCCTTTGCCGCGATGATTGTGATGCTGCTGGACGAGCGCGGCGAGCGTTTCGGCGCGAATCATCGGCACATCGCCCGACAAAATCAGCAAAGTCGAATCCGTGTTTTCCAGAAATTCACGCGCCGAATTAACCGCGTGTCCCGTGCCAAGCTGTTCCTTCTGCCAGACAAACGCCGAATGTTCATCGTCCAATTCTTCCAAAACAGCGCGTTTCACGTCTTCGCCCTGATGACCGATGACAACGTAAATCCGGCGCGGCGCGAGCGCGGTCGCCGTCAAACAAACGTGATTAATCAGCGGGCGACCATCGAGCCGGTGCAGAACCTTCGCCAGATTCGAGCGCATTCTGGTGCCGAGTCCGGCGGCTAAAATCAAAACGTCGAGCGTTTTTTGTTCGTTGGAAGCGTTTTCCATAAAACCTCAGAATTGCCGCGCGAAATCGGCGGTCAAAGTTTTTGCCTGCGCCGCGCAAAGCAGAACGACCTGCGCCAGTTTTTCGGGCTGATGGCGCACTTTGTCGCTGCCGTCTAACAGATTACCATAAACGATTTCCGCGCCGCGGACGTTAGTCGGCGTGATCGAATCGCCGATGCCGATTTGCTGCGCGCCTTCAAATTCGTAGCGTTTCAACTGCTCGTCGCTGATCGGATGATTATTGACGACGACGAAATCGAAATCAATTTGCGGCGCGTATTCCCGAAAAATATCGAGATGCCGCTTCGCCGAAAATCCGTCGGTCTCGCCCGGCTGCGTCATCAGATTGCAGATAAAAATTTTCACCGCCGGCGACTCGCTAATCGCCTGCGCCACGCCTTCGACGAGAATCGGCGGCAGAAGGCTTGTGAAAAGCGAGCCGGGACCGACGGTGATCACGTCCGCGTCGCTAATCGCGGCTAAAGTTTCGGGCAAAGGCTGACAATTTGCCGGTTCGAGCCGCAGACGCTTTATTTTTTTTCCGACCTTTCCGATTTTCGTTTCACCGTCAACAATCGAGCCGTCTTCGAGTTCCGCCGTCAGACGAACGTCAGCCATTGTCGCCGGATAAATATGTCCTTTGCTCGCTAAAATCTCCGACGAAAGACGCACGGCTTCGGAAAAATCGCCGGTGATTTCCGAAAGCGCGGCGAGAAAAAGATTGCCGAAGCTGTGTCCGCCGAGTTCGCCACTCCCGCGAAAACGATGCTGAAAAAGTTTCGACAAAAGCAAAGAATCTTCCGAAAGCGCGACCATACAGTTGCGAATGTCGCCCGGCGGCGGCATTTGCAGTTCGTCTCGAAGCCTGCCCGAACTTCCGCCGTCGTCCGAGACGGCAACAATCGCCGAAAGATTTTTAAGTTGAAAATCAGCCTCCTCGCCCGCCGCGACGAATTTTTTCAGCCCCGAAAGAAGTGTCGAAAGACCGTTTCCGCCGCCGATGGCAACCAGATTCAATCCGAACGAATTGTTTGAAAACAAATGATTTTTCATCTCTGGCGTGTCGAAAATTCGGAAGGCAGGCGATCTGTTTTGACAGATTAAGTTCCGGTTGAAGATATTACAAATTCGTTAATTTCCGCGCATATTTGGGCAAGCGCGTTTTAAAATTCCCCCTTTCTCGAAAAAAGTTTAACACTTTTTGTTTTAGGCAGGCAATAATTCTTCACAACGGAATTCACAATTTCAATTTCCTCGTATTTCAAAAATTTTGACAAAAAATTACTTGAAGCCGACGCGACGGTTGTGTTAGATTAAGAAAGTGGCTGGTTGCCAAACTCGGCACAGCACCCCGCAAAAAGTTTTTACAAGACAAATTTTTATTGAAAAAACTTACAACTTCCAGCCTTTTTTGTTTACCAAATTAAACCGAGAGAGAAAAAATCAAATGGCAGATACGCCCGTTGTTATAAAAGAACATCAGTTCAATAAGTTAAAATCTATTCTGGCGCGAATCTGCGTCGAATGTGTCGCCCGCGTCGTTTTGCTCGTTGACCGCGACGGTCAGCCGATTGCTTCGCACGGCAATGTTGCCGATTTGGACACGACTTCTTTCTCGTCGCTCGCAGCGGGAAACGTCGCCGCGACGACGAGTATGGCGCGGCTGATCGGCGAAGACGTTTTTCCGGCGGTCGTTCACGAAGGCGAGCGCGAAAATATTTACATCGCCGTCATCGGCAGAAGCTTGCTGGTCGTTGTCTTCGACGAAAAATCGTCGGTCAGTCTTGTAAAAATCAGATCGAAACGCGCCAGCTATGAAGTCGCCGCGATTCTGGAAGACATTGCGAAAGATTCCGAACAACAAAAACTCAGCGAAAATTCGTTCTTCGCCGAAATCACCGACGACGACATTGACAGTCTTTTCAGCTAACGGATATTGGCAAACGGTCACGAAATCTTGACAACTGATAACTGATAACTGATAACTGATAACTGAAATTATGACATTTATTAACTACGCATCGCGCGAAATCAACTGCAAAATTGTTTATTACGGTCCCGGATTGTGCGGGAAAACGACGAATCTGCAATACATCTACGATTCGACCGCACCGCAAGCCAAAGGCAAATTAATTTCCTTAGCGACGGAAACCGACCGTACTTTGTTTTTCGATTTTATGCCGCTCGAACTCGGCACCGTTCGCGGCTTCAAAACGCGCTTTCATCTTTATACCGTTCCCGGACAAGTTTATTACGACGCTTCGCGCAAATTGATTTTAAAGGGCGTTGACGGCGTAGTTTTCGTCGCCGATTCGCAGGAAGAACGAATGGACGCGAACATCGAATCGCTTTACAATCTCGAAGAAAATCTGCAATCGCAAGGCTATGATTTGCTGCAAATTCCATACGTTCTGCAATTAAACAAACGCGATTTGCCGAACGTCAGCCCGAAAGAAGAACTCATTGCCGAATTAAATCGCAAAGACGAACCGGTTTTTGAAGCGACCGCATCACAAGGTGTCGGAGTTTTTGACACGCTCAAAGCCGTCGCCAAGCAGGTTTTGACCGAACTGCGAAAAGGATAGATTTCGGAGGAAAGAAAAAAGCGGAAGCCGCGAATAAGTTCGCGGCTTCCGCTTTTTTCTTTCAAATTAATGACACAACCAAAGTAACTCGAACCCACATTATCCAATTCGGCAGATTGAAATTCTGTCTGTTAGATTTCGCTATAGATTTAATATCGCCATTGTTAAAAGGCAGACATTTTAGAAAAGCCGGACGAAATAAATCTCTCTTTGGAATTCCGTCAAAAAATCTAACGGTCGCTTTAACTATTTTCCGAAAAAACCTTTCCTTTCCGACTTTTATGTTGTATAAGTAAACGGAATCGTTTCCATAAGCGATTCTAAATCTTTGCATCCAAGTTTTGACAAAACTCATCTGAGAAAACGTCTTTGAAAAGTGTGAGGCTGAAAAAGGTTTTTAATGCTTGAAAGATAGACTGGTTGATGTGGTATAATTCGATTCAGCATTCCGGATTTTGGAAAGCCTGCCGCATCTACACTTTAGAAAAATATGAGCAGTTTTATCTATAAAAAAGCCGTCCGGCTTAGTGTTTTCGTCGCCTTTTTGATCGGTTCGACCGCTTCGGTTTTCGCGCAAACTTCCGCGCCGCCGACCAAACCTTTACTTCAGCAGATTACCGTTCAAACCGAAAAAACTAATGCGCCGCAACAAACAAACGGCGCGACTTCGCCGCAAACTTCCGCAACGCCGCTCGTGACGAAAACCGGCAGTTCGATGGCGGTCGTCGCCCGCAAAACTTCGTTTCCCGTTCTGGCGGACATTGATATTCCGGGCTATTCGGGAATTTTGGTCGAAAGTATGGACGGCAATGTTGTTTTGGACAGCTATTCAAATTATCCTTTCAATCCCGCATCGAATGTTAAACTCGCTACCGCTTACGCCGTTTTGAAAACTTTCGGTCCCGAATACCGTTTTCCGACAAGCGTTTGGACCGACGGGCAGATTGACCAGACGACCGGAACGCTGGACGGCAATCTTTATATTTCGGGGCGCGATCCGATGTTTAGTCACGAACACGCGATTGCCGTCGCCGGTGAACTAAATCGGCTTGGAATTCGCGCGGTCAGCGGCGATTTGATCGTTACCGACAATTTTGCGATGAGCTATAATATGAACGCGCAATCGTCGGGCAACAATTTGCTGACGACGATGAACGCGACGAAGCGTTCGAGCGGCGCGAGTCGCGCGTGGCAAAATTATCTTTTGAGCGCGAAAAAATCTTTCACCGTTCCGAGCGTCGAATTTACCGGCGCGGCGTATGTTCAATCGCTTCCGACAAACGCGCGTCTGCTTTTCTCGCACGAATCCGCGCCGCTGCGCGAGATCGTCAAAGTTACGCTTTGTTATTCAAATAATTTTCTCGCGGAACGCTTGGGCGATATGCTGGGCGGCGCGTATGCCGTCGCCCGCGTCGTTCAGATGAACGCGCAGATTCCGGCTGAAGAATTTTATATTCAAACGTCGAGCGGACTCGGCAACAACCGCGTTACGCCGCGGGCGATGATGAAACTTCTCAGAACTTTAAGAGCAGAATTGGCGCGCAGTAAAATGTCTTTCGCCGATATTATGCCCGTCGCCGGCGTTGATAAAGGAACGCTCGAAGGCAGATTTAACGCCGATTTTTCGATGGGCAGCGTTGTCGGCAAAACCGGAACTTTGGGCAATACTGACGGCGGCGTGAGCAGTCTGTCGGGCGAAATCCAAACGAAAAACGGCAAACTACTGTTCGTCATCTTCAATCAGCGCGGCAGCGTCGCGCGTTTCCGCTCGTTTCAGAACAATTTGATTTCGCTGATTCAAGGACAGATGGGCGGCGCGACACCGATGGGATATAACCAAGTTCCGCTCGACGTGCGGCTCGCCAACACGCGCTTTTCGTATCCAGACACGATGCGCGCCAGAATTAACGAAGAGTAAAAAAAATAATTTAATCAATCGGAAAAGCGGCAGATGTTTGCCGCTTTTTTATTTTCTTCCGAAAAATACGATAATCAATTTTCAGACAAAACTTGCCGTCAAAATCTATGGAAGAAAAACAGGTCAACGACAAACAATATCGCCAAAAAGTTTACGAAATTGTCAATCAAATTCCGGTCGGGCGCGTGATGACTTACGGGCAAATCGCCGCGATTTTGGGCGAAGGCTATACGCCCCGCACCGTCGGTTTTGTGATGCACGCCGCCGATACGCAAAATGTTCCCTGGCAGCGAGTCATTAATTCGCAGGGCGCGTGTTCGACCGGCAGAATGACTGTGCCGGTCAATCTACAGCAAAGCATTCTCGAATCGGAAGGCGTGAAATTTAACGAAAAAAATCGCTGCGATTTGAGCGTTTATCAATGGTCGCCCGAAGGATTTGAAGACGAGAAATCAGACGACAGCCAGCCGAGTTTGTTCGGCGAATGAGCGAGGAAAAATTTAAGGAGAATATCTATGCGGAATAAGCAGATTAAAAAATCGGCGATTTTTGCCTGCGCGGTTTTGATATTTGCCGTCGCTGTTAATCTTTTCGCGGCGCAGTCGGATTGGAATTCATTCTGGACAAAGTTTAAAGCCGCAGTTGCCAAAAACGACAAAGCGACTGTTTTGAGTTTGTCGAAGGAAAAATTGTCGGACGCGAATTATAAAAATTTGTTTGGCATACCCGCGCGTCGAAGCTGTTTCGCTAAAGCCGAAGCCGTTAAAGACGAGCGAGGCAATTACAGCGTTTTCTGCGGCGAACAAGGTTATCTTTTTGAAAAAGTTGACGGGCAATTTAAGTTTATCGAAGCGTTTGCCAACGATTGATCGAAGCCAAGAAAATGAAAAATTTTAGTTTGCAAATTATTGTTTTGACGCTTTTGATTTGTGTCGCGCCTTTGCCGATCGCGGCGCAGGAAACGGATTTGAAAATTCCGCCGGAAATTCTGCCGTTCGTCGAAAAAGATACGAAGGCAATTGCTCTCGAATCGGCGGATTTGAACGGCGACGGTAAGCAGGATTTTATTCTCGTGCTGGAAAATCTCAAAGACGCGCCCGACGCGGAGGAACAAGGAACGCGCATTCTGACGATTCTGACGCGCGGCGCGGACGGAAAATTGATGCTTGCCGCGCGCAACGATAAAGGCGTGGTTTTTTGCCGTGAGTGCGGCGGCGTTTTCGGCGATCCGTTTGAGGGCGTGGAAGCCGCGCCGAAAACTTTCACGGTTGATATGTATGGCGGCAGCAGTTGGCGTTGGGCGACTCATTACAAATTTAATTATTCGCGCATAGACAAAACGTGGCAGCTCGTCCGCGTCGAAGAAATCAGCTATCACACTTCCGAACCGGACAAAATGAAAACGAAAATTTACACGCCGCCGAAGTCGTTCGGAAAGATAAACATCGCTGATTTTGACCCGGAAAATTATTTGAAGACATCTCCAAAAACAGCCGCCAAATAATTCCGGAAGCATTGCGCCAACCAAATAGCGTGTGAGATAGATGACTAAAATTATTCAAAAAATATGAATCACTTGAAAGCCCGACTTTTTGCATTGTTACTGATCTTGATTGGCGCGGGTTTGATGCATTACAACTGGCATCAACTCGCTGCTGAAAAACAATATTCGACGAAACTCGCCGCCTTCGCGCCGTTGGTAATTGTCGGCGGCGTTTTCCTTTTATTTTTTCCCGACAAAGGGGGCAAACCCGAAACGGCGAAGGATAAAATTATCGCTTTGGCGATATTCGCAATCGGTCTGGCGGCTGGACTTTATAATTGGTATCTGATGAATCCCGGATTTTTCGGCAAATAAAATCGTTTCGACTGTTTCTTATTTTTATTTGATTTTTACAACGAAAATTTTCGCAAAATTGAAAATTTCCCGCGTCATTAAACTGCCGGATTAATTCCAAAGCCGGTAATTCATACCAAAAAATCTGCTTTTATTCCCCTATTAAAAGCCGTCGAAGCCAAAATTCGACGGCTTTTTCATTGTTCTTAAATTGCTCTGCCAATTTTTGAGAAGCGCGTTTATCTTCCCCATTTTAATCTATTCCGCAGAACATCAAAATAATTACGATTCGGCGGTTGGACGAGATTGAAGCTGACCGCGCTTTTGCGAATTAAAATTTTATCGTTCGGATTAACCGGAAAGCCGATTTGCCCGTCTAAAGTCAAAATCACGCCTTCGGTTTCGCTTTTTAATTTCAGAATGATTTCGTCGTTGTCCGGCACGACAATCGGGCGGTTAGTCATCGTAAACGGACAAATCGGCGTTAAAACAATCGCGTTCATCGAAGGATAAACAATCGGTCCGCCCGCCGAAAGATTATAAGCGG
>CAXTMQ010000132.1:0-12164 GCA_964245305.1 uncultured Pyrinomonadaceae bacterium
GCAGAAACAGTTTAACCGTTTCCGATTACCTTTTCTGAATTTCTAAACACGCTCTTAGGAAAAGTAAAAGCACCGAAGGACAATTCGGCGGCGCGTGAGAAAATTATCCGCGCCGCCGAACGAGCAAAAACTTTCGGTTACGAAATCCCCGCTGATGTCGCCGAGGAGTTTTACGACGCGACCGCGCATGAGAGCGGCAGAAGTCATTATCTGAGCGACGGCAAAACCGTCAAAACGGGAGTCAAAACTCCCAATGGTGATTTCGCCATCGGCTTTTCGCAGGTGATTGGCAACACGGCGAAACCGTATCAATCGAAAGGTCTCGATCCTTACAAGGAAGACGACAACATTCTCATCGGTCTGAATGAGTTTTATAACGGCGATAAAACCGATCCGGTCGGTCGGCGGCTCGCTTACGTCGGTGGTCCGAACTCCGCCGCCTTGAAAGATTATAAACGGACGGGACAAATCAGCGCCGCGAAACTTTACTCATACCTGCCGAACAACGAGGAAACTTTCGCCGATTATGTGCAGAAATCCGGCGGTCTCAATAAATTAAATAATTGGGCGGATCAAACTTTGAATGGCGGTAACAACGCGCAAAATTTAGATGTGTGGGCTGACGGTATTCTAAACGCTAAAACACCGAACACCGCTCCGGTTGAAGACGTTCGTGTTGATACGGACTTACGAACAGGCTTGCCGATTCCGAAAGGGACAGCACCGACTTATCCGACTTACAACGCGCCGCTGCCGCAAGGCAATCCGGCTGCACTTTCTCCGCAACCGGAAACTCAATCGGTCGCCGAACAGCCGGCTGTTTTATCGCCGAACCAATCTGCTCCGACATTAACTCTCGACGCTTATGTGCAGGGCGTGATGGACGGCACGATTGCACAAACGAATCCGCTCGCGTCTGTTGCGCCGGCGCAGTTGCCGATTGTCCGGAAGCAAAATCAGCAAAAGAAAGTTCAACCGCAGATTTCGCCCGCCGAATCCGATGCCGATTATCGAACGTGGCTTGATTTCAAGAATAAATATGAAGGCGCGAATCTGATTGACTCGCACGAAACCAGAGCGCAATTTCACAATGAACTCACCTCGAATAAAAACTTCGGCAGCGATGTTGAAATCTCCGGCGATATTAACGATCCGCAAAAATCGCCGGAACAAATCGAAGCCGAGAAAAAGCAAGCCGACGCTAAAAACTTCTTCGGCAGTCAGGCATCCATCGAAGCGAATTCAAACGCGGAAATTTTACAGAAAGGCAGCGCGGGAAAAGTTTCGGTTGATTTGTCGCAAAAACCGCCGGAAGAAAACGCCGGAAGATTTCTGCTGCGTGAAGCGATCAAAAAAGTCGCGCCGCAGTATGGACTGACCGACGATGAAATCAATCGTTTCGTGACCAATGAACCGCTCGGCACGAATCCTTACGACAGATTGAGCGAAGCGGACATTCCGGCGACGCTCGATGCTCTAAAATCGCGCAAGGGCAGCACGAATGTTGACGTATATGTGACCAATGCCAACATCAACAGCATTTTGCAGCAGCGCGCTGGCGCGGACGAATCGGGAGTCAATCCGATTTTACGAACCGAAATCGGATTGCAGGAAAACACGCTCGCCGGCGGGCTATCTAAAAACCAGGAAAATATCGCCGCATTCCGCGATGAAGATCAAGCGAGAGAGCAAACGCGCCGTGAAATTGAGAAATCTATCAGCAGTGCGTCGTTCAAAGACAAAGCGGAACAAACGGCGACGAATGTTTTAAGCAATTTCAATCCGTCGTCGGCACTCGCCAGATTTTACGAATATTACACCGGCAATACCGGTCAGTTCGCGGACAATATGCTCAAAGGCGACGGCAAATTGCCATCCGCCGACGAGCAAATGGCGAAAATCAAACAGGAATTCGGTTCGTTTTCCGAGTATCGCAAAACTCAGGATTATATCGCCAATATGAGCGCGGTCGAATACGCTCCGCGCCTCGTCGCCGGATTCGGGCGCGGCTTCGCCAATCAAGTCGTGTCGAGTAATTTGAAAGGCGTTGATTTGGTTGACAAATTTGTTGATTACGTCAATCCGTTGTCTTATCTTTCCGACGAAAAAGAGGGCGCGGTGCGAGCGTTAAATTATCTGCCGGTCAACCTCAGAAATTTAGAAAATATTTTCGGACTCGTCTATGCAACCGCCATCGGCAAAGGCGACGAATTCAAAGCGGCAACCAAATCAGCCGACGTTGACCGCCGTCTGCTTTACACGGTCGGCGACAGAATCGAAAAATATCTCGGCGACGATCAGTATTTGAGCAATGATTTCGGATATAAATTGTCGCAAGGAATGGGGTCGGCAACGGGTTTTATGTTCATCGGAATGCTCGCGCCCGAATTGTCTGTCGAATCAGCACTCGGCGAATTAAGTCTGACTTCCGGCATCTCCGGCAGCTTATCGCAAGCGGGTGATGCCTACGGCGAAGCCAAACGCGCAGGTTTATCGGAAGGTCAGGCGATGACCGTCGGCGGATTGAATGCTCCTTTAGGGCTGACCGAAATGTTCGGTGTCGGTTCGACCTTGAGCCGCGCGATGTCGGAGACGGAGAAACGCGCATTTTTCGCGTTCATTAAGGAGAATATCGTTCACGAATCGCTGGAAGAAGCCGTGCAGGAATTCTTTCAGACGACGGGCGGTAAAGCCGTGATGGATGCCGTTCAAGACCGCGACCCCTCGGCGTGGAATCGTCTTCGGAACGCCATTGCCAGACTGCCGAAACAAGCGGCGAACACTTTGGTCAACGAAGTGCCGACCGCCGCTTTAACCGGCGGATTATTCGGCGGAACGGTCGGCGGCGCGGTTCGCCTCGGAACGCGGCAAGGAAGCGAGCAGGAAAGCCCGGTGTCTGTGCCAACCGAAGACGGACCAACAATCAATACCGAACCTGAAACCTCGTTTGTTGCGCCGCCGAACACAACGACCGCAGCAGCAACTGAGAAGCCGATTGAGACAACGCCCGAAACTTCATTTGTCGGGCGAACGGTAGAACTTAAAAACGTCGGCAGTCGGATTGTGCGCGAAGATCGGGGCGATAAAGTTCTCGTGTCCGATGAGAGCGGCAACAGCATTAAGCTCGTCAACAAAACACAGATTAAAGTCGCGGATGATTCATTGAACACCGTCGCGCCTGTTCCCGAATCCTCCGTTACTCTGCAAGCGCAGATTGTCAGCACGATGAACAGCGATTCGCCGCGCGTCGCCACGCTGTTCACTCAGGGCGAAACTGTCCCGCCGCTTGATGAAGTCGAAAGCCAAATTCTCTATGATGTGCCGATAACTGAAACGGGCGAAACGCTGCGGCTCAATCAGGAAAAAGCTAAAAATTTCTTTGGCTCTGAAAGTTTGCCGAATACCGAAACGATCAATAATTTCATTAAGGAAAACGGTTAAGCGCCGCTGATTGCCAAAGCGGAAAACGTCGGCAATCAAACCAAGGATGGTGCCGCGGTTGTGGCGAGAGATGAGAATGGAGTTGAACTATCCGCCTCGAAGGTGACGAACGCTGATTCTGCTGTTCGTCAGGAGGAAATCAATAAACAAGAATTCGGTGATAGTGTTTCGCAATCCATCGAAAACGTCGGCGATGTCGTCGAAGATCGAAAAGCGCAAACGACTTCTGAGAGTTCTAATCTTGACGATTGGGCGAACGACGTTTTAGCGAAACCTCAGAGTCAAAACTCCCTATCCGCCGAAACGAATCAGGATTTGGAGAGTTGGGCTGACGGTGTTCTAAAAAATCGCAGTCCGCAAACAGCTAAAGCGAGCCTGACTTTGCCCGGCCGCGCGAACATTGGCGATGTGTTCAAAGGGCAGGCGGCGACTGTTGCCGGTTCCGAAAACGCTATCACTAACGCCTCGGCGCGTTCGCCGCTTAACAAAATCTCCGCTTCTGAAAACGGCGCGGATATTCAAGCGCAAAACAGCCTGCGCGCTACGCCGAATAAAATCAAGTTGCTGCCCCGCGTCGAGAGCCAGACGAATGGCGATACGGTCAAGGTTTCGCTCGAAGGCGGCGAAATCCTGCGCGTCGCCTCCGCTCTATTATCAGGCGAAGACGTTCGGCAATCGAATTTATTCAGCGGTCTTTACCTCGACAAACAGGACGTTGCCGATTACACCGACGCTCTCGACGAGTTGGGAACAATCGCCGAAGAGAACGGCGCGAGTCGCGCTCCCATTGATAAACTGCGAAATGATATTAACCAAGCCGCTGCGGAAAACGGCACGGCGATTATTGATGTTTATTCTAACGCCGTCCCGCACGAGCGCGTTCACCAAGCCGCCGATTTGGGTTCGCAAACAAACGGACAGTCGAAGCAGTATCTCGACCGCTATCACGCGCCGGAACGCATCGAAGCGGACGGCAGCTTTCAGAAGTCCCGCGACGGTTTGAACCGCCTCGAAAACCGCAATGTTTCGACCGGCGAAGCCGTCGAGGAAGCGTTCGCCTATCTCGGCACGCGGGATCACGAGCAGTTCGGTTTGAGCGAAGCGCAAGCCGCTGATCTGCTCGAAAAAATCATCTTAAGCTACGTCGAGAAAAACGGAATTGACAGTCTGCAATCATTTTCAAGAACGGAGATCGAAAAAGTTTATGAGTCAATCGAAGAATCAAAAAGACAAAACGCCGCACGAGAAGGCGGAAGCGAAAATCAAAGTCCTGAACGCGGCGGCGCGGGCAGTGACGGGCGGCAGGCTCGACCGCACGAAGCTGCGAAACAATCTGCGGCAGTTAATTCGAGCAGGCAGAACGCAACAATAGAATATTTTCCGAACAAAAGCGGAAATCAGATTGAACGCGTGGCGCACGAGCGGATCGAACGAATCGGACTCGCGCAAGCCTTAAGTCAGGCAACCAATCCACGCGCCGAGCAGAATGCCGAACACGCCGCGCTGCAAACCGAAACGATTAATCTGCTCAACCGGCAGGCGCAGGAAATGAGCGACAAAGCAGTGCGGCGCGCTAAGCTCGACCAATCGCTCGAAATTTTGTTCGCAATGCCGCTCAACGCAACGCAGGCTTCAAACGCGCTCGATCAGTTGGCGGCGACGGCAGACGTTGACCCGGACGCGCTGACCAGATATATCGAACGCCGCCGTCCTGCGGTATCACCGGCATTGACCGAAACGGAACTCAAACCGCTCGTTGAAAGTGCCGCCAAACTCGCGTCGCTCAATGCGCAAAAAACTAATCTCGAAAACCGAGTAGTTGAATCGTCGAACGACTCGAAACGCGCTCTGAAAATGGCGATACCGTCGCTCGCCCGAGTTCTGACGAACGAGCAGACCGAAGCTCAGAGGGAAGCCGAGCAGTTGAACCGCCAACGCCGCCTCGTTCAGCGGCAGATGCTGAACCGCATTAAGACGCTTGACACGCCGCCAGCCGGTTACGCCGCCCGTATCGCCCGCGTTTACAAAGCGATGCTCGTCTCCGCCGTGCAGACCACGGTTAATAATATTCTGACGGCGGAAGGCGCGAGAAAAATCGAGAGTCTGTCTGATTTAACCGAAATCGCCATCAACAAAACTTTGGCGCGACTCGGCTAAGAATACGATTATCAGAACAAGCTCGGCTCGACCACAAGGATTCAAAACGTTTTAGGATTTTCTGACAGCGCGGATTACACATCAGCCGATGTCGCCAAGCATTTCTTCACCGACGCGATTTTCGCCCGCGGTTTAGCCAACTCCGTTTTAGAAGAGTTTCCGGCGTTTTACGAAGAAGTATTCGGCTCCTACGCTTCGGACATTAACACGATGGGCGAAAAGGGAGCCAGGAGCATTCCCGATCAGGCGATGCGCGTCGTCGAGCGAGTTGCCGAGGGCGCGAACACGCTCAATCAACTGCAGGAGTTTTTGCTGAGAAGTCAGGAGTTCAATTACGCTCTGCAATTACGGCTCGGTCAAAGAAACTTGAATCTCGCCGAGTCATCAAAAACAAGCAGATCGTCGGGAAGATCACCGAAGCCGATTTGAAGTTTGCCGTAGGGCGCGCTTTGCGCGTCTCGTTCGCGCTCAAGCCCGACGAGCGGACGGCGTTCGGTAAAATAGTCAACGCTTATCAGGCGGCGACTCCCGCCGTGCTGTCGCCGTTTTTAATTACGTTTCCGAACTTTATGTATAACGCGACGAAGTTCGTCAGTGATTACGCGCCGGTCATCGGACTAGCTAAAGCCGGCTACAAAGCGGCGGCGAGTAAGACCGGAACGCTCGGACAAAACCTCAAGCAGGAAATCAACCCGCGTGTCGTCTCGCAGCAGCTCGTCGGCACGACGTTATATCTCGCCGCGCTCGGACTGGTTCGCGCCTTTGGCGATGATGACAAATGGTATTACCTGCGAGTGCCGGAAACGAATTACTATCTGGACGCGCGCGATTATCAACCGTTTGCGAGCTTCGTCTTTTTAGCCAACAAAAACAATCGCCTGATGAGCGGCAAAACGATGTTCACCGACAGAGACGCGGCAGTGTCGGAAACGCTCGAAGCTCTGACCGGATTGTCCACGCGCAATTTAACGGAAAATAAATTCGCCTCGATTCTCTGGCGTTCGACTCTCGGGCGGACGGACGCCGGCAAGGATTGGGAGCGCGTTTCTTACCTGTTCAAGCAGCAGCTCGGCGAGATCGGCGGCGGCTTTCTTCGACCGCTCAAAACCATTAAAGATATAGTCGCGCAGTTCGACGAATACGAAGCCAAAATTCCCGACACGATTGACCGTCCGGGTTCGCAAGGTATCGCCCGCAGCCTGCCGTTCGCCAACCGCATTTTGCAGTTAGAACCGAAACGAGATTTCGTCACCGGCAACGAATCAAGCCAGCCCGCGCCGCTTCTCAAAGTGTTCGGCGTTAATCTGGTCAATCCAGATTTTCATAAAGAGATTCCGTCAAAAGCATTAGTGATGCTGCGCGAGATGACCGACAACTTTCAGAGTGAAAAAGATGTTCCGCCGGAATCGCAAAGAAAGGCGGCGGTCAAATCTAGCTTGTATCGTGCGATGCGCGAAGCCGGAGACGATGGGGAAAAACAAAAAATTGTCAATCAGGCGATTAAACGGGCGGAAGATGCGGGAATTCTGGAATCAAGCGAGCTTGAATTTATGACACGGCAGAAAGGCTTGTCGGAGCTTGAAAACCTGTCTAAAAAGGCAAAGTATGAACAGATTGGGCGCGCCTATACGGTTGCTACTGATTCGGAAAAAGTCGCACTCGAAACAATCATTTAGGATAAAGCCGAGAGCGCGAACAAACGACGCGATTTAACCGCTAAAGATGTCGAAACGATTCAGAAGTTTTTGCCCGACTTTAAGATTGATTTGAAATCGCCGCTGACGATTTACGGGAAAATAAAATCAGCGACGACCGACGAAGCGGTTGAATTGTATCGAGATAAGGAAAGCGAATTGTCGGATAAACAAAAGGAAGACTTCAAATCATTCATCAAACAGAAAGCGGAAAACGCCAACAAAGCCGGAAAATTAACCGATAATGAAATTGAAAGTATTAAAAAGGTTATTCCAGATTTCAAGATTTTGAAAAAACTGCCTTCGCAGTTCGACAAGTTGCCGTCGCAATTCGAAAGTAAATTCGAGAGTTTGAAAGTTGAAAAATAATTCTTCAATCACTATTTATAAAAGCCCGCTTTCGATCAAATGAGCGGGCTTTTGTTTTAATTAAAAAATTACTTAAGACAGGCAACAGTATAAAAAAGCGTATTCATGGAGTAAATTTAAACTTGTTTGCAATTATACAAATTGTTATTCTAAGTAAGGTAATATACTTACATGTAATTGCCGATGCTTTAAATAATAACTAACTTGATAATTTTTATATTAGTTCAATATTAATTCCCCAATCCTAAACAGGTTTGTCTTGTCTTTTCAAATTCTTTCCTGCAACTTTATCAACAAATTTCATAACCTGCCGTAGTCCTTCGGAGAAATACCAGATGTCTTTTCCACTTCCAGAAAACGAATCAGACAGATTAAAAGCACTGCAATCATTAAAAATTCTCGACACTGATGTCGAACGAGAGTTTGACGATCTGGTCAATCTCGCCGCCCAAATCTGTGAAGTGCCGATTTCCGCCATCAGTTTAATTGATGCGAATCGCCAATGGTTCAAATCAAAAGTCGGGCTTGAAGCTGGCGAAACTCCGCGCGAAGCGGCATTTTGCGCGCACACGATCCTCGGAGAAGGGCTTTTTATCGTTCCGAACGCCTTAGAGGACGCGCAATTTGTCGAAAATCCGTTGGTGACGGGCGACCCAAATATCCGTTTTTACGCCGGCGCACCGCTCATCGCCGACGACGGACACGCGCTAGGAAGTCTTTGCGTGATTGATCGCATTCCGCGCGAGTTGCGCCCCGAACAAAAGGAAATACTTCAGGTTCTGGCGCGACAGGTAATGAAACTGCTCGGTTTACGACAACAGGCGGATAAGCTGGCGGCGGCGAATGAAGAATTGAATCGTGAAATAGGTGCGCGTGCGCGTGTCGAGAGGGTTTTGCGTTTACGCGATCAAGCCATCGCTTCGGTTTCCGAAGGGATTTTAATAACGGAGATTCAGCCGCACGACAACGTAATTATCTATGCCAATGACAGCTTTGAACGAATGACCGGCTATACGTTCGATGAAATTCGCGGACTTAATTGCCGGTTTCTGCAGGGAGATGAAACCGATCCGGCGACCGTCGCCGTGATGAGAAACGCTGTAAAGAAACAAAAATTTTGCGCCGTCGAAGTTTTGAATTATCGCAAAGACGGCACACCTTTTTGGAATGCGTTATCCGTTTCCCCGGTCAAAGACGCTTCGGGAACGGTTACGCATTTCGTCGGGGTGCAGCAGGATATTACGGCGCGCAAATTGGCGGAAGAACAATTACAAACAAGCGAAAAACGTTACCGCTTTCTCTCCGAAGCCGTTCCGCAGCAGGTTTGGACGGCAAGCTCCGGCGGAGAGATTGATTACGGCAATTATCGGACAATCGAATATTTCGGCAAGGAAACGCAAAACGAATTGTTCGGAATGGAATGGACAAAAATTATCCATCCCGATGATTTAGCGCGAACCGCCGAGCGTTGGGGACATTCGGTAAAAACGGGCGAACTTTATGAAACCGAATACCGCCTGCGGCGCAACGACGGAGAATATCGCTGGCATCTGGCGCAAGCCAGCCCGATGCGCGACGAACGGGGCGAAATCGTCAAATGGTTCGGCACCAATACCGACATTCACGACCGCAAGGTCGCCGGCGAAGCTCTCAAGAAGTCTGAAGAATACCGCAATCTTTTCCGGCACGCGAGCGACGCGATTTTGATTTTCGATCCCGTTGACGAAGTTGTGCTTGACGCCAACGACCGGGCGTGCGAAATTTACGGCTTCCCGCGCGAAGAGTTTCTGGGCAAAAGCATTAAGGAAATATCGCAGGACACATCGCGCGGGAGCGAGCCGATCAAAGATCTTTTGCAGAAAGGCAGTTGTCGCGAATTTGAAACCGTGCAGTTTAGCGCAGATGGAAATCCGATTCATTTTTTGATCAATTCTGCAGTCATCGAATTTCAAGGCAAGCGCGCCGTCCTGAGTATCAACCGCGACATTACGACGCGCAAGCGCGCCGAAGAAGACTTGCAGGAAAATTACTCGCTTCTCGATTCGACGCTCGAAGCGACTGCCGACGGCATTATGGCGGTGAACGCGCGCGGCAAGGTCGTGATGACGAATCAAAAATTCCTCGAAATGTGGAACTTGCCCGCCGATTACTTCCAAAAACGAGATTCGGCGCTGCCGCCCGTTGAAGTCATTAATCAACTGAAAAATCCGCAGGATTTTGCTCGGAACGCGCGTAACATGCAGATTGATAGCGAGGGCGACAGCTTCGACGTGCTGGAACTCGCCGACGGGAGGATTTTCGAGCGACACAGCAATCCGCAACGTCGCGGCGGCGAAATCGTCGGGCGCGTATTTAGCTTTCGCGACATCACCGAGCAACGACACTCGGAAGTGAAAATGCAGGAAAGCGAAACGCGCTACCGGCACCTTTTCGAGAGCAATCCGCATCCGATTTGGATTTACGATGCCGAAACCTTAGAGATGCTCGACGTGAATAAAGAAGCTGTGCGTCATTACGGCTACACGCGCGCGGAATTTCTGCGCTCGAACGTCGTCCGGTTTCGCCCGCCCGAAGACGTTCCGCGCTTTCACAATCGAACCGCGCCAGTCAACGCTGGAGTCGGCAGATTTTACTCGGTCAGACATCAGAAAAAGGACGGCGCGATTATCGAAGTTGACATCGCTGCCCAGTCGGTCAACTACGACGGCAGAAGAGCGCGGTTCGCCCTCATTACCGACATTACCGACCGCAAGCGGGCGGAAGAAAAAATGTTCGCGCTCGCGGCAATCGTCGAATCGTCGTATGACGCGATTATCGGGAAAAACTTGGACGGTGTCATTACCAGTTGGAACAACGGTGCGAAAAAAATCTTCGGCTACGACGCCGACGAAGCCGTCGGTCGGCACATCGCGTTTTTGTTTCCGGTTGAACGCCTCAGCGAAGAAGCGGTAATCATCCAAAAACTGAAAAGGGGCGAGTCAATCGAGCAGTTCGAGACGACGCGCATCCGCAAAGACGGCACGCAGATTTCTGTTTCGATTACGGTCTCGCCGATCAGGAACGCTAAAGGCGAGACGGTCGGCATCTCGAAAATCGCTCACGACATCACGACTCGAAAACGCGCTGAAGAACAATTGTTGCATAACGCTCTACACGACATGTTGACCGATTTGCCAAACCGCGCTTTGTTTTTAGAACACTTGCGCCACGCCATCGAGCGCAATGGTAAACGCGGAGAGAAAAACTTTGCGGTTCTTTTTCTCGATTTAGACCATTTCAAGGTAATTAACGATTCGCTCGGGCATATGGAAGGCGATAATCTGCTTCGCTTAATCGCCAAACGTTTAAAGCATTCTCTGCGTCCCGGCGATATTGTCGCGCGGCTCGGCGGTGACGAGTTCACGATTCTGCTCGACGATTTAGGCGATTCGGGCGACGTAATTCAAATCGTCGAGCGCCTCCAAGACAACTTGAAAGCACCTTTTGATTTGCGCGGAAACGAAGTCGTCACCAGTGCCAGCATCGGCATTGCTTTAAGCGACGAAAATTACACAAAGTCCGAAACTATGCTGCGCGATGCCGATATTGCAATGTATCGCGCCAAAGCCAAAGGCAAAGCGCGCTATGAGATTTTCAATCAATCGATGCACGAGCAGGCGAGTTTGCGTCTGCGGCTCGAAACCGATTTGCGGCAAGCCGTCGAGCGCGAAGAATTTCTGGTTTACTACCAGCCGATTATTAATTTACAGACCGGCAAAATTAAAGGATTTGAATCGCTGGTTCGCTGGCAACACCCGACGCGCGGAATCGTTTCGCCGCTCGAATTCATCCCGGTCGCTGAAGAAACCGGTTTGATTATTCCGCTCGGTCTCTGGATTCTGCGTGAAAGCTGTCGTCAGCTGCGCCGGTGGCAAACTGAAAATAAACTTGAGACGGCTTTGACGATGAGCGTCAATTTATCGTGCAAACAATTTTTGCAAAAAGATTTAGTCGAACGAGTTACCGAGATTATCAACGATACTCGAATCGAACCCGGCAGTTTGCGGCTCGAAATCACCGAAAGCTATTTGATGGAAGATAGCGAAGCGGCGATTGTCGTGATGAATCGCCTGCGCGCCGTCGGTATTAAACTTTCGATTGACGATTTCGGAACGGGTTATTCATCATTGAGCTATCTGCATCGTCTGCCGATTAATTACTTGAAGATTGATCGCTCCTTCGTCAGTCAGATGCAGATTAATTCGGAAAATCGTGAAATTGTTCGCACGATAATTTCGCTGGCTAAAAACTTAAACCTTCAAATTATCGCTGAAGGTATTGAAACGAAAGAACAAGCCGATTACCTGAAAAGTCTGAACTGTGAATTCGGTCAGGGATATTTATATTCCAAACCGGTTGCCGCGCCGCAAGCCGATGAATTTATTAATAGTAATCTTGCAGACGGCGCATCTCAATCAATATCGGAAAACTCAGACTTCAAATTGATCAATGAAATCTCACATT
>CAXTMQ010000133.1:0-12016 GCA_964245305.1 uncultured Pyrinomonadaceae bacterium
AAGTTCCGCCCGCTTCGACAAATTTCCGCAAATTCGCCACGCCGTCTTTCCCAACACCGCCCGTGTATTCGTCGGGCATCGCGCCTTTCGCGTAACCGTTCAAGATTTGATTCGGCGATTGATCGGGGAAGATGATTGTTCGATATTTTGAATCATTAAGTCCTTTTTCAATTCTTAGCTTTTCATTCAAGCCGCTGAATGGTAGCTTCTTTTGATTGAAATTGTTTGCGCGAAATTCGCCATCTGTAATTGATTCAAACTCTTCGCAGATTCCTTGCTTTTCCAATGTCCATCTCGTCCAACCTTCATCCATTACAGGAATATGAGATTTATAAACTCCAGTTTTGTTTCCGCCGGTCATACAGTCAGAAATTGTGCCATTAATACGACCGTTTTTTACCCAGTTTGGTTTAAATGGTGCTTTGATTTCTTCGACTTTTACATTCATCAAAAGCGAGAGTGTATGTGCGGTAACATCATAAGGCGGAATCGGAATTCCTTTTTCATCTACTAAATTTGGATAAGCTTGCTTTTCTAAAATCGCCTTAGCAAATGCGCCATAAGGCTGCTCAAGCGGAATTATCACGGATTCAGACGGATAGGTTGTTACAGAATCAAAATAACTTAAGTCTCTAACTTTTGTTTCTTTCTCGCCTTTCGGAAAACCGTGCTGAACTCCTGCTCTGTCGAGAATATCCGATAAAATCGGAAAATTATCGTCAATCTTGATTCTAAATCCGTAAAGTTCTCCGCTTCTATTTCGCGGTCGGACGGCTTCTTTGCCAATCGCGTAAAATCTCGCAAGCCATTTTTCCCGATTGTCCGAAGCGTGTTTGAGCAGGGAAAACGCGGCGACTCTCATATAGTTGGTGATGTCGCGCAGATGCCATTCGCCGCCTTTCCAAACGGGCGAAAAATTCGGCGTTTGCTTTTTCGCGTCATAGTCCAAACCGCCGCGCAATTGCTCGAATTTGATCGTAATGGGCGAAGCCAAATCGCACGAAGCCGTTTCGGATAAAATCCGCACGCCGCCGTGATAATGCGAATAGGCGCGAGAAGGTGTCCAAGCGTCGTAAGTCGAATCGGTCGTGATGCCTTGAAAACCTTTGCCGCGCAAATCTTTTGCCATAAAATTGCCGAGTTCCGTGTAACCTTCGACCAATTCCTTCGGCACGTTCGGCTCGACCGGCGGCAGATACGGCGGCAGAAAAATACGCGAACCGAACGCGCCCTGCTGGTGAATGTCGTGGACGATTTGCGGATGCCAGACGTTGTGAATTCGGTCAACCGTCAACTGCGTTTCGACTTGCGTAAACGCATACCAATCGCGGTTGTCGTCGTGTCCGACGTATTTATGATAAAGCTCCGGCGGCGAAGTGCCTTCAAACGGAGTTCCCAAAGTTTTGTCATACCAGTTTTTCACAATACCAACGCCGTCGGGATTGAGCGACGGCACGAGCAGAATTATCGTATCGTTCAAAATCTTCAAAGTTTCCGCGTCGGTCGCGTTCGCCAGTCGGTCGGCGATCAGCATCGAAGACAAATAACTGCCGACTTCGGTCGAATGAACGCCGCAGGTTATCAAAACAATCGTTTTGCCTTGTTCTATCAACGCCTGCGCGGTTTTGTCATTCGATTTTATCAGGCGCGGATCGGCGAGTTTCGCGTTTATCTGCTTATATTTTTCGAGGTTAGTTAAATTCTCCGGCGAAGAAATCGTCGCGTAAACGAACGGATTTCCCATCGTGCTTTTGCCGATTTCTTCAAATTTCACGCGGTTCGACGCTTTGGAAAGTTTTTGAAAATAATCAACCGTCTGCGCCCAACTCGCCAATTTTCGGTCATCGCCGGGCGTAAAGCCAAGAACGTCTTTCGGCGCGGGAATTTTTTGCGGGAAAGCCGCGAAAGCGAGAAGAAGAATTAAACCGCCGAGACGCAGAGACGCAGAGATATATTTATTTTTCATTTAATTTACTGGAAAAACTCCTTTAGATTTGTGTTGAGTTTAGCCGATTTTTCAATTTTGATGAAGTATTTTCGCAGTATTTAACTAGCTCGATTTGCCAGTTCTAAACCTTTTAAATTTTTGCCCGCGAACGAACGCGAATAGACGCGAAAAAAAATCATTCTTCTTGTCTTTGGTTTTATTTTAGCGTGTTTCTGCGTTCGAGCGCGGCGACGGCTTCGTGAAATGGCAAGATAGAAAAATCCGTCGTGTTTGTATTTTTCGGCGCGGATTTTTCGACGTTCGGAAAAAGATTTTCGGGCAAAATCGCTTCGGCGTTTGCTGAAATCGCGGCGCGTTCGATGATATTTTCGAGTTCGCGGACATTGCCCGGAAATTCATACGTCAGAAGCGAGCGAATCGCCGCGCCGGTCAAAAATTTGTCGGAAAGTTTGTGTTTCGCAAGATTAAAACGGTCGCGTCGGTTGCCGAAAATTTGCCGATTTGTTTGAAAATATCGCGCATCGCGCGGCTGTCGCCGATAATTTCGGTTGCCTCACCCGCGCTTTCTTTTTCGTTCGATTTCGATTTCTCAAAATTGCGGCTTAAATTCGCCTGTTCGACGGCGCGATCTAAAACGCTCAGAATTTCTTCGATGTCGAGCGGTTTCGTGATGTAATCGAACGCGCCGCGCCGCATCGCTTCGATCATTCTGGAACTGTCGCCGAACGCGCTGATAACGATAGTCGGCGCACTCGTCAAATTTTCTTCGCGGACGATTTTTAAAAACTCCAAACCGTCCACGCGCAGCATTTTCAAATCGAGCAGAATCGCGTCGAAAATTTCCATTCGCTCGCGCAAAATCTCCAACGCTTTCGCGCCGTCCGACGCTTCAATCGCCGCGAAATTTTCGCTCTCGTTCCGACGATTGCGAAAAGTTTTCAATGTCGTTCGGCAGCGACGAATCTTTGGTGACGTAACCGAAAAACTGCTCGCTTTCCTGCTTGTAAAGCCCGCCCGCGATGCATTCGGAAGGCTGAAGCGTCATCGCCGTCAAACGTGCGAACGAATCCGAGTATTCGCGCAAAATTTCCATGACGTGCGGCGGCGGCGATTTCGGCTTCGGCGGGGCGGTTTCCGCATCATTCGGTTTGGTCGCATTTGCGTCAGTTGCCGGAGCTTCCCGCATTCGGAGCTTTCGCGTCAGGCGCGGTCGGTGCGGGTTTGTTGCCCTTCGGCGGTTTCGGCGCGCCGATTTCGGTGAACATCTGTCCGTTAACGGTTAATTGTTTGGCGTGAAAAGCCTGCCCGTAATTGGTTTTCGTTCCGGCATCGCCCGTCGCTGATTCGAGCAACGGCGAAAATTGCGCCGCCCGTTTCGGGGCTGAAGTTGATTTGCAGACCGCTGTCCAAAATCATTCCGTTCGCGCGACCTTCGCGGTCGAGCAGCACATTCGTGATTTTTCCGCCGACGATTGACTGCGTGTGAATCAGCGAAAAGCCGAAGAATGACCCGACCGCGAATGTGCCGACGATGAATGTAGCGACGGCGATAAATAAATTTTTCTTGTTGATGAACGACGTAATAATTTCTCCTTGAATTCTTATAAATTTTCCGGCGCATCGTTTCACCGACTGCCTTCGCCGATGATTATTACAAGGCTTGCGCCAAGTTCGATAATTTACCTATCTTTAATAAATCCAACAATTTATCTTGAATGCAAAATAACGAAACGCGAGAAAATCGCACAGTCTGCTTGTGCTGAAAAAACACAGCGGCGCGGCGAAACAACAATTTGCGAACTTCAAACGTCTTATAAAAACTTGCTTGAAATTGATTTGCAAGGTAAATTTAACGCTGATTTCAATTCAAAAAATTCTTCCATCGAACGTGAAAATTTTTCGGAGGCTTTAGTTTCAAATTATGACTAATAATCCTTTTCTGGCGAGGTTTCGCCCGTATATTCCCGATTCAGTCGTAAATATGCGCGAACTTTCGATTTTTCCGCTGATTGTCGGAACGATTTTAGGCGTTATTTTCGGAGCGTCGTCGCTGTATCTCGTGTTAAAAACAGGTCTAACCGTTTCGGCTTCGATTCCCGTCGCCGTCATCTCGATCACCCTTTTTCGGCTGTTGTCGAAATTCGGTATGAAAGATGCGACGATTTTAGAGAACAATGTGGTGCAAACCGCCGGAAGTGCGGGCGAATCAATCGCATTCGGAGTCGGAGTAACAATGCCCGCAATTATGATTCTCGGCTTCGATCTGGAAATCTGGCGCGTTACATTGGTTGCCGTGCTTGGCGGACTACTCGGAATTTTGATGATGATTCCGCTGCGTCGCGCGTTAATTAAAGATCAACACGGCATTTTAAAATATCCGGAAGGAACGGCTTGTGCGGAAGTTTTGAAGGCGGGCGCATCTGCCGAATCCCGCGCCGTTGCCAACGAATATGCGGAGGTAAAAGTTACGGAAACTGATGATTCGGCTTTGCAGGGCGGAAAAATCATTACCGTAGGATTTTTAATCGGATTTGTATATAAATCGCTGGTAGATGTTTTCAGTTTCTTTAATCCTGAACCGACCAAAACATTTAGCGACAATACTTTAAAGGGTGGTTCGGTCGCGCTTGAAAATAATCCCGCGCTGCTCGGTGTCGGTTACATCATCGGACCGTATATCGCGGCGATTATGTTTGGCGGCGGCGTTCTTTCGTATCTCGTGTTGATTCCTATGATTAGATTTTTCGGCGACGCTCTGACCACGCCGCTCGCGCCCGGTCTGCCGTCCGATCCGACACGGCTTATCAGCGCGATGAGTTCCGGCGACATTCGTAACGCATACATTCTCTATATCGGCGCGGGCGCGGTCGTCGCAGGCGGTTTAATTAGTCTTGCGCGTTCGATTCCGACGATTTGGCACGGTTTGAAATCAGGTCTGGCAGATTTACGCGGGACGCACGTTCAAGAAGGCGAAACTTTGCCGCGCACCGATCAGGATATTTCAATAAAATGGGTAATCGGCGGAACGCTGGCTTTAATCGCCGCAATTACTTTTATTCCGACGTTGCGAGTCGGCTTTCTGGGCGCGATTTTGATTATCATTTTCGGTTTCCTGTTCGTTACCGTTTCGTCCCGGCTGACGGGCGAAGTAGGCTCGTCGTCGAATCCGATTTCAGGAATGACGGTGGCAACGCTGCTTTTCACTTGTTTGATTTTTCTTGCATTGGGTTGGACTGCGCCGAATCCTTATTTCGTAACGGCTCTGTCTGTCGGCGGCATTGTCTGTATCGCTGCCTCGAACGGCGGCACGACTTCGCAAGATTTGAAGACAGGTTTTCTCGTCGGTTCAACGCCGCGGAAGCAACAGGTTGCTATTCTCGTCGGTGCACTCGCTTCCGCGCTGATTTTAGGTCCACTGCTGTTATGGTTGAATGACGCGAAAACTTACTACAAACAAGTTGAGCCAACCGCCTTTAGCGCAGACTTTCGAGTTAAAGAAGACCAATTAACGAAAGACGGCGACAACTTCAAATCCGAAAAAGTCGGAGGCAAATTTGCAACTGCCGATACGAACAATTACCGCGTTTGGCATAACACCGATCCGGATTCCGGCGGACTCGGCAAATATCTGATTAACGCTCAAGGCAAGCCCGTCTATTTAGTTGATCCGGGCATCGGCGGCACGGTTACGGTAGACGAAAACGGCAATAAACTCGAACCGTATCCCGCGCCGAAACCGATTTTGATGTCATATATCATCAAAGGTATTTTGAGTCAGGAATTACCTTGGGGTTTGGTATTAATCGGCGTAATGATCGCGCTCGTTCTAGAATTAACCGGCATTCCGTCGCTGGCTTTCGCTGTCGGCGTGTATCTGCCGATTTCGACTTCCGCGCCGATTTTTGTTGGCGGCGCAGTCCGCTGGGCGGTGGATTTATATTTGAAGAGAAAACTCGCGCGGTCGAATCTATCGGAAGAAGAAGTTATCGCCGAGACTGACAAATCAAACGGTGTTCTGCTCTCCTCCGGTTATATCGCGGGCGCGTCGGTAGCGGGAATTTTGTTTGCTATTTTTGCCTTTATTCCGGCATTAAAAGCCATTCAGGATAATTCTGCGGAGTGGGCGAAAAAAAGCAATGCCTTTTTTGCCGGAGACAATGCTGATTGGCTCGGAATGCTCCCGTTCTGGATTCTCGCCCTTGTTCTTTATTACGTCGGGCGCGAATTGCTTTTATCGGGCAAAAAGAACCGATAGATTTTTAGCAAAATCATAGCGACGAAAGCCGTTTTGCTTTATATGTCAGCAAAGCGGCTTTTAACTTTTTTCGCAAATTTTCTCGGAAAAACTTGCAGAATTTCATCGTCGCTTTCCAAGCAAAGCAAAAAAACATTTTACGTTTACCGAAAAAACGCGCTATAATCCGAAAAGCGCGTTTTTTCCCCTTTAAAACGTCTTGCCTGCGAATAATCCGTTTGTAATTTCAAACTTAAAATCCGAAATAAAATAAATGATTAATAATTTTTTAAAGATCAAAAGTTTTTCTTTGGCTTTAATTTTCGGCGTTGCGATGCTTTCCGGCTGCGCGGTCGAAGCGGCGAAGGATAATCCGCCAAACGGCGAACCGGCGACAAGGACGGAAATTGCCGCGCCGAACGAGCCGAAAAATCAGCCTTCCAAAGCGACCATTAAGATCGAGCCGAATTCGCCTTCGGATACGGTGCGCGTTTTTTACAAAAGTCTGCACGAGAAAAAGTTCAGAGAAGCTCTGTTTTTGACGAATCTGCGTCCGGCAATTGAAGGTTTGACCGATTCGGAATTAAAGGAAATGGAGGTTGATTTTGAAGCTCTGGCGGCGCAAGTTCCGGCGGAAGTCGAAATCAACGGCGAAATCACGACCGGCGACAAAGCGACCGTCACCGCCAAACTGCCCGACGTTGACACGGAAAAAATCGGCATCCAGGAAATCAAACTTCGCAAGGAAAACAATGTCTGGATAATTCTGACGGTTGACGAAGCGGTCGAAAAGGAAGTCAAAACCGAAGGCAAAAATTACTTTTTCGCGCTGCGGATGAAAACGCATCACGAAGAAGCCAAAGCGATGCTCGAACGGGTTCACAAAGCGCAGATGGTTTACGCCGTGCAGAATCAAGGGCTTTTCGGTTCGATGGGCGAATTAATTGACAAAGGTTTTCTGCCGAAAGATATTATCGCCTCGACAACGACCGGCTATAACTACGAAATTCAAATTTCCGACGACAAGCGCAAATATACGGCGATTGCCACACCCGCCGTCTACGGCAAAACCGGCAAGCTGACTTTTCAATTTGCGGCGGACGGCAACAAAATTTCGAGTTTGAAAAGCGAGGACAATAAAGGAAAATCCTTTAAGATGTAAAGAAATTTTTAACCTCGAAAAAAAAGTGTTGAAATTTATTGTAAAAAGGTTTATGACTTAGTAACTGCCTGTATTTACAACGGCTTCGACATCAAACACACGAAAATCAAACGGCTATGCTAAGAAAATTGATTGCGAAATTTAATAAATCAATGGTGGAGCGTGTCGTCTCCGCCAGACATAATCTGGCAGTTCCAATCAAATTGTCATTTGAACCGAGCGGCAAAACCGGCAAATTAAGTTCGCCGCCGCAAATTTTATATATCACGGGCGAAACAAAGGATTTGAGCGCGACGGGCATCGCGTTCGTCGTTTCGACGATTCGCATCAAGGAAAACTATATGGTCGGCGAAGAACGCGCTCTGAACGCCGAACTCGATTTGCCGAACGGCAAAGTTTCGATGAAAGTCGTCGGACAGAGATACGAGCCGGTTGAAGATCAGCATCTTTCGGCGAGCAAGTATCTGGTCGGCGCGAGCATCACGGAAATGAGCGACGAACACCGCGAAGTTTACGAATATTTTCTGCGTTCCGGCGGCGTGAAGAAAAATACGGGCAGTCTTAAATTGGGCATTGACCGAAGCCGCTAAATTAAAAGCGAATTTGGATTCAAAAATTTGAAGCGCGAGGCAGCAAAAGCCCCGCGCTTTTTTCTTTGCTCGATTCGTGTTTTAATTTTTGATAATGAATAAAAAAGTTCGCGTCGGAATCATCGGAACGGGTTTCGCCAAAACCGTGCAGATTCCGGCGTTTCAAAAAATCGAAGGCGCGGAAGTCGTTTCCGTTTCGAGCGGTCATCTTGAAAACGCCGAAAAGATCGCAAAAGAATTTAACATCGCGCATTTCACCGACGATTGGCGCGAAACAGTAAAAAACGAAGCGGTTGATTTAATCTGCATCACCACGCCGCCGGTTTATCATCGTGAAATGACTTTGCTCGCGCTCGATAAAGGCAAGCACGTTTTGTGCGAAAAGCCGATGGCGATGACGGCTGACGAAGCTAAAGAAATGACGGAAAAAGCCGCCGAAAAGAAAAATCTGTTGGCGTTGATTGACCACGAACTCAGATTTTTGAACGGCAGACGACACGCCAAAGAAATTCTGCAAAGCAGCGAGATCGGGAAAATTCGTCACGCCAAATATAATTTTCGCGCTCCGCATCGCGGCTCGCCCGATTCGCCCTGGAATTGGTGGTCGGAAAAATCATCGGGCGGCGGCGCGTTGGGCGCAATCGGCTCGCACGTTTTCGATTCGCTGCGCTGGTTTTTGGATACTGAAGTTTCGCAAATCTTCTGCCAACTGCAAACGCACGTCAAAAAGCGGCGCGATAAAGAATCAGGCGAAATGAAAACGGTTTCGACCGACGACGAAGCGAATTTGATTCTGCGTTTCGCCGACAATGAATTTTGCGAAGACGCGACGGCGAATATCTCCTGTTCGATGGTCGAATATCCGGCGTATCAAAATCGCGTCGAATTTTTCGGCACGAACGGCGCGATCCGCGTCGAATACGACGGCGAAACTTACATCGGCAAATCTGATGGCGAAAGTTGGAATAAAGTCGAAATTGATTTGAACGAAGGCTTGGAAAACGTGCGCGATACCGGCTGGAATAACGGCTTTTTGGCGTTTGCGACGGAAATCGTTCGAGCGATTCAACCGGGCGCAATGACGGTCGAAAATGCGGCGACGTTTGCGGACGGTTATCGAGTGCAGCTTTTAATGGACGCGGCGCGAAAATCCAATGAAACGGGCGCGGTTGTAAAATTATAAAATTGTAAAAGAATGAATTTATCAAAAAAAGCGATTTTGGTTCTCGAAGACGGACGCGCGTTTCGCGGCGAATCGTTCGGCGCGGACGGTGAATCGTTCGGTGAGATGGTTTTTAATACTTCTATGTCGGGTTATCAGGAGATTTTGACCGATCCGAGTTACGCCGGACAAATCGTTTGTATGACGTATCCGCTGATCGGAAATTACGGCGTGAACGAGGAAGATGTCGAATCGCGCCGCCCGTGGGTCGAAGGTTTCGTCGTCAAAGAGGCAAGCAAAGTCGCGTCGAATTGGCGTTCGACGGAAACGCTCGACGCTTATCTGAAACGGCATAAAATCGTCGGCATCGAAAAAATTGACACTCGCGCGCTGGTTCGCCACATCCGCGACAAGGGCGCGATGCGGGCGGCGATTTCTTCAACCGATTTAGATGAAAAAAGTTTACTCAAAAAAGCTTTGAATTCGCCCGAAATGGCGAACCGCGAATTGGCAAGCGCGGTGACGATTGGAAAAAACTTTGAATACGCAGCGGAAAATGAACAAAAATTTCACGTCGTCGCTTACGATTTCGGCGTGAAAACCAATTCCCTGCGCGAGTTTGCGAAATTCGGCTGTAAAATTACAGTCGTGCCGAGCGACGCTTCCGCCGCGGACGTTTTGGCGTTACAGCCGGACGGAATTTTTCTTTCCAATGGTCCGGGCGATCCGGCGGCGATGAAACGGGTCGTTGAAGAAATCACAAAACTGACGACGGAAAACGTGCCGATGTTCGGCATCTGTCTCGGACATCAGATTTTGGGGCAGGTTTTCGGAGGCTTTACTTACAAATTAAAATTCGGACATCGCGGCGGCAACCAGCCGATTATGGATTTGACGACCGGCAAAGTCGAAATCGCCGCGCACAATCACGGTTTCGCGGTTGACGCGAACAGCTTGCCCGAAACAGTTGAGATTACGCACGTCAATCTTAACGACAAAACCGTCGCCGGTCTGCGGCATAAAACTCTGCCGGTTTTTTCAGTTCAATATCATCCCGAATCCGCGCCGGGACCGCACGATTCGGAATATCTTTTCAAAAGATTTATCGAATTAATGCAAAGTAAAAGCTGAAAAATCCCGCGCTTTGACGACTGAAAGGCAAACTTCATTTGAAAAACTGCCTGCAAATCGGCAATAATTACCCTTTTGCTTTAGTAAAGGTTAAATTTCGTTAGCCGAAACGAGAGCTTCATAATATTAAAACTTAGAAAATTTAACAGAATGGAATCAACAATTCTTTATTTAATTCCGGCTTTCGGCGTTTTCGCCCTTATCGTGATGGCGTTCAAATCGGCTTGGGTAACTAAACAACCGACCGGCGAAGCGAATATGTCCGAGCTGGCAACTTATATCGCCGAGGGCGCGATGGCGTTTTTGAAGGCGGAATGGAAAATCCTGGCGATTTTCGCCGTTATCGCGGCGGCTATTTTGGCTTGGTCTGGAACTTTGGTGGAAACTTCTTCGCCCGTGATCGCCATTTCATTCATCATCGGCGCGGTGTTCAGCGCAACCGCCGGATATTTCGGAATGAACATTGCGACTAAAGCCAATGTCCGCACGACGCAAGCCGCGCGAACGGGTTTGAAAAGCGCGCTGCAAGTCGCTTTTACGGGCGGGACGGTGATGGGCTTGGGCGTTGCCGGACTCGCGGTCTTGGGTTTGGGTTCGCTTTTTATACTTTTTTATCACATTTACGTCGTCAACGTCGCCGGCGCGACGGTCAACGGCGCGGCGATGGAAAAAGCGATTGAAGTTTTGGCGGGTTTTTCGCTTGGCGCGGAATCAATCGCGCTGTTCGCGCGTGTCGGCGGCGGAATTTACACGAAAGCGGCGGACGTTGGCGCGGATTTGGTCGGAAAAGTCGAAGCCGGAATTCCCGAAGACGACGTGCGAAATCCGGCGACGATTGCCGATAACGTCGGCGATAACGTCGGCGACGTGGCAGGAATGGGCGCAGACCTTTTCGGTTCGTATGTAGCGACGATTCTGGCGACGATGGTTTTGGGACGCGAGGTTATTTTAACAGGCGGCGATAAATTCGGCGGTCTTTCGCCGTTGCTTTTGCCGATGGTCATTGCCGGAATCGGAATCATTTTCTCGGTTATCGGCTGCTCGCTCGTCAAAATTTCCGACGATAACGGAAACGTTCAAAAAGCCTTGAATATAGGCAATTGGACTTCGGTTATTTTAACGACGATTGCCTGTTTCTTCCTTGTCAAATGGATGCTGCCCGAAACGATGAGTTTGCGCGGTTTTAATTTTACCAGTACGGGCGTTTTCTTAGCGATTCTGGTCGGTTCGATTGTCGGCGCGTTGATGAGCATTGTCACCGAATTTTACACGGCGATGGGCAAACGCCCCGTGATGTCAATCGTGCGGCAATCCGACACGGGCGCGGCGACGAATATTATCGGCGGTCTTTCCGTCGGAATGGAATCAACGCTCGTGCCGACGCTTATTTTGGCATCGGGAATTTTCCTTTCGCATTATTTCGCCGGTCTTTACGGCGTGGCAATCGCCGCCGCCGGAATGATGGCGACGACCGCGATGCAGTTGGCAATTGACGCTTTCGGACCGATTGCCGACAACGCGGGCGGCATCGCCGAAATGAGCGGTTTGCCGAAAGAAATTCGCGCACGAACGGACATTCTCGATGCCGTCGGCAACACGACCGCCGCGACGGGTAAAGGTTTCGCCATCGCGTCCGCCGCGCTGACCGCGCTGGCATTATTCGCCGCATTCGTCGGTCTTGCCGGAATCAATTCGATTGATATTTACAAAGCCGACGTTCTCGCCGGATTGTTTGTCGGCGGAATGATTCCGTTTATCTTTTCATCGCTGGCAATCGCCGCCGTCGGTC
>CAXTMQ010000134.1:0-11967 GCA_964245305.1 uncultured Pyrinomonadaceae bacterium
ATCGCGTTCATCGAAGGATAAACAATCGGTCCGCCCGCCGAAAGATTATAAGCGGTCGAGCCGGTCGGCGTGGCGACAATTAAACCGTCGGCGCGAAACGAATTGACGTAAAGATTATTCAACTCGACTTCGACTTCGATAATGCGGGCAAGCGCGGCTTTGTTGATGACGACATCGTTCAAAACACGACCGCCTGCGAGTTTTTGTTCGTCGCGCCAATGTCCGACATCGAGCATTACGCGCCGATCCGTTTCAAAATCGCCCGCGAGAATTTTCTCGAGCGCGTCGAACAGTTCCTCGATGCGAAATTCGGTCAGATAACCGAGCGAGCCGTAATTGATTCCCAAAACCAGAACCTCGCGGTCGGCAGTCAGTCGCGCCGTCGAAATCATCGTTCCGTCGCCGCCCAGAACGACGATCAAATCGGCTGCGGATTGAAATTGTTCGAGGGCAACCGTTTTGATTTCGTTTGTTCCCGCATCGAACTTTTCCGCTCCGTTCGGCGGAGCAGCGATTAAATCAATGCCGCGCCTTTCAAGCCACGCGCCAAGCTCGCCGGCGGTTTGCCGCGCTTCTTCGTGATTCGGCTTGACGACCACGCCGACGCATTTTATTTTCTCGTTCTTCATCTGCAAATTTTCGTTGTTTGAAGATTACAATTTCGGATGCGCTTCGACAAATTTCAAAAGATTTCCGACGTAAGATTTAAAGTCGGGACAATGAATATCGTGCGCGGCGAGCAGTTCATCGGCGACGCTCGTGTCATAAGTTTGCGGCACGAAAAAATACGGCACGGACGGAAACGGCAAACCTGAAACAATCGGCGAAAACGGCAGCATCAAAGATTTTTCGACGAGCTGCGCGGGCGGTTTGATGATTGATTGCTTGCTCGTTAAAGATTCGGCAATCGCGTCGAAAAGCTGTTCGGTCGTCAAAGGATTCGGATCGGCGAGCGCGACGGTTTTGCCGACGGCGTTTTCGTCCATTGATAAAGCCGCGATACCTTCGACGACAAAATCTACGGGAACGAGATTTAACTTGACCGCCGAATTGCCGACGTTGACGAAACGCAGTAAATTCGGAGCTTTCCGTAAATAATTGATCAGCGAATAAATGCCGTCGTATTTCGCCGTCTCGCCCGTTTCCGAATCGCCGACGACGACCGACGGGCGATAAATCGTGACGGGCAATTCGCTTTTCAAATACTCAACTTCCATTTCCGCCAGGTATTTTGTTTCTTCGTAAAAATTCCGAAAACCTGCCGCGTGTTCGAGTTCGGTTTCGAGAATTTCGCCCGTGCGTCTTCCGGCGACATAACAGGTCGAAATGTAATTATAACGGCGCGGATTTTTTAAGTTTTTGACGAAATCGTTGACATTGCGCGTGCCTTCGACATTGACCGCAAAAGCCAAATCTTTTTTCACGCCCAAATCGTAAACGGCGGCGAGATGAAAAACGTCGGTCGTCTCGTCTTGAATCGTTTTTAATTTCTCATCACCGATGCCGAGATTTTCGAGCGTAATATCGCCTTCGATGATTTGAAAATTTTCGCGCGGAATGCGGTTTTCAGCCGCGATTCTTTCGATTTCATTTTCGGCTTGTTCGATGAAAGCTGTTTGCGCGAGCAGATAAAATTTTACGTCCGGCGCGGCGAGACGCGCGACGAGACGGGCGGCGATGAAACCCGGAAATCCGGTGAGAAAAATTACGCGCTGATCGTTCATTTTTTGATTATAACCAATTTCGCGCGAAAAACTTCAATTTGACTGCGACGCATTTTTTTGCAACATTCGTTCTAAATCAAGCGTTTTCTGAAATTAGAGCGTCGTTAAAACTTTTAAACGGTAGAAAATCCGTGACGAATAGCGGATAATATTATAAGGCTGAAAATTTTACGAAAATGTTGACGAAAACAATGGAGCAACCGGCGGAAATCGAAAATCAATCGAACGAAGCGCAAGACGACGCGACCGAAAACGCGGTGAATGATTTAAACGCGCCCGTTTGGTCGGTCATTTCGTTCGACAAACGCCTCGCCCGCAATCTGACTTATCAACAGGCGATTGAAAAATTAAATGAGTTTTTCGCCGCGAAAGTTTCCGGCTTGTGCATTATCACCGACGAAGCCGCCGCAAGAATCGGCGAAAAGAATTCCTGATTAAAATTTCAAAACGACTTTACCGAAACTGACGTTCGATTCGAGATATTGGTGCGCTTCTTTCACATATTCGAGCGGAAAAATTTTGTCTAAATTCGGCTTAATCTTTCCCGCTGCCAAAAGCGGCACGACTTCTTCTGAAAATCGGCGCGTCGCGTCGGCTTTTTCTTCCAAAGAGCGCGAGCGCAAAACCGTCCCGATGATTTTCGCGCGTTTTACCAAAGCCGTGCCGAGATTAAATTCCGCCGTTCTGCCGCTTGTCAAGCCGACTAAAACGAGACGACCTTTTGACGCGAGGCTTTCGAGATTCGCCGCAAAAAACTTCGCGCCGACCAAATCCAGAATCACGTCCGCGCCTTTGTCGCGCGTTCGATAGCGAACGAGTTCGGCGAATTTTTCCGGCGTTGCTTCGAGCATCGCGGTCTGCGTCAAAATTCCGAAATCCAAATTAAATTCGTCGCATTTTTTCAATTTGTCAGCCGTCCGCGAAGTTCCGATGGCGACAATATTTCGCGCTTTTGCAAGCTGCAAAGCGGCAAGCCCGACACCCGAACCGACGGCGTGAATTAAAAGCGTTTCGTTATTCCGAAGATTTCCCTGGGTGAAAATCGCGTCGTGCGCGGTGATGAACGCTTCGGGAACGGCGGCGGCTTCGGTGAATGAAAGATTTTCAGGAATGCGGGCGAGCGTTGATTCGTCGGTCAAAAGAAATTCGACTTGCGCTCCGCCTGCTGTAATGCCGAAAACTCTATCGCCGATTTTGAAATTTTTCACCGCCGCGCCCGTCGCCGCGATTTCGCCCGCGAATTCCAGACCCAAAATTCGTTCGGGAAATTTTTTCGGCACGGGATAAAAACCCTGTCGCTGAAGAACGTCGGCGCGATTCAAACCGGCGGCTTTGACGCTGACGATAACTTCCGACGCTTTCGGCTTCGGCGGATTTTCGACCGCGCGAATCTCTAGATTCTCCGCGCCGCCAAATTCTTTAACGTAAACCGCTTTCATTATGCATTTGGTCTTTGGTCTTTGGTCTTCGGTCTTTGGCTGAAGAACTGTTACCGGGCAAATGCACCTTGAAAACAGAATCAAAAACCAAAGACCAAAGGTCAAAAAGCAAGTTTTATTTCTTCATCACTTCCGCATATTCGCCGTCTTCAACCCATTTTAGAATTTCCGAGACGCGCCAGATCGGGAACGGATGCGAAAGTCCGGCGTTGAGAATATCAGCCCAGAATTTGTCGAGTTTTTTCTCGTCGTAATTTTTTTGAAATTCCTTCGCCTGTTCTAAAAATTGGTCGTAATCAATTTTCGAGGCGAAAGTTCCGCCCGCGAGCTTCATCATCGTGCGCCCGATGACGTGCGGATCTTGAACAACGAGCAAAGCCGCGCGATCGCACGACAATTCGGCACGCCGCGCCCACGCAAGCAGCGCGCTGCTGATACCGGCGGAAATCAAAAATTTGATAATCTCCGCGCCCGGAATTAATCGCCCAATCGAAGCATTAGCCAATGCTTCTAAAAGCCTTGCCGCCGTTAAATAAAGAACGTGTTCGGCGTGAATATGACCGACTTCGTGCGCGATGACGGCGAGCGTTTCTTCATCGTTCAAGCGTTCGATAAGCGACGAGTGCAAAACGATAATCGGTTTTTCAACGCCGCCCGTGAAAGCGTTGACAATCGGATTCTGCTGGATATAAAGCTCCGGCATATCAACGCCGAGCGTCGTGCAGGCGATTTGCAGTTTGGCGTGCAGATCGGGACACTGCTTCGGCGTAACTTTGACCGCGCTCGCCATAAACATCACGCGAATCACCGATTCGCCCGTCACGGCAAGAAATTTTTTGAGCGCGGTGTCAACGCCCGGAATCGCGCGAAGTGCGGCGAGAGCCTTGCTGTCGAGCGGGTGAACGTAATCATGTTTGCTCAAATCGGCAAACTTTTTATGCGCTTCGTTCGATAAAGGCAGGCGGCAGCGTCCGCATTTCGCCTCGCCGTTTTTGTAATCTTCCTTGACGTAATTTTTCTGACCGCAGTAACGACATCTGACCGAGTATTTTTCCGCGACGGCGGCGTTTGAATCTTGTTCTGGCATAATTTAAAAGTTTAGATAGATATTTTCGATATTTCAACCTCGAAAGAGTTTTATCATCTAACGAACTGTTCGATGAAGAAGTTTGAAAGCGGTTTGCATCGCGCTTTGTTAAGATTAGCGGGCGTTGCTATTCTGAATTTATGAAAAAGCGTCTGCTCAAAGCGATTAAAATCGGCGCGGTGATTTTAATCGCTTTATTTGCAGTTTCGGCGTTGATAATTTTTTGGAGCGATACAGATAAAGCGGTGATAAAAACTTACGTGAGAAACGATTCTTTACCGACGATAAAAACGGATTGGCAAGGAACGCCGGTTGATGAAAAAAATCGCTTTGTTAACGCGGAATTTCCGTTTTTGCCGAAAATCGCCGATATTCTCAAATGGCAGTTGAGCGCGAAACCGCAGAAAGCGGAAAAGCAAAGCGATGCATTTCGGCTCGAAGTCAAAGACCCGACCGAATTTTTACAAAGCAATCGTGACGGCATTTTGTGGCTCGGACACGCCGGATTTTTTATTCGTTTGAACGGCGTGAATATTCTGACTGATCCGGTGTTCGGCGACCCGCCGCTGATTTCAAGCCTTGTCGAAGTGCCTTCGCCGATTGATAAACTGCCGGAAATTGATTTCGTTTTAATTTCGCACGATCACCGCGACCATTGCGACGAAACGACGATCAAACAAATCACGCAAAAATTTCCCGACGCGACGATTCTCGCCGGTCTGCGAATGGACGAACTTTTAAAGGATTGGAAATCGCCGAAAACCGAGATTAAAACCGCCGGTTGGTTTCAGCAATTTTCGCTCAAAATCGACAAGATAAAAATTTCTTTTCTGCCGTCGCGTCATTGGTCAAAGCGCGGTTTGTTTGACACGAATTGGCGGCTTTGGGGAAGTTTCATTATTCAAGCCGCGGGCAAAACGATTTATTTCGGCGGCGATTCGGGCTATGACAGCCATTATAAACAGCTTTCCGAATTGTTTCCGAAAATTGATTTTTTTATCGTCGGCATCGGCGCGTATTCGCCGCGCTGGTTTATGAAAGCGAATCACAATTCGCCCGAAGAAGCATTTCGAGGTTTTGTTGATTCAAAAGCCGATTTTTTAATTCCGATGCACTTCGGACGCTTCGATTTGTCCGACGAACCTTCGAGCGAACCACTCAGACTTTTACGCGAAAAAGCGATGGAAACAAATCTTATCGACCGAATCAGAACGCTTCAAATTTACGAAAATATAGAATTTTGATCGGGCTGATAATCAATTTAATTTTGCGTGAAAATTGAATTTTAATTGTCAACTGTCAGCTATTAACTATCCGCTTTTAAATAAGGTTCACTTTTTGACAGCGGACAGTTGATAGCTGACTGTTGACAGTTTGATTATAAAAAAGTCGGTTTTTTGATTCTACAAAATGTAATTAACCTTGTTTTTTTCCGAGCATATCGAGTCCGACCGCCGCGACTAGAATCGAGCCTTTGATAATATCCTGCATAAAATCCTTGACGTTCAAAAGCGACATTCCGTTATCGAGGCTTGCCATAATCAATGCTCCCAAACACGCGCCGAAAATCGTGCCGCGTCCGCCCATCAAGCTCGCGCCGCCGATGACGCAGGCGGCAATCGCGTCCAATTCCTTCAAAGTTCCCGCATCGGGCGAAGCCGAACCGACGCGCGCCGTGAAAATCAAAGCCGCCACGCCCGTCAACGCTCCCAACAGCGCGAAGACTTTCAGGATGTTAAATTTGTTGTCAATGCCCGACAATCGCGCCGCTTCCGCGTTGCCGCCGATGGCGTAAAGATAGCGTCCGAACGTCGTAAAATTCGTGATAAATACTCCCAAAAGCGCGACCGCGAGCAGAATCAACACCGGAATCGGGATGCCTGCATACGAATTCATTACATAAATAAAAACGACAATGAGAGCGACGACAGGCAAAGATTTTAAAATTTCGCTCACGTAATTCGCTTCGCCGATGCCGTAAGTTTTCTGCGTTTGCGCCCGCCGGAACGCGACTGCCAAAACGCATAAAATCGCTATCGCCGCCAAAATCCAGCCGATATTCGGCGCGATGTATTGCTGTCCGAGCGATTTAAAAACCGGATCGGCAATCGGGATCGTTTCCGATTGCGTGACCGCCTTGACCGCGCCGCGCCACGCCAGAAGCCCGCCCAAAGTTACGATAAACGCCGGAATATTCGCGTACGCCGTCAGCGTTCCGTGAATCGCCCCAATCACAATGCCCGTTCCCAACGCCAAAACAACTGCCATCGGAAAACTCATTTCCCATTTGCCGAGCGCGAGAGCCGCCAATGCGCCCGCCAAACCGAGAACCGAACCGACCGACAAATCAATTTGCCCGGAAACGATAACCATCAGCATTCCGACGGCGATAATTCCGGTCACGGAAGTTTGCAGCATCAAATTCGACAAGTTGCGCGGCGTGAGAAAAATCGAGCCGGTCGCCCAATGAAAATACGCCCAAATCAAAACCAACGCGCCGATCATCGTGTAAGCCCGCAGTTGGCTCGTTTCAATTTTTATCTTGCCGCCGCTTTTTTCAGTCATAATTTTTACCGCCTGTTTCCCTTTGAAATTTTTATTAAATATTTCCGGTTGCCGCCGCCATCACTCGTTCAGGCGAAGCGTCGGAGCGCGTAAATTCGCCGGTCAATTTGCCTTCGTGCAGAACCAGAATTCTGTCCGACAAACCGATTACTTCGGGCAGTTCGGATGAAACCATCACGATTGCCAGACCTTGTTTCGCCAGCGCGTTAATGTTCGAGTAAATTTCCTGTTTCGCGCCGACATCAATGCCGCGCGTCGGTTCGTCCAAGAAAAGAACTTTCGGATTCGTCAAAAGCCATTTTCCCAAAACGACTTTCTGCTGGTTGCCGCCCGACAAAGTTCCGGCGACGGTCAGCGGCGAATTGGCTTTGACGCGCAAATCCTGCATTGATTTTTTCGCCGCGACGCTTTCGCGGGCGCGATGCGTCAGAAACGCGCCGCTGATTTGTTTTAAACCGGCGAGCGTCATATTGTCGAGAATCGTCTGCGCTAAAATCAGCCCGAAACGCTTGCGGTCTTCGGTGACGAAACCGATGCCGTTCGCAATCGCGTCCGCCGGCGAATCAATCGAAACTTTTCTGCCTTCAACAAAAATTTCGCCCGATTGTTTGCCGAGATGCGCGCCGAAAATTGACATCAAAAGCTCGCTCCGTCCCGCGCCCATCAAACCGGAAATGCCGAGAACTTCGCCTTTTCTGACCGCGAACGAAACATTGTCAACGAGCAATTTATTCGTTTCCGCTTCAAACGCCGTCAAGTTTTTAACTTCCAAAATCGCCTCGCCGAATTCGTGCTGGCTCGTCGGGAAAATATCGCCGACTTCGCGCCCGACCATTAAGGCAATGACTTTTTCAATCGTCAAATCCTTCGCGTCGTTCGTGCCGACCGTTTTGCCGTCGCGCAAAACCGTGATGCGGTCGCTCATCTCGAAAACTTCGCCGAGCTTATGCGAAATGTAAATCATTCCCACGCCCCGCGCGAGAAGTTTTCGCAAAATTTCAAACAAAGTTTCAACTTCCGATTCGGTCAACGCGGCGGTCGGTTCGTCGAGAACTAAAATCTTCGCGTTCTGCGACAAAGCCTTGGCGATTTCAACAAGTTGCTGTGAACCGATTCCCAAATTTCCGACCGGCGTTTTCGGATTAATCGGCAAATTCAAATCTTGCAAAAGTTTTCCGGCGCGCTGATAAAGTTCCGTCCAATTTATCACGCCGAAATTGGAAGGCTCGCGCCCCAAAAAAATATTTTCGGCGACGGTCAATTCTTTAACCAAAGAGAGTTCCTGAAAGATAATCGCAATGCCTGCGTTTTCAGCGTCGCGGATCGTTTTAAATTGCTTGGTTTCGCCTTCGACGACAATATCGCCGCCATATGTGCCGTAAGGATAAACGCCCGACAAAGTTTTCATCAGGGTAGATTTGCCCGCGCCGTTTTCGCCGACGAGCGAATGAAATTCGCCCTCTCGCAAATCGAAAGTAACGCCGTCCAAAGCCTTCACGCCGGGAAATTCTTTGGTGATCGAGCGCATTTCAAGAAGTGGATTCATAAATTTTCTCAGTTGCCGGACGAGCCGGATTGATAAGTTTTCCGTGCGAACAATCTCAAACGCCGTCAAACGATTCAGCGCGGTTGATAATGTCTTTCAGGTAATCGAAACTTGCGCGAACTTATGCGTTAAAACCAAGCTGAACGCGCCCATCAAAGTCGGATACGCGCCGAGCGTCGAGGGGATGATTTTCGCCACCGGATAGCCCTGACAGGTGGCTGATTTCGCGCCCGTTATTATTTCATCGGCAACGAGCGACCAAGCCCGCACGATTTTGCCGGTCACGATGGCGACTTCGGGCGAAAGTCCCTGAAACAAATTGGCAATGCCGATGCCGATGTAATGCGCTGTCTGTTTTAATGCTTTGACCGCACTTTTATCGCCGCCGAGCGCGAGATTGATTAATTCATCAAAATCTATCGCACTCTTGCCGTTCGCTTTCTTCGCCAATTTCGCGTATCGGGCGATTGCCGAAAGTTCCGACGCGAAGGCTTCCCAGCAATTATATTTGCCGGCGGCGCAAGCGATAGGCGCGCCGCTGCCGATGGTCATATGACCGAATTCGCCCGCGATGCCGTCTTTGCCGCGATAAATCTGCCCGTCGAAAACGATGCCCGTGCCGATGCCGCTTTCGATTAAAACCAAGGTGAAATCGCGCACCGTTCTGACTTCCGGGCGACCGAACCAAAGCTCGGCGAGCGCGGCGGCGTTGGCATCGTTGTCAATTTTCACCGGCAAACCCGTAGCGATTTCCAAACGCCGCACGATGTCCGGCATTCGCCAGTCAAAATCCGTAATCAGCAAAACTTTTCCGCCCTGCGGTTCGACCAGAGCCGGAACGCTCACGCCGATACCTTCTATCGAACCACCGTTTTTATTAACCAGATAACCGACTGTTTTGATGATCCGGGAAATGGTTTTTTCGAAATTTTTATCGGTCGAAAATTCTTCCTGTTCGATGGTTCGTCCGGCTAAATCGCTCGTGGCGATAATCGTTCTTTTTTTGCCGAGATCAATGCCGACGGCGATGGCGTGCGCCGTTCGCAAAGTCAAAAGCTGCGGCGGACGACCGCCCGAAGATTCGCCTTCGACTTCTTCGACCAAGCCGATATTTTTCAATTCTTCGACAATCAGCGAAACGGTTGACCGCTGCAAATCCGTAACGCGCGCGATCTCCGCTCTTGAAATCGGGCTGTTTTCGCGGATGTGATTGAGTATAATTTGACGATTTATATCACGAATCGTACTCGAACGCGCGACGTTCGCATTCTTCAAGTTTATTCGTCTGACCATTTTCCTGTTACCCGCCGAACTATTCTGAACTTCTGTAGAACTGTTCGTAAATTATATGGCAAATCGCGTCCGAGTAAAAAGCGAAATTTCAGTTTTTTGGTCAAAAATCCCTTTACTTAATCGTTTTACTTGTTCAATGCCCGCGCAATCGCTTTTTCCGCCAAACTTTGCATAACTTTGTAGCCTTCGGCGTTCGGATGCAGACCGTCGTAACTGATGCCGTCCTTTAAAGTTCCGTCCGGCGCGACGGTCGCCGAATAATAATCCAGATAAATCGAACCGCTTTCCGCCGCGTATTTTTTCAGCCAATCGTTCAACGCCGTAATGCGTTCATTCGGGCGGCGACTTGTTTGAATTATCAAATCGCCTTCCTTATTTTTCAAACGGTCGCTGACCGGCAGAACCGACGACAAAACGACGTTGATTTTGTTGACTTTGGCAAGCTCGACCATCGAAATAATATTATCGGCGATGTCTTCAAGCGACATCGCGCCCGTGTTGCCGGCGATGTCGTTTGTTCCGGCTAAAATGACGACCGCTTTCGGCTTCAAATCAATCACGTCGGCGCGAAAACGAAGAAGCATCTGCGGCGTGGTTTGCCCGCCGATGCCGCGATTAATATACGGTTTTTCGGGAAAATACTGCGCCAAATTCCAGCCGTCGGTAATCGAATCGCCCATAAAAACCACGCGCCGTTCGTTTTTTGCAGGCGGCTGAACTGTCGCGTCCGCCTCGCGGTAACGATTCATCTGCGCCCAATCGCTCAATTGTTTTTCATATCGCACGATTTTATTTTTCGCTTCCTCGCAATCCGAATTACCAGCCGCGTTCGTCTGCGCGAAAATCGCTGCGCCGCTCAATAAAATCAACAGAATATTTCCCAAAATTCGTTTCATAATTTTATTTGAAAATTTACTTAAAAGCGTCGTAAAGCGAACGAATTTTCAATTTTTCACGAAATTCATCCGCGCTCATTTTCCGCGCCGCGCGATATTCGATTTCGATATTTTTGTTTGGAATCAAATCGAAATAATTATCGGCAAAAACTCCGTCCGTAAAACCTGAAAGATAAACGTCTTTCGCCATCTTGTCGGTTGAAAGCGAAACTTTAAAACCGTCTTTGGTCGGCGTAATTTTAGTTTTTATCTCCGGCTTTTCAAACGACATTTCCTTAAAAGGTTTGAAGAAATATTCGTTTTGCGAAACGATTTTCCCGTCCGTTTTCAATTCGACGAGCAGAAAAACATTTTTCTCGTCCGCGCCGTTTAAGAATTCGTTCGCAGGCTGCGAAAAATACGATTTGCCTTTGAACGGCTCGACGTTTAAATCGAGCGTTTTCTTCGTTAATTCCTTGCCGTTCAAATCGAGCAAAGTCATCGTCGCCTGTGCTTTTTTCATATCAGGCGAATCGTTGACGACGTAAATATTCAATCTTCCGTCGTCTTCGACGTGCGGCGAAACGAGCATCGGCGCATAGAATCTTTTCGTATAAAACATCAAAGCCTTCCAGCGTCCGAAATAATCCATTGCCGACCACGACGCGACCTGCCAGCAATCGTTTGCCTGCCAGTAAAGTGAACCCATATTTCTGGGCATAATGCGCCGCAGATGCTCCGCACCGATCTTGATTCCTTCTGCCTGCAAAACCTGGCTGACATACAAAAAAGATTCAAAATCCTTCGGCATATCGAATTCGCGCAGCATATAAGTTTTCACCAATTGATTGCCGCGCGGATGCCGCTGATGCGCGAGCATTATCGGCGTTTCGATTGATTTTCTGTCTTCTTCAGTCGTGTAAGTTTTCACGGTTTCGATTTCGGGAAACGATTGAAAACCGTATTCGGACATAAAACGCGGAAACTGTTTTTCGTATTCCTTATAAGGTTTTTCGGCGTGCCAGACTTGCCAGTAATGCGTGTCGCCGATGCCTTGAAATTCCGAATCGGCTTGAAAATTCGCGCTCGGCGAACTTTGCCAATACGGGCGCGACGAATCGTATTCGTCTAAAACTTCGGGCAGAACGCGCAGAAAAATTTTCTTGTAATCTTCCCAAACGAAATCGGGATTTTTGTCTTTCCAACCGCCCCAATGCTGCCACGCGGTTTCGATTTCGTTGTTGCCGACCCAAATGACGATTGACGGATGATTTCGCAATCTTTTGACGTTATCAATCGCTTCGTGCCGCACACTGTCCAGAAACTTTTCATCGCCCGGATACATCGAACACGCGAACATAAAATCCTGCCAAACCAAGATTCCCATTTCGTCCGCCAGATCGTAATAATAATCGTCCTCGTAAATGCCGCCGCCCCA
>CAXTMQ010000135.1:0-11901 GCA_964245305.1 uncultured Pyrinomonadaceae bacterium
AGAAATTGGATCAAGCACTGCGGCTATGAGTAGCATTTACCTGAAATCTGCTCTAGAGGGTGTCTGAAAAGTCATTTTAATGGCTTTTCAGACACCTTTTGTCAATCTTTTCAGCATCAATCGGCTCATTGCTGCGTAAATAAACGACTCGCTTGTTTCTGTTAGAAACTCATAATCCTTGCTCATCCGCCGATTACGTCCAATCCAGGCAATCGTTCTCTCGACTACCGATCGCCGCTTGAGAACCGTGAAACGCGGCATTGGCGGCGGCTCAACACCCGGCAGATATCGTCCCCATTTGCTTGGGCGTTTGACGATTTCGAGCGTCCAGCCGAGATTCTCCTTGCACCATCCGGGAAAATCTCCACGGTATCCCATATCCGCCCAACAATGACGAATCTGTGAAAATTCATCGCTCAAGTTTTCAAGCAGTAATTTTCCGCCTCTATTATCGAGAATGTCAGCAGCGTGAACTTTCGCTTTGAGAAGCAAACCGACTGTATCAACTAACAAATGACGTTTGCGACCGGATATTTTCTTGCCGCCGTCATATCCATGAACACCGCCGCGCTCGGTTGTTTTAATTGATTGAGAGTCAATTACCGAAGCACTTGGTTCGGCATTGCGACCTGTTTTTTTTCGTAAGCTCCGGCGCAGAGTTTCGTTGATTCGTTCCCACAAGCCGCTGATCCGCCATTCACGCCAATAATGATAAACAGTCTTCCATTTCGGAAAATCGTGCGGCACCAAACGCCACGCGCAGCCAGCTCGCAAGACATAAAAAACGGCATTCAGAATCTCCCGCATTTCAACTGTTCGCGGTCGTCCGCCGAATCTTGCGGGCGGGATCAAATCTTTCAAAAATAGCCATTCCTGTTCGGTTAAATCGCTTGAATATTGGTTTCGACTCATTCATCGATTTTACTCTTGACGACTTTTCAGACACCCTTTAAATTAGTCTCTTTAGAATCAGGTGCCGGTTAAAGGCAATGTGTTAAGTTCCGCAGAGGAATCACGGACTGATTAACGCTCTAATGCTTTTTTGAAAATATGTAAATCGTTCTTATTGAATTTAGGATGACAGGATCAATCCAATTTTTTAGGTTTTTTAATGCAGTTAGAACAATTGGGGAAACTAATCGAAGCAGCAGTTTACCGGAAATTGCCGCTTCTTACGTGACAGTTTTGCCACAGGCTTATTTGCGGATCATACGTTTTCAAAGACCAAAATTAGCTCACTGAATATTGCGGTTTGGAATTTTACACAAAACTCCAAACCTATTTATATTAGCCTTCCACCCACAGCAATTTTGAGTAATATTTCATTAACCATACTGTTCTTAGTGAAATAAGAGAAGAACTTTTTTTCAAAAAAAAATCTATTTTTTTTCTTCCTGATTTTGAAAACCTGGCGAGAAAATCTTGAATTGCGCTTCAATTTTCACTTTCCTTCTTTCCAGGCGTTTAAAATATCTCGTCGCTGCGGGGAAATATTTTCCATAGTCTGTAAATTCCACGTCGAAATGGTTTCCGCATTTATTTTTAAATTTACGGTTAAGGGTTTGCCATCGCGCATTAAATAAACGGTCGCCTCCTCGCCGATTTTGTTTTTGTAAGCGTTTTGAAATTCAGTCTGCCAATTTGGATTGCTCGCCGAAATATTTCCAATTCCCATAAACGCATCGCTTTTTTGAATTCCCGCCTTTTCCGCCGCGCCGTCTTTCGTAATTGTCGACATGACGTTTCCCGATTGTGTTTTGAAACCCAAACCCGGAGTTTCGGTTTTAATTTCAACTAATCTCAATCCGGCAAATGCCAGCACTTCGTCATAAGGAAGCGGTTCGGTCCCGCCGACGTATTTCTCGAAAAAATCTTTGTAATCTTTTTTCGTCAGATTGTTGATTGCGCCGATTAAATCGAAAGTTGTAAAACCTTTATTTTTCTTGTAAAAATCCTGATAGAGGACGCGCATCACGTCGTCCAAAGATTTCGCGTTATTCGTGTCGCGGCGAATTGCTAAATCGAGCAGCAAGCCGATGATTTGCCCGCGCGAATAATAGTTCGGAGCGAATCTCTGTTCGCCTTGAAACATATCCGGCAGCCACGTGTCGATGCTCGCCTCTTCGACCGAAACGTATTTTGCCGATTCGTCCGCTTGTACCGCAGCCATCGTTTGCGCCTGCCATTTAAGATAGTTTTCCGGCGTTGAAAAACCGGCTCGTAGCAGACCTCGTGCGCCGTAATAATTCGTAATTCCTTCGGAAATCCAGAGCAGCGGCGTGTAATTTCGCTCGTCGTAACGATACGGAAACATCTCGGCGGGACGAATCCGCTTGATGTTAAAAGCGTGAAAAAATTCATGCGAATGCGTGCCGAGCGCGTTTTTGATGGTTTCAGGCGTTGCCATTCGATTCGGCAAAAGACCGAGGTAAGAATTTGAATGCTCATTGCCGCCGAAACCTTTTTCGTTAAAGATATTAAGCGTCCAGTAATTTTTGTAAGGAATTTCGCCGAACATCTGCGTGTGAACATCCATTATTTTCAAACCGTCCGCCGCATATTTTTCCAAACTTTTTATCGGAATCAAGCTTTTCGGCGCAATCGCCCAGTAATGCGGAATGCCGCGCAAATTAAGAGTTATCAAGTCGAACTCGCCGACCAACGCCGGACAATCTACCAACTCGTCGTAGTTTTCCGCCGTAAAATTCAACGAATTCTTCGTCGGCGAAAGTCCCGTCGCCACACGCCAGCCTTCCGGCAATTTAAAAGAAACGGAAGCGGGCAAATCCTGCGTATGATTTTTCACATAAAAGAAAAAATTCGTGCCGTTTAAAATTGCGTAATTCGTCGTGATGTCCGATTTATTAAGATCGTATGAGTTCGCCGTGTAATCGAATTCGATTTTTACTTCCTTCGCATTTTGCGTTTCAAGAATCCACAAATTATCGCGTGTTTTGCGATGATACAGACCTTTGCCGTTTTCGTCGGCGAACGTCAGCCGCGAGACGTTGCGGGCGTAATCTTCAGTTGTGTAATAACCCGGCGTCCAATTCGGAAGCCCAACTTCAATGTTTAGTTGATTGACATCTTTGAGAATTGTCACGATGTGCAGATTCGTTTTTTGTGAATTTTCAATAGTTACTGTATTTTCAACCCTTGAAATTGCCGAAGCGGTAAATGCGGCGAAAGTTAAAATAAATACTGTGACGGCGAAAAATTTCAAAAAAATCTTTCGATTCCCGATATAAATTTTTTGATTCATAATAATTTTTCTCCGCAGACTTTTAATTTTTTTCGTTCAACTCGGTTGTTCCGACTTTGTAGTTTTTAGAAGATGAAAGCGGGACTAGTGGTTTATATTCGGAATCGTGAAAAATCCAGAGATTCCATTTGCCGCGTATTTCAAGGACGGGCAGCATTGAAATCAATTGGTAGCTTGTATTTTCAAATGCGAACGAAATTTTATTGTTTTCGACGGTTCCGAGTTTTTTAAAATCGTAGTTCGGGCGCGGCGCGAGAGAAAATATAAAGCGTCCTTTGCCCGGCACATATAAATACAAAAATTCTCCGTCGCCCGCGACATAATTTTCTTTCGCCGAAGTCGAAATTTTTTTATCGTCTATAAAAAGCTGAGCGTTGTTAAGCCTTGATTCGATTGCGTCGGGAGAAAAATCGCGGGCTTCAATCGTTGAGTTGTTTGAAGCGATTTGCGGCGATGCGTTACTTCCGACCGCAGTCGAAACGATTGATTCTTTTTTCGTGAAATCGCTTTTTGAGATTTTAATTAAATCAACTACTCTCACTTTGGTCTGCGGATTTTCGAGCAGATTTAAAAGTAATATTTCACCTTCTTTCATTTCCACAGCGTCCGGATATTTCGGAAGAGGGCTTGAACTATAATTGTTCAATTTAACTGATTTTTGGGGTTCAATGGATAAACGCTTGACCGAAACCTTAAATGAATTTTTCGCGGCAATCGACTCGATTTCAAAGTCGTAACCGAAATAAAGTCCCGAAATTTCGTCTATTAAAATCCGGTGAATGATATTCGGATTTGTCCGATAAACATAAGTATCAAATGAACCGTTTAAGATAAAATTGTCCGCATCGCGCATTTCCGTTTGAAAAGAGACAGAAAGCCCGATCTCTTTTAAAGAAACCGTCGCCTTAGTTTGTTGAGCGCGAACGGTAATCTGCTGAACAAATAAAATTTGGCACAAAACTATCAAACCAAGACAGATTCTATTTCTCATTCGTGTTTTCCTCTTTAATAATTTCCGTTTTGATTTCGGGCAGCGGTTGAAATCCTTTCAGACTCGTTGCGACAAAATACCTGCTTTTGGCGGCAGAAGTATTTTGCGTAAAACCATTTTGTTCGGCGTTTTCGTTTCGCTTATTTGAATCGCGCGGGCGGTCAACATAAACTATGCGCTCGACGACGCGCTCTTTAATCGCCGGAACTTCGACGATTTTGGTGGCGGGAACTTCGACAAATTTTGTTTGGACAGCCGCCTCAATTGCCGGAGACGAGGCATTTATTATTGGTGAATTTGCTGCAACATCAAAAGCGTCGCGCGTCGCGTTTCTGCCGATTAAATTTGCTCCGACGACTGCCAACATCATTAAAATCGCCGCCGCGCCCAAGATCGGTTTTGGAATGCTGACCGAGCCGAGAAATATTTGCCGCCACGATGAATCTGATTCCAAATTACGGACTCGCTTTTGTTTGAAAGCCCGCATCAATTTTTGATCGAAAATCGCGGAAGGAACGGGAACAGAACTTTTTTCCAGTAATTTATCCAACTCCGTCACGCGCTCGAACTCGGAGTGGCAGGAAAAACAACCGGCGATATGCCGCTCGACAAGATTTTTTAAATCGCCGTTCAATTCTCCGTCGTGAAATTCTTCAATTAACAGGCTAACTTTTTCGCAATCCATAACAATGATCTCCTTTCAAACTCATATACGGCGCAAGGTTTTTGGCGAGATTTTGCCGCGCCCGGAATAACCGCGACTTTACGACGTTTATTTCAACTTCGGTAACAATCGAAATCTCGAAGTAAGTTAATTCCTGAAATTTATGAAGAATAATTGCTTCGCGCTGCAAAGGCGGAAGCAGCGAAATCGCTTCATTCACTTTTTCCGTCAATTCCTGTTCGAGCAGTGATGCGAGCGGATCAAGTTCAGCCGATTCGATTTTTACCGAATGAAATTCTTCATCATCTAAACTTTCTTCCATATAATCGCGGCGGCGAAATTGGTTCAAAATGCGGCTGCGCGCCACCATACAAAGAAAAGTCAACAGCGAAGCGCGTTCTTTTTGATATTTTTCGGGATGTTCGATTAAAAATATAAACGTTTCGTGCGTGACATCTTCAGCCGCCGTCCGCACTCTGAGCATCCGATACGCAAATCCATAGACACGATCCCGATAACGCTGATAAAAACGCGCAAAAGTATCAGCATCGCCTTTTGAGATGAGTTCTAAATCTATCGAATCTTCATTGAAATTCGTCATTATCCGCCGCAGTGAAAAATAGTTTTACCGAAGCTATTATTTATACCCGCGAGATTCGAAAAAGTTACGCGAAGAACTTTAAATAAAAAAAAAAGCATTTAATCTGCTCTCAATGGCAGAAAAAATGCTTTAATTTATTTGTTAAGTAGAATTTCTTTTACTTTTTAGCCGATAAATGCTGGAATCGAACAAAATATATTGTTATTCTTCCGTTTTACACCTGAACCGAGATATTTAGTCGCCTTTTCCAATACTTCATCTCTACCTGCTCGAATGCCTTTAGTCGTCGGTTTAACCAAAACATCCGGCACGAGTCCGACGCATTGTAATTTCTGCCGTTCGCCTGAGAAATTTCCTATCCGGCGGCGCAGGATTCGTAGTAAATATCCGTGTAGCCTGTCGGCTGACATTCTCCGTTCAATAAATGTTTTATTCTGGTGACTCTTTCACGGTTTTGCTCGGATTGATTAGCGACATTAAAATTATTCGGCGCAACCAGCATTGCCGTCAGCGAGATAAACTCATCTTTCGTCAGCTTTGAAAAATCTTTTTGGAAATAGGCTTGCGCTGTCGCTTGGAAACCGACAATATCCTCGTCGTGATAATTTCCCAGATATGCGGAATTTATAAATATGAGCAACTGAGTTTGTTTATCAACTTGCCGTAAATGTCCAGGCAATGAGGCTCTGCTCGAATTTACGGTATCGAAAAGTTCCCGGCGTAAAACCGTCGTAGAAATAAATTTTGACAATGCCCTGAGTGATAGTTGTCCATCCGGCACCGGGCGTTCCGAAATCAACTCCGTTGTGCGTGTAAAAATTCGGGTCTTCGACCGTCAAAAGTATTTGTTTGTATTCCTCAGGAAAGTCTTCAAGGCGCAATTTTATTTTTTCAGGAGCAGTCGCCTTTGCAACTACTCTCGGAGTATCGGAGGACGCTCTCGCAATAACCATTATACTGTAAATGATCAGGACTGAAACAAAAACTGCCAACAGTATCAGTGACATCGTAACGATTTTATGACGCTTAAAAAAATTATAATTCTTCATAGATTTATTTTTTCTTTTCGTCCCGGCTTGCTAATAATTTGATTTTACAAACTGAATCGCTTTTTCCAACACTTCGTCTCTGCCTGCTCGAACACCTTTAATCGTTGGTTTAATTAAAACATCCGGCACGAGTCCGATGCGCTGCAATTGTTTGCCGTCCGGAAATCTTACGGATTGCGCGGAGAAGCCGATGGTAATTCCGCCCGGAACAGAAAATGTTGCCAGTTCACCGTCGGCTCCGGCGGTCGGACTGCCGATAAATTTCGTGCCGTTAGCCGCGCGGAAAAATAAGCCGGTATGTTCGGCTTGGCTTTCGGCGCGTTCGTCAATGAGCATCACGGTTTTGCCTTTGTAAATCCATTTTCCGGGCGGTGTCGGCTGAATCAACTGATAGTTGGCTTCGGATGAAGGCATCGGAGAAAACTGACTAATGAGAGGCGTTTCCAGAAGCGTTGCCGGAACATTTTGTTTCTCGGTCAGACGCGGAGCCAAAAGCCAGTAAAAAATACCGTTCGGGTAGCCGCGCATATCGAAGATGATGGCTTTCGTGTTTTTAAACTTTTCTAACATTTCATCAATTCTATCGGCTGTTAAACGGTCTAAATCGGCGTAACCGATATTGCCGGGAAGCAGTTTGAGAATATCGCCCGTTCGCTCGCGGTGATAGAGAGTGGTAAAATCTTCGTATTTTCTGGTCAGTTTTATTTCCTTTTCTGTACCGTTCGCATCGCGGAGTTTTATCGTAACGACGGATTTATCTTTACCGTTCATAAATGCAATCGTCGCTTTGTCAGCGTTGCTTTGCGGCGTAGAAGCTGAAATATATTTTGCATATCGCGCAAACCGCATCTTGGCATCTTCGCCGTCCACTTTTACAACGATGTCGCCGATTTTTAATCCGTTAGATTTGGCGGTTTCATCGAAAATATTCGTTACAATTAATTCATTTTCGATCAATCGGACGCGAATCGGCGGATAGCCCGTTCCGGAATATTCGTTAATCACATCACCGGCGACGTATGAATGCGAATCGTGAATATGCGTGACCATTTCGGCAACTGCCAAATTGTATTCCAAAGCATCTTTGGCAACTTCAAATTTCGGAATAAACTCGCGCAACACTCCGTCCCAATCTTCGGTTATCAGATTTTTATAGGGATGAAAATAATTGACGATATTCCAGATGCGGAACGCCGCGAGCAGACGATATTCAAAAGGCGGATACTGCATTTGCGAATAAGATTTATCAAGCGTTGTTACGGCGGTTGCGGGTAATTTCCGGCGAACGACTGCGGAAGGTTTGAAATTGCGGGCGAGTTCCAAAGCCGTCTCTATCGCCTTGTCGGTTTTATCCGGCGAAATTGCGACAATCGCGTCCGGCTGTAAATCACCGCTTGTTCCGTCTTCATAAATCGGCTCGCTGACTCTGATTTGTGCGGTTAAATTCTCGCCTAACATCACACTTTCCGTTTTACCGACAGAACCTTCTTTCGCGTCGCCTTCAAAAACGATTAAATTTTTGCCGCTCGCCTGAAGCGGAAGCGTCGAGTCGAGCAAACCGGAATTTTTGTTCAAAATCGTGATGCTCGGAATGTCTTTAGCATTTCGGGCAGGCGTTATCCTTTTTCCGTTTTGCGTGTAAAATCCTGTTTTATACTGACCGGACGCGGCGAACGAATCGTTTTCAAATCCGCGATAAAGACGGCTTCGTTCGCCGGGAGTCTCAAGAGCGGAAGAAAGAATCATCCGCTCGATTTGGCTGAAGCCGAAAGCCAACGCGCCGTTTCCATAATCACCGCCGGGTTGAGCCGCGCGTAAATCAAAAACAATTGCCTTCGCCTTACTAATTTCGCCGGATAATTCTCTTAATTTTTGCTGAATCAGCTGATCATAAAACTCAAAATAATTCCCGGCGGCGATAATCATTACGCCGTCTTCCGTCAGACGATAATCGAATGTTTGATTTTTGCCGTCATTCGACTGCGGTTCAGTCGAATCAGTATGAGAAATTTGTGTCAAGGGATCGTTCAAAACATCGAGCATACTTTGCAGCGCGGTTCGATATTCGTCGGAAGTTTTGGCATTATTTACTTTCGGAATTGCCTGAATAAGCGTCGCATCCCAATCAATATCGCTGCGATAAGCGAGCGCAGGGTGAAAATACCTGACCTCGCCCCATAGTTTGCAAAGCGCGGTTAATCTTTCAATCTTTAATTTATCTGAATCCGTCTGCGGAGTTTGCGACCAACAATTGATGAAGGCAAAAAAATTAAATGCTGCAAGAATTAATAAAAACTTCATTTTCATAATTATTAAGTTCAGCCTTGAAATTATTTGAACAATTTTAACCGGAATCGGAGTCGAATTCCTGAAAATGACTTCAAATTTTTCTGAAGTTTTTATAAAGATCGGCGGGAAAAGACTTGATTCCGATTTTTCGCTCACGCAGGCGAAAAGTTTTATGCGTATAATTCTCTCAGTTTTTTGCAGAAAGAAGGATCATTTATCAGGCTGGTCGAATCTATCAACCGATTTACCGAACCGAGATCGGGCTGGATGTTTTTAATTTCTGCACTCGAAATAGCTTGGCGAATCTCTTCCGCAATGCGTTCATCGCCGACGACTAAAAAAGGTCGCCTGTAATATTGGACGGATTTTTCTTTTATCGGAATCGTAATTTCCAAAGCGTTGTGCATTCGCACGACGGCTTCATACGCTTCGCCTAGAAATTCCTGACGCTCTTTCCATTGGTCTGCTTGCAGAATACGCGCGAAAATCGGTTTCAGCTCCCGGGCGCAATCCAAACGGGAAAACGCCGTCCCGAACCATTTGCGATACGGGGCGTATTTGCGCTCCATCAGAAAACAAAGCCGCATCAGATTTGTGACTTGTCGACCCGCAATCACCTTTGACCCCAACTCGTCGCCGACGTAACCAGTTCGACCGACAAAGGCTTGTTCTTCAAAAATCTTCAACCACTGCGCGGCAAGCATATATAACCAGACATCTCGAGGATAATATCTGAATTTTTGCCGGATAACTTCGAGTTCACCCAAACCGTCGTGAAAAACCTTGCCGCCCGTTACCGCCAGAAGTTTGTGTTCGGGAAATGTCAGCCAGTCCGCCGCTCGGATTTCACCGAACGGGTCGCATCCTAAATACCGTTTAAAAAATCCGCCGGTAGTTTCAATCTCGATATTATGCTTTAGAGAATGTACCGCGCCGCGCTGGTCTTGGTTGACCGCAATCGGAAAATCAACCGGAAATCCGCGAAATTCAGACGGCAACTGCTCATCGAAAACATCGCTGACAGATTCGGCATAATTCTTTAAATCTTCCGCCGACAAAAATATCTGAAACCTGATGCCCCAATTGTGATCGGCGGATTGAGAATCGTCAAAACCCAAAACCTCCGAACCCCAGCCGATTAAAGCCGCCGAATATCGCAGGTTCGGAAAATTCGATTCAAGAATCAAAGCCGCCGTTTCGCGGTAGAAGAGTTCGTTTAATTCCAAGCCTTTTATAAAATTATCCGGCATTTTCATATTCAACAATCTGCAAAATCAAATCAAGCGTTTGTTTCGGCTCGTTATGAGTGTTGTCAATTCGCTGCTCGCCGACGAGCAGCGGACGTTCCTGAATTTGTTTGTTCCAAGCCAAAGCGCGCGGAACATCCCGCCAACCGTCATTTCGATTTTCGATTCGCAAAGCCAGCTCGTCATCGCTTTTGATAATCATTGTGGCGATTAAATAACTATATTCGCCAAACAATTCAGGTATTTGCCGCACTCGAAAATCCTGTAAATCGGTGACGATGATGTTTTTGTAGCCGTAGCGAATATAATTTTCGAGAATAAAAACCGGGTTCTCGAACGACATCCGTTCTTCCCGCGAGCTTTCGTTTTTCCAATCCCGGTCAAGATGAAATTCCCGAATGTAACCGAAATCGATATAAGGCGATTTCAAAGCGTCGTGCAAAAGGTCGGCAACAGTCGTTTTACCGCTTCCGGGCGCGCCGGCAATGACAATCAAATCATACATAAACATTTCTCCGTTTAGTAAGTGTGTCGGTAAATTAAATCAGCGCGTTCAGAGTCCGCGCTTGAGCATGTGGTTTTCCCCGCGCCGAATTTATTAACGTCGGGTTAACTTAAACGGACTTTATAAACAGATCGGCAAAATTCGCCGCCTCGACTTCCGAGATTTTTGCGAAAGTCAAATTACAGGCGATTGCCACCGCGACTTTTGAATCGGGATAAAAAATTAAAATCGCCCGTCCGCCGACGGCATCCCCGCCGTGATAATAAATCGCGCGTCCCTTGCTGTCTTTTCCGATTCTCCAGCCGAATCCAACTCCGGTTTCCTTTCCGTCGGTCGTTTTCTGTGAAGTGAAAATCAAAGAACGAGTTTCCGGCTTAAAAAAATTCTCCTGCGATATTTTTGAAGCGAACGAAACCAAATCTTCCGCCGTTGACAGAAAGCCGCCGGCGGCTAATTTGTCGCTGGTGTCGGCAAAGGTTTCGTTGCTTATCTGACCGTCGGAACTGCGCGAATAAAAACGGGTTCGGTGTTCGATTATTCGGCGGCTGTCGTCCGCCGCGGTATTTTTCAAAGCCAGCGGGTTGAAAACATTTTCCTGCATATAATCCAGATAATCTTTTTTAGACGCGCCTTCGATGACCGCGCTCAAAAGAACATAGCCGTAAGACGAATAAAGATATTTGACGTTCGGCGCGGAGAGGAGCGGATCGGATTGGAAAATTTTCAAACTGTCGGAAACTTTATCGTAATGCTGCCGATTGATATATTCGTCCCGCCTGTAATGCCTGATTCCCGAAAGGTGTCCGAGAAGCTCGCGCGAAGTTATTTCATAATCTTTTTTGGGAAAGTCGGAAACGTAATTTTGAACCGGCGCGTCGAGATCAAGCAAGCCTTGTTCGTAAAGTTTAGCCGCCGCCGTCGCCGTCAGGAGTTTGGAGATGCTTCCGATCCGAAAGCGCGTTTGCGGCGAAGCGGGCGCGGTATTTTCCAAATCGGCAAACCCGAATCCTTCCGACCAGACAATTTTATCGTTGACCGAAACGGCAATCGAAAGACCGGGAATCCATTGTTTCGACATCAACTCGCCAACCATTCTGCGAGCTTCGGCAATTGATTTTTTATGTTTTGAATCAACAATTTTCTTTTGCGGAAAAATTTGATTTGCCAGTGAAATTTGCAGAAAAAACACAATTATTACGGCGAATAATTTTTTTATCATTTTTGCTCCTTACAAAGATTCTGTTTCGCTAAAAATTCATTATATTCTCTGGACGCTACCAAGCCGCTCAAACA
>CAXTMQ010000136.1:0-5770 GCA_964245305.1 uncultured Pyrinomonadaceae bacterium
ACGCCCTAAAAGGCAAGCCGGTTGCGCTGACCGGCTCATCTACCTGAATAGTTACCTGTGGAGGATAATGATACTACTAATTAATATCCGGCTATTAGATTCTGCAGGTAATACCCAATCTTTGTCCTATTCACAACCGAAATTATCGCTTTGCTAACAAATAACACATTAGAATAAAATCGAAACTGCGCCAGCACTGATGTCTCTCTGTCGAGCGTAAGGAATCAAGAATAGAGGGCAACTCAATTAACCGAAAATAATCGGGAAAGCAATGAGAAAGAAAAAACCAACTAAAGAAAACGACACGAACACATCGTCGGAGGAAATTCTAGTTCCGGCGAAAGCTAAAAAGTTAAAGGACTACGAACACACCAAACCGGCGCAACTGACTTTATTTGAAATGCTGCTGCCGAACGAGCGTGAGTTCTCCAACACCGTCGAACTTTACGACTTCATTCCCAAATATCATTGGGGAAAAGTCCAGCGAATCAATGACAAGTTTCTCGATTCGCTGGAAAGAGAGTTCGAATGCCGGGGCGTAAAATACAAAGTCAAAATTCGCCCGGCGAGCGTCGAAGACCGCGAAGGCGTCGAGCGTTATTATTATCCTTCAAAACGCGAAGAACTTGTCGAAGACGCGCTCAGAAAATTCGTCGCTGAAGGGCAAGGAGTATTTCTCGACGAGCAAGCCGGCGTCACTTTCAGTCTTTATCAACTGCAGGAAGAACTGAAAAAAAACGGTCACAGCTACAGCAAGGATCAGATCAAGGACGCGCTGCTGATCTGCGCCAGAACGAATATGACCGTCACCTCCGAAAACGGTACTTCGGTGCTTGTTTCCAATTTGTTTGAAACCCTCGGACTGCAAACACGCGACGACTGGAAAGACCAGAGCAACAAGACGCGCGCCTTCGTCCGGTTTAACTCGCTCGTCACGAAAAGCATCACCAGCCGCACGTTTCGGCAGCTCAACTACGAAAAGGTGATGAGTTACAAAAACGTCATCGCCCGCCAGCTTCACAAACGGATGAGCCATCACTACACGCAGGCAACCTTCACCAACCCCTATCACCTCCTGCTCTCGACGATCATCAGAGACTTCGGCTTAACGCAATACGCGCAACTCCGTGACAATCTGCGCGACGTGCAAATCGCGCTCAACGAAATGGTCGGGAAAAAAGTGCTGCTTTACTACAAAATAGAGAAAGTTTTGGAAAACTCCAAACGCGCCAAATTGTTGGACGCCAAATTCGTCCTTACACCTGATCCGTCGTTCGTCAGCGAAATCATCGGGGCAAACAGGATTCAGGCGAAGATAAAAGTCATTGAGCCATAACTTCGCCAACCATATGTTAGGTTTTACGTGAAGTTTTGCCTGTGGAAATCTTTGCCAAGAAAGACTCCAAATAGGTAGTTCTGACTATGAGGATTTAGCTAAAATCGGTAGTTCTGACTATGAGAAATAGGTAGTTCTGACTCGCGCATCCCTCACTAAACAGTTTTTGAAGCAGTTTGAAAGCCATTTTCCCGGTCGAAATCGGTAGTTCTGACTATGAGAATAGGTAGTTCTGACTCGTGCGAACAAAAAAAACAGGTAGTTCTGACTATTACATCGCTCCAAAATATGTAGTTCTGACTATGAGGTTTTGCCAATTTCTTCCTAAACAGGTAGTTCTGACTATGAGCCTATAACCTCTAAATTATAAAGTAAATAGACTTAACGGAAAGTTTTGCGCCCTATTCTTTTTAATCTTTTATTTAAACTAAAAGAATTTAATCTTGCGCCCAAAACCCGCCGAAACCATTTGATTTCATCTTCAAAAAAAAGAAGACCCGACCGCTTAACTCGGTGTTGGCGACACCGACAAATCCCAATCCTCAACTCTGCATACTTGCAAAACCCGCACGCCGTCCGAGCCTTGCTTTCGCAACAGTCGGCAAGACGAGCGCGGGCGGCAATTTTTTCGCGGATGGTAACTTCCTTTTTATACTGTTCAATGTTCAAAAAAATGCGGTGCTTGTTCTTTCGCGCCCAGTCATAAGATTCGCCGTCGGCACGTCGTCCGAAGCCTTCGCTTAAAGCAGTGTAGGGCGCGTTTTCCTTGACGGCTAACGCGCCGACCGCGTTGATGAATATTTCGGCCGAGTGACCCAAAGAAGGTGCGTCTCTCAGATTTCCGCAACTTATCGTCAAGCGCAGGCTGATGTAAATTCTGCCGCTCGGGTCGCGTTTCCGTTTTATTGCTTCGCAGACGAATCGCGTCCAAATCAAAACTTCGATCAATCGCTCGAGGCTGCCCGGAATGAATTTATACGGCTCTTTAATTTTAGGATTCTCCGCGTAAATCGAATACGGATAAAGAAGCGTCGGATTTACTTTTTCGACGAAATAATCGCCGACGCCGAATCGTCGCTTCCGCAACGTCGCCGCCGAAAACTTCTACCGGCAAATCGTGAGTGAACCATTGATATTCGAGCGAGCCGTGCATGACGTTGCGTGTCCAATTCGTTAACGCGCCTTCGGCTGAAGCCAGAAAACTGAAAAAAGACAAATTGACCAGCCCGATGCCGCAACGGAAATAATGAATCCAAAACTGCGCGCCGTGATTGTCGAGCAAGACGGCGATTTGATGCTCTCTCGGCGAGCAATCGAAAAATAGTTTCCCGTTTTTATCCAGCCGCGTCGCGTTGAGAAAGTGTTTTAATTCCTTCGCCGTCGTCGGAATGCTTGCCGCAGACAAAGCGGGCTGCCGCCACAGCGCACGCTCTGTTAGAAGTTTGGCGTGTACTCCATAAATCAAAGAATTCAGCAGTTCTCTCAGCGGAGCGGCGGAAACGGCGAGAGTTTTCACCGGACTCAATTTGCAGGTGATTGTTTCGTCATAAAAATCTCGGACGAATCAAAAAGCCGTCAGCCGCTTTAATTGCGGAAAAGTTTTGGGCTGAAGATTGACTTTATATTACATTGGTGTAATATAAATTATGCCTTGCGAAGTGGAATACACGGACGAATTTGAGGAAGGGTGGAACAGTCTAGACGAACACGAGCAAGGAAGCGTTGACGCATATGTGAGAATGCTGGAAGAGTTCGGCGTGGCATTGGGTTTCCCGTATTCATCTGACATCAAAGGTTCAAAGCATTCGCAGATGCGCGAATTAAGAGCGCAACATCGTGGCAGACCATATAGAGTTTTATACGCTTTCGACCTGCGCCGGATGGCTATACTGCTGGTCGGCGGCGATAAAACCGACAATGACCGCTGGTATGAACAATTTGTTCCAATCGCCGACACGCTCTACGAAGAGCATCTCGAAACACTAGAAAAGGAGAAATCGAAAAATGGCTAAATCGTTCAAAAATTTACGAGCCAAAATGTCGCCCGCCGCCAAAGAGCGATCCAAAGAAATCGCCCGTGAACTACGCCGCGAAATCCGCTTCGGCGAACTGCGCGGCGCACTCGACATCAGCCAGGAGGAATTAGCCGAACTGCTCAATAAAAAGCAGGCGGCGATTTCGCGTCTCGAACGACGTTCGGATATGCACGTTTCAACTTTAAGGGCATTCGTCAAAGCACTCGGCGGGAAATTGGAAATCATCGCCAGCTTTCCCGACGCTTCCTACCACATCAAACAGTTTGAATCCGATGATGCGACTGACGACGCGGCGTTGGCTTAATCGGCAAAGCCCGCTATTAAACTTTCGAGCAATCATCTAAAACGCGGTCAGCCGCTTTATCTTTTCTTACTCGATTTTCATTTGCACGAGTCTTTCTCTGAGCCGAACCATTCCAAGCATTTTTTCGCGCACGGGAGCGCGAGCGGCTTCGACGAGCGGGACGCTGATTGACTCGCTCTCTAAACAATAACCGGACTGTCGGTCGTAACAGCCGTCGTTGTAGTCGTAGCGAAATCCGCTTGGGCGAAAATACGCGCAGGCGATTTCGACCAGCTCGCCCAAGCGAGTCGTGTGATAGCTGCAATCGGACAAACCGGCGCAGTTAATTTCCGTTTCGGCTTCGACGACGAGAAAATCATCTGGCGCGGCGATTGCCCTTTCGGTCAGGGCGCACAATTTCAGAAACTCTAAAAGGTCGTCAACCGAGCCTTTTTCAGTTTGAATTTCCTCGCCCCAATCGCCGTCGTCATAGAAAGAACGGAAAAACGGGTCTTCGAGCGTCGGGTTTATTTCCTCCCAGAAAACTTCTTCGAGCCGCTCGCCGAAAATTTCCTCGCGGATCGCGTCGCGCTCACCGTCTTCAAGTGCGTTTTCTTCCCGCTGCAAATCAACTTGCTCGCGGATTGTTTTCTCAATATCGGCGGTGAGTTCTTCAACTTTTATTTCGTGCGCGAATTCCTCGGAATCCGCTTCAAAATCCGAGTAAAAAATCTCGCCTCTGCCATCGGATTTGATTTCAAATTTGTATGAATGATCGCTCGTCGAAAAACTGCCTTTTAGAACAATCAATTCAGCTTTATTGGATTGTTCTTCGCTTTTGCAAAGTTCAATTTGAGACGGTTTCCAGGCGGCGATGGCAGTATCGAGCATAATTCAAATTATCGTCGCTTTAGTCCAACATCAGCGACATTAAAACGTAACGACAGCCTTCGCGCATCGTTGGTAAAAACAACTCGCACGGCATTTTCCCGTCGTTAAAGCCGAACGTGAATGTCGGGCTTCCCGCTTTTGAAACCGCCTGCAAAAAATCCTGCACGTAGCAACTGTTGAAACGCAGGCGGTGAACTTCCCCGCCGCTCGCGCCGTCGAGCGCCGCGAGCATTTCTTCCTGCGCCTCCGCATCATTCGTGCTTGATCGAAGCGTCAATTTTCCCGCTTCGATTTCCATACGTGATGGAATAATTCCGGTCGTCGGCTGTTAAGGTTACACGTGAGAGCGAGCGGCGAAAATCCTCCGTGCTGATCTCCGCCGTGTAAGCGAGATTTTTGGCAAGACCATCGCCCAATTCGGAAACGTGCCGGTGAGCGTGCGCGAGAACAAGCTGTGATTGCCGACCGCAAAACAAAGCTGATTGCCCGCGCCATCGCCGATTTCGATTTGGCTTTCCGCATCGCGCCGAATTTCACGGTCGAGCAAATCTTCGAGCTGCGCGAGCGTCTTTTTCGGCACGAGTAAATCAAGTTTTTGTCCCGTCGAATTGACGAGCGGAAATTGAGTAAAAGCTAGACGATGCCCGTCGGTGGCGACCATCGTCAGACTCCGGTCGTCAATCACGATTTTCGCGCCTTGAATGGTAAAACGGCTCGGTTCGGTCGTCACCGCGAACGCCGTGCGGCGAATCGCCTCGCGCAAAATCACCGCCGGAATCGGTATGCTCAAGCCCGCTTTCGGTAAAAGAAGCGGGCTTTTTAGATTGAGTGAAAACGAAGGCGAAAAGGCGAAAAATTGCATTTATAACAGACGCCGATTAATTCTTCACCGGCGCAGCTCTTGAAACATTATCAAGTCCGGCGCGTCCGGCTTGACCAGCCCGTAGCCGGGCAGATATTGAAGCGAAAATCGAAGGTTTTCGATGACGATTGTGTAAATTCGATTTTCGGCATCGAAGACTTTCCACGTGCCGAGTGTGCCGTCGGCGGCTTCGATTGTGCCGTCGGCGAGAAATTTGACTGTGCCGTAGGAATTCATTTTTGACTCGTATGTGCGAATAATCGGCTCAACGGAACTTTTTACCGCGTCGAACGCGACATCGCCCGTCGCTTCGATTTCGTAGTCGCCGCCCATCCGCAGCAGATTTTGATTCGGCGGCGCGA
>CAXTMQ010000136.1:5780-11763 GCA_964245305.1 uncultured Pyrinomonadaceae bacterium
CGCGACGCTGACAATTATTTTCGTCCGACTTTTGATTTTATCAGCCGTAAAAATCGCCGCCGTCGAATTTTTATTTTGCGTAATGATTTTGATATTTTTCCAAGTTTTTTTCTCGTCATTCAGCGTAATCGTCAAGCCATTGTTATTAATCTGTGAACCGTAAAGCATCGTTGGTTTCGTAAATCGCACCGTCAATTTATTGCTGCCAGGAATTGCGTAAAAATACCAGTAATGCGCGCCGATCAAACTGTCGGAAGTTCCTTTGTTGATTCCTGCCTGCAAAGGATACGGATTTTCCGGTTTCAGCGATTGCGCCGATACCATTCCCGCCGCTAAAAAGAATGCCGTCAAAAATAATAAATTTAGTTTTTTCATTTTTCTCCTTTCTATTGGATAAATAACAATCCTTAACTGAAATTCAACGTGTGAATAACTTGTTCTCCATATTATTCATCACCTGTTTCGCGTCCGAAATCATGCATTCTCGACGTTACATTTGAAGCGCGGACGACCGGCGACTGACCGTTTCCTCTCTGTATATACTCGAATTTCTCAACCATCCCTTCCCAACTGCCGAAATCCAGCCGCCCGAACCGATTGTATTCCTGAAGACTTTTCGCCGCGTAAATAGGACAACCGGTATATTGAGACATCAAGATACAGGTCAGCCGGTTATTAGGAAGAGTAGCGTCAGTATTGGCGGCATTCGGCTGATACGCTCCGCCGCAAGCATAGATGTATATATTTTTAACCAGCCCTCTCCAGGCTTTTGTCAAAACAACGCTCTCCTGATTTAATCCGGTTCCCAGATTGATTCCCTGTCCGCCTAATTCCTTATGCGGACTGCCGTTTTCATAACCGCCGTGACAGGCGATCAATAAGTTTTTGATTCCGCCGTTTTTTCTGGCGCATTCGGCAGTCCAGCCGACGATGTGTTCAAAAGGCGTTTTATTTTTATCAACCAGAAAACAATTCTGAATATCCTTGTCTATCGGCGGATCGCCCAAAGACTTACATTGGATCAGCATATTAAACATAAAAATTTTCTCCTTAATCGCTTTAATAGTCAGCCGTAAATTTTTCGGCTCTATTAACTAGCGCGGCACCGGCGGAAAAATCGTCCGGTTTTCTTTGAAAAAATTTAATTTTTTATTTTGGTGGCTGAAATTGTGGCTAAAGCGAGATTAGAAATTTGAGGACAAGGCTAAAGCAAAGGCTTTTTCCGGTTTGAGTTTTCTTCCCTGTTCGTACAATTCAGAGAAGGCGGTTTCGTCTAATTTATTTTTAAGTTCAGACAGGTAATCTTCCCGAAAGCGGCGGTCTTCTTTTTCCAAAATATAACCGATCATTTCGCGTAATTTTTCCGCCGCGGCGGATAATTTAACGGCGGATTCCGGTTCATTTTGTTTGAAATTCAAGGCGGCAAATCCGTCCAGACAAATTGACGTAATCAATTTATAACCGAGCTTTAGGCTGAGTTTCAATGCTTCTTTGTAAAACGAATACGAATTTTCGAGGTCGTTTTGAAGATAAGTAATCGTACCTAAATTTGTCAGAAGAATGGCGACGGAATTTTTTTTGTCAATTGCCCAGTAATAGTCGAGAGATTCTTCGTAATTTCGGCGGGCTTCGGCATATTTTTCTTTGGAACGCTCCCATTCTCCGAGGAATAAAAGAGACTGCGCGATAATTTCTCTGTCATTTAACTCTCTGCCGATGCTCAGACTTTCTTCTAAAAGAATCTTGGCGGCATTTTGACTTCCCGACTCGGCTAAAGTCCAACTTAAATATTGGTTTGATAGAGCTATCTGCCGGTCATTATTCGCCAAAATCGCCGTCTCGCGGCATTTCTCCAAAAACTTTCGACCCGATTGAAAATCGCCTTGAAGATTGGCGATGTTACCGACACCATTGTAAATCTTCCAAAGCGTGTCGAGAGAAATATCTTTCATCTGAACCAAAGATTTTTCCAACCAGCGACGACCTTCGGCGAAATGTCCGTGATAATTCCAAAAAAGGCGGAGCGATGCCGTCAGACGAGCGGCAATTTCTGGCTCGAACTCGAACGACCAACTTAAAGCAGCCCGCAAATTATCGTGTTCGGATTCCAAGCGACCGAGCCATTCTTCGGCTTCAATGCGATGCAAATGCAGTTCGGCTTTCTCCGTAAATTGCAGAAAATACAAAGCGTGACGGCGACGAATCTCGTCTGCCTGCCTGTTCGTCTCCAAAGATTCCAGTGCATATTCGCAAACGATTTCTAACATACGGAAACGCGGTTCGTCGTTTTCGGATTGTTCCTTTGCAGCCAGCAAACTTTTTTCGGTCAGCGAAGTCAGTAAATTGAGAAAATCAATTTGATTTTTGGAAAATTCGTTGCCGACGCAAACGATTTCCGCCGCTTCAAAGGTGAAACCGCCGTGAAATACCGATAATTTGCTGAATAAGCTTTTTTCCGCTTCATTCAGCAAATCAAAACTCCATTCAATCGCGCCGCGCATCGTTTGCTGGCGTTCCGGCAAATCCCGCGCCCCGCTCGTTAATAATTGCAGACGATGTTCGAGTTTGGCGAGAATCGTTTGTGGCGCGAGAATTTTCATCCGCGCGGCGGCGAGTTCGATTGCCAGCGGCAACCCGTCGAGGCGGGCGCAAATTTCCGCGACGCTTTTGACGTTTTCGGCGGTCAAATTAAAATGCGGCTTAGCTTTTCGCGCTCTTTCAACGAATAATTTCACCGCTTCAAAATCTGCGAGTTCGTTCTGCGAAAATTCCCGGATTTCTGTCGGAACAGCGAGCGGCGGAACGCTGAATTCAACTTCTTTGCTCAGACGCAGAATCGTGCGGCTGGTTATCAAAATTTTAATTTGCGATGCGGCGAGCAAATCGCCGATTTGCGGCGCGGCATTCATTATTTGTTCAAAATTATCGAGAACAAATAACATCTTCCTGTTGCCGAGAAATTCCCTTAAAATTTCCCGAAGCGATTTGCCGCCTCCTTCCTGCAAACCGAGCGGCTGTGCGATGGCGGAAACGACGAGTTCCTCGTTCGTAATCGCCGCCAATTCGATAAAAAAAACGCCGTCCGAAAAATCGTTCAGCAAATCGCCGGCAATCGCTTTTGCCAGCCGCGTTTTCCCAACGCCGCCGATTCCCGTCAATGTCAAAAGCCGAACGTCGGATCGCTCTAATAAACTTTTGATTTCCCGAATTTCGTTTTCCCGACCGATGATCGGATAAATATTTTCCGTCAAATTATTTGGAACGGGATTTTGTATTTCAATCGTCGTTTCGACGCGGCTGTTTTGTGATTTTAAGTCAAGCGTATTATTCGGAGGCGCAGAGCGTTCGAGTTCATTTTCTAAATTTAATTTTTTCTCGACAGCCTTTAAATCGTTTAGTAATTCTTTCGCCGAATCATAGCGATTTGCCGGATCTTTTTCCAGACATTTATTAATGATTGTTTCAATTTCGGAGGGAAAATTGCTGATAAACCGCGACAAAGGCGGCGGTTGGTTTTCTAAAATGGCAATGATTGTATGATTAAAAGTTTCTCCGCGAAAAGGATTTTTACCCGTCAGCATTTCATATAAAACAATGCCGAAGCTGAAAATGTCGGAACGAAAATCAATTGGTTTGCCGCCGGTTTGTTCGGGCGACATATAATTGATCGTTCCCATTATCACGCCTTCCGCGGTTTCATTGCGGCTGAACGATTCGCTTGCCGATTCGGACGGATGTTGCCCGATCAATTTTGCCAGACCGAAATCCAAAACTTTGACGATTTTGTCATTGCGAATCATTATATTTTCCGGCTTGATGTCGCGGTGTATAAGATTCGTTTCGTGGGCGACGCGCAGCGCGTTGGCAATTTGAATCGCAACGTCCAAGACATCGGACAGAGCAAGAGATTTTTCATTTAAAATCTCGCGCAAGGTTTTGCCTTCGATAAATTCGGTCACGATAAAATGCGTATTCTCGAAAACGCCGATTTCGTGAACGATCAAGATGTTCGGATGATTCAGAGCCGAAGCGGTTTGCGCTTCTCTGATAAACCGTTCGAGATTCGATTCGTGCCGCGCGAATCTGTCGTTAAGAATTTTGACGGCGACAAGGCGATTCAGTTTTTTATCGGCGGCGAGATAAACTTCACCCGCGCCGCCCGCGCCGATCTGTTCGACGATTTCCAAATGCCCGAAAAATTTTCCTTTGCCGAATCTGTTTGTTTGGTAAATCGCGTCGGCGACTTCGCCGATTGCCGGACTTTCCAGAAAATCTTCCGAATCGTCGTAAGAAGCGAGAAGCGTTTCGACTTCGCGGCGCAATTCGACATCGCCGGCGCAGACTTCCAAAAGATATGGAAGCCGCAGTTCGGGCGTGAGTTTTCGCGCGGCGGCAAAAAATTCTTTGGCTTTTTCCCAGCGGCTAACATTCATTTAGTCAATTCGCGGCGTAACCAAGCCTTCGCCATCGCCCAATCTTCGGCAACTGTCGTCCGCGAGATTTTTAACGCTTCGGCTGTTTCTTCTAAAGTCAGATCGCCGAAATACCGCAATTCAACAATTCTGGCTTGACGCTCGTCAATTTTTTCGAGCTTCGATAAGGCTTCGTCGAGTGCCGTCAGGTCAATTGCTTTTTCCTTTCCGGCAACATCTCCGGCTTCATCCAAAGAAAGTTTAACGAGACCGCCGCCGCGTTTATCACGATTTTTCGAGCGTGCGTAATCAACCAGAACGCGCCGCATCAGATTGGCGGCGATGGCGAAAAAATGCGTCCGGCTTTCCCAGTTGACACGGTTTTGTTCAATCAGTTTGAGATAGGCTTCATTGATAAGAGCGGTAGTTTGCAGCGTGTGATCAACACGCTCGCGTCTTAAGTAACGGGCGGCTTGTCTATGAAGTTCGTCAAACACGAGCGGAATCAACTCATCCAGAGCCGATTTATTGCCTGCGTTCCACGCCAGTAGTAGCTGGGTGATATTCTCCTTCTCTTTACTGCCAGTTTGTTCCATTTAAGCATTATATAGCGAATCTCGATTTGGCAAAACAAATCAAGATTTTAGATTGTAAATTCAAGACTAGAGCGTATTATGAACTTCAAGACATTGCTTCAACAAATCGGTTGAGCATCAAAACTGCGAACGCTAAAGAATGCAGCCCCGCCAATGTCTCCGGCAATCGCTCGTAATCTCTCGCCAACCGCCGAAACCGCGCCGCCCACCCGAAACTGCGCTCAACGACCACCGCCTCGGCAACAACACAAAACCTTTTTTCGCCTCTGCTAATTTCACCACTTCCAGGCAAATCCCGTGTTACGCCGCTGCCGATTCTGCCGTCTCGCCTGTATAACCTTGATCGACAAATGCCAATTCGACTGTCTCACCCGTCACTTCCTGGACTTTTTCCGTCAACTTGCCAACCACCGCACGGTCTTGTTCATTCGCCGGTGTCACCAGTAATGCCAAAAGATTTCCAAGCGTATCGACCGCGATGTATGTTTTGCTGCCTTTTTTGCGTTTCGCTCCGTCATATTTCGCTCGTGCGCCCGATTCAGGTGTTGATTGCAGAGTCCGCGAATCGAAAATGACCGCTGACGGTTTTGCCTGCTTGCCCACGCAAAGCCGCAAAATCTCCCGCAAATCCGAAACCATCACTTCAAAAACGCCTGCCCGAAGCCACCGCTGCGCCTGCTGGTAAATCGTATAATACGGCGGCAAATCGCGCGGCATCATCCGCCACGCCGCTCCCGCCCGAACAATCCAGCGAACCCCGTTAAAGACTTCGCGCAAACAGTGATCGCGTTGCGGAGCATCCTCACTCATCAAGGTCAAATAAGGTGCGACAAGTGCCCCTTCTTCGTCAGAAACATCGCTCGGATATGATTTTCGGTTTATTTTCTGAATCTACCACATTTACAAGTTCATAACAGACTCTAGAGGGTGTCTGAAAAGTCGTCAAGAGTAAAATTGATGAATGAGTCGAAACCA
>CAXTMQ010000137.1:0-11739 GCA_964245305.1 uncultured Pyrinomonadaceae bacterium
TTAAAAGATGTTGCTACTTTTTATCGATTGCGTGAATTATCTGCTTGTTTTTTTTTTTATTTATTTCCACGTCTGAAAAGATGTGGCTCCATTAAAGTCAGGGATCGGGAACGGCTGACGCGCCGCATCTAGTAATTTCCACGTCTTTTTCAGGCGTGGTTTCATTGAAGGCAAGAGAACAGCGAATCTCATTATGCAGATCGGGATAATTCACATATCTAAACTTATTTTGCAGTTCAACTTTCGCCAACAGGCTCTGTTTGAAATTATGAATGTTATACAAATAACAATTTAAAGTTTTTGGAAACTGTTTCCGCTTTTTCTCTTTCTCTGACATTTATATTGATGGGGAGAAAATCTATGAAAATAAATAAGCCGACTTTTGGTAAAATTTTGGAACAGGCGGAACAGGAAAATTCTGAACGGTTGATGGCGAAAGCGCGATTGGCTAACCGGATAGCAAAAGGCTCGCGCGGCATAAATCGGAGGACGGCTTACTATATTAAGTCAGACGCTCTTTGCTCGTTAGTTAAAAAGCTGTCGCGCCGCGTGAGAGTTTTTAGAGACTTTAAATTAACGGATTTTGTCGTCGTCGAATTAAAAATCGAGCGATCCGGGCTTCATTTGCCGTTTGCTAAATTGGCGGATCGGGTGTGATTCTCATCAGAACCTAAAAATCTTGTATCACAAAAATTATGTCAATCGAAGTCAATAAAATAGTCAAAAATTTGAGTCCGTCGGAGCCGGTCATCGTCAATCAAGTTCAGGATTTGGGGGAAATGATGTCAATCAGTTTTACGGGTGTCAATACGAGTTTGTCGAGCAATAAGATCATCACGCGCGAAGCGTTCGAGCGGCTCGAAGTTTTGACGGCGCAGGGCGAGTTTAATTTTACCGGCGACGCTCGTAAGTTTTCACTGTTTGCCGAAGCCGAACGCATTAATTCGGCTTATCAATTCGACCCGTTGTTCGCGGTTAATTGCAGTATCGTTGACCCTCTGCCGCATCAGGTCGAAGCGGTTTATAAATTTTTATTGCCGCTTCCGAAGATTCGTTTTCTCCTTGCCGACGACACGGGCGCGGGTAAGACGATTATGACCGGGCTTTTAATTAAAGAGCTTTTGACGCGCGGGACGGTCGAGCGGATTTTAATCGTCACGCCCGGTGGTTTGACGAAACAATGGCAGGAAGATGAGCTGCTTTTGAAATTTAATTTGCCGTTCAAATTGGTCAATCGCGGTATTTTCGCGTCCGACCCGAACGTCTTTCAATCGTCGGATAAAGTTGTAACTTCGATTGATTTTATCAGCCGCGAAGACGTTTTGAACGTCGCGGGAAATTCGCACTGGGATTTGATAATTTTTGACGAGGCGCACAAACTTTCGGCTTACGAATACGGCTCGAAAATCTATTTTTCTCAGCGTTATGCCGCCGCGCGAAAATTAGCGCAGCAGTGTGAACATCTGCTGTTGCTGACGGCGACTCCGCATCGCGGGCGAATGGATACGTTTAAGATGTTGCTCCAATTGCTTGACGAAGACATTTTCGCCACCGAAGAACTTGCCGGCACGCGCATCCGCGAACTCGAAACGGGCGGCATCAACAAATTTTTCATCCGTCGTCTGAAAGAAGATATGAAGAATTGGGACGGCAAGCCGCTTTTTAAAGAAAGATTTACGAAAACTACATCTTACGAACTCACACCTGAAGAAAAAGCTTTATATGATTCAGTCACCGATTATTTGATTGCGAAAAAAGCCGAAGCGTCGCAGTCGAAAAACATTCACGTCTCCCTGGCACTTTCAGTAATGCAAAGGCGGCTGGTCAGTTCGATTTTCGCCATCAAAAATACGCTCGAACGCCGGTTTCGAGCTTTGCAGACGATTGTTGACGAAGTGAAACGCAATCCGAATATCTGGAATCAGCGGCACAAACTCGAAACTTTAGACGTTGATACGATTGACGATTACGATGAACTGGAAGACGACGAACGCGACGCGCTTGAAAATATTTTGTCCGACCCGAAGCGTTTTAAATTGTTCACGACCGCGAAAAGTCTGCCCGAAATCGAGTCGGAAGCCGCCGAAGTTAAAAGACTTTTTCAGATGGCGGATGCGCTTTATAAAAATCAGCAGGAAGAGCAGAAATACAAAAAACTGCGCGAACTTTTGACGAGCGAAAAAGTGCTTGACGGTGAAAAACTCGTGCTTTTTACCGAGCACAAAGACACGCTGCTGTATCTCGAAGAGCGTTTGAAAAACAACGGTTACAAAGTTGAGACGATTTACGGAGCTAAATCGGTTGATGAAAGAAGGCAGGCGCAATGGGATTTTGCCAAACCCGAAACGCAGATTCTGCTGGCGACCGACGCGGCGGGCGAAGGCATCAATCTGCAATTTTGCCGGTTGTTGATTAACTGGGATATTCCCTGGAATCCGAATCGTCTCGAACAAAGAATGGGACGAATTCATCGCTACGGACAAAAGGAAAACGTGCTGGTTTTCAATATGGTGGCGAGCAACACGCGCGAAGGACAGGTGCTTGAAAGACTGCTCAAGAAACTCGATATAATCAGAAATTCGATAGGCGACGACCGCGTTTACGACGTGATTCAGGACGTTCTGGAAGACGTGCGGCTCGAAGATATTTTGAGCGAAGTTCTGGAAGGCAAAGGAAACGCGCTCGAAGAAAAATTTCAGGAACAGTATTTCACCGAAAAAATCCACTCGCAAAAAGACCGGCTTTCGCACAGCCCGATTGATTACAAAGACGCGCGCGAACTCAAAGACAACTCGGACGAGAAACGTCTTCAGCCGATTTACGTCCGCCTTTTTTTTGAACGCGCGTTTTCGCATCTCGGCGGCGAATTTACGCCCGTCAAAGATTCGGTTTTCCGCATCGAAAAAATGCCCGATTCGATCAGCGAAATTTTAAAAAGGATTACAACATTTTCGCCGACATCCGCCAACTGCAATTTTCCTTTGATAAAGAGTTTTTCTTCGATTATCAATCGACCGGAAAACTCGGCGCGGTGCATTATATTAATCCGGGTTATCCGCTGTTCGATGCCGTTGTCAAAGTCATTCGCAAAACGTGCCGCGAAGACGTTTTGAAAGGCACGATTTTAATTTCGCCCGACGAAAAAGAAAGCTATTTCGCCTTTTTCGTCAAATCGCAGATTACTGACAATCGCCAGAGCAAACAGCAAGAAAGCATTACGCCCGACCGGCGTTTGCTCGTCAATCAATCACAAAGCGGCGATTTTCAAATCACTTCCGCCGCGAAATTTATTGATTTGCATCCGCCGATTGATTTTGCCAAAACGCCCGAATTCCCTGCCGTCGTCAGCAGCGGCGAAGTTGTGAAATGGAGCTACAACGAAATCACAACTAAACAGTTGGACGAAACTTACGAGTGCGTCGTCAACGATGCCGCCAAACGGCGCGAATATCTCGAAACGGCTTTCACGCATATTATCGTTGATTTACAGTCGGCAACCAGCGAGATGCAGGGCAAAATTCTTTTGGGCGATACGACCGTGCAGGAAAAAATCCAGAAAAATCAAACGCGCATCAACGAACTAATTGCCAAAAAGAAGATGCGTCTCGCCGAACTCGAACGGATGACCGAAATCGCGCCGAAACTGCCCGAAGTTCTCGGCTGCGCTTACGTCGTCCCGCTAACCCGAATCGAATACAAAGGGCTTTACGGAATGAGCCGCGATGACGAAGCCGAAGCAATTGCGATGAATGCCGCAATTACTTACGAAATCTCGAACGGCTGGCTGCCCGAAGACGTTTCCGCCAACAACGAAGGCTACGATATTCGGAGTATCAATTCCGATCATCTTAAACGGTATATTGAAGTGAAGGGCAGAAGCGGCTCGATTGGCGACGTGATGGTTTCGGAAAATGAGATGAATCGTCTGGCGCAGCTTGGCGATGCGGCGTGGCTTTATATAGTAATAAACTGCAAATCCGCGCCGGAACTTTTTCGCATCCAAAATCCGGCGAAAAATCTCAAGTTTCAGGAAAAATCTAAGGGCATTCAATTCTTTTTGCCAATGACTGAATGGAAAGACAAAACTGACGATTGATTTTAAGACTGACCTGTGTGATAATTCGTGTGGCAATCAGCCACAAAAGGAGTTTTTATGCCAGTCACCAAAAACAAAACCGTCGGCGGACAAAGTCGTTTGCACTTTCGTCTCGCGCCGGAAATAAAAACGCGGATTGCCAGAGCCGCGACCGTTGTCGGACAGGATTTAACCGAATTTGCCGTTTCAACCTTGAGCCAGAAAGCCGACGAAGTTCTGGAAAAACACGACAATGTGCTTTTGGGAAGCGCAGATTATCAATTTTTTCTTGATGTTTTGAGTCAGGCGGAAATTGGCAAGCCGTCAAAAAAATCTGGAAAAGCGGCGGACAAATACCGGCGCGGCACACGCAAAGGAGCGAGGCACAATCTTGCGGATTGAACCGCTGACGCGCGAACATAATCGCAAAATATTTGACTGCGGCGACGAAGAAGTTACACGCTTTCTGCGCGAGAAAGCCTTGCAGGATCAGGAACGCGATTTGAGCCGGACAATGGTTTTGATTGATTCGTCTGAAGATTCGCAAACAATCGTCGGTTATCACACGCTCGTTATGTCGCAGGTTCGGCAGGAAGAAATGCCGAACGACAAACCGAAAATCACGCGCGGGATTCCGGTTATTCTGCTCGGACAAATCGGCATTGACACAAATTTTCAAGGACGCGGTTTCGGAGATTTGCTTTTGACGGACGCACAGGCACGAGTTGACGAAATTTCAAGCAAAGTCGGCATTCGGGCGTTGATGCTCGACGCTCGCAATGAAAAACTCGCCGCGTGGTATGAGAGCCGTGATTTTGTCAGGTTTCCGAACAGCTTGCGAATGTTCAAAAGTATTCAGGCAATTTGCCGATTAAATTTAATTCCGTGAATTATAAATCTCAAAAGCGAGAAATTTATTAACAAAGTATGACGCAGCCGAAAAAACTCATCGAAGTCGCAATGCCGATTAAGGAAATTTCCGCCGAAAGCGTGCGCGACAAATCCATTCGTCACGGGCATATTTCCACGCTTCATTTGTGGTGGGCGCGTCGTCCGCTGCCCGTTTGCCGCGCGGTGGTTTTCGCATCGCTCGTGCCTGATCCGCTGGATGAAAATTGCCCGTCGGAATTTGCCGACGCGGTAGAAATTCTCCTCGGCGCGAAAAACAACCTCGGCGACCCGTATCAACCTTATTCAGATATTCCATATACGGCGGTTGAAGACGCGATGGAAGATAACGCGCGAAATCGTCTGCTGATGTTTATCGGAAAATTTTCGGAAACCTATATTAAGAACGGCGAAAAGACTTCGGCGAAAGATAAACTAAGCGACGCGAGTTTGATAAAATGGGACAATAAAAACGACGAAAAAATTTTAAAGAAAGCCCGCCAATTGATTTGGGTTTCTCATAATCTCATCAGGCGAAGCGGAGCGAAGCGGAGCGAAGCAAAACTCACATCTACTAAAAACATAGATGTGAGTGAAACATTTGCAGAGCCAAATGTTTCCTTTTCCGAACCATCCACTGCTGAACTTCTCGCCGATTTCGACGCGCATTACGAAGCGATCAAAAAAGCCGAGCGCGATTTATATTCCACGCCCGACCGACATTTCGAAACTGACGACGTAAAACGTAAAGAAGCAAATCTCCACGAAGCCATTGAAGCGTTTTTGGATAAAATGCCGCGCGTCTTCGACCCGTTTGCTGGCGGCGGCGCGATTCCGCTCGAAGCTTCGCGTCTCGGCTGTCGCTCATTCGGCAACGACATTAATCCGGTCGCATACATCATTCAGAAAGGCAGTCTCGAATTTCCGCAAAAATACGGCAAACCGATAATTTATTCGCACCGGGAATTTATCAAAAGATACGGCGAAGACGAATTGAAAAGAGTTTCCGCCGAAAATTCCCTTTACGCGAGCGGCGACAAAGTGAAGATTGAAAATCGTCTGTCGTTCGATGTCGAATTCTACGCCCGCGAACTATTAAAACGCGCCGAAGCCGAAATCGGACATTTCTATCCCGCCGACGAAAAAGGCAAAAAACCAATCGCCTATTACTGGGCGCGAGTCGGAACGTGCAGCAATCCGAGTTGCCGCGCCGAAGTTCCGCTTCTTAAAAATTTTTATTTAGCCAATACAACAAACAAGCAAGTTTATTTGAAACCGATTATTGACGGAAACAAAATTGATTTTGAAATAAAAAAGGGTAAGTTTGATGCGGAAGGTTGGATAGTGCGAGGCAATTTAAAGTGTCCTTGTTGTGGTAATCCAACAGAAGTAAACAAACTAAAGGAACAGTTCAAAAATGGAGAAACAAGTGAAAAGATTTTAGCTGTTATTTGGGAAGGACAAAACGGCAAAGAGTATCGAAAGCCAAGCGAAGAAGATAAAACTGTGATTTCTCAAATTCCAACTGACATTGAAAGACCAAGGGAAGCAATGTCTGTTACATACACTCAAGCACTTCCATCTTGCACTTGGGGTTTGGAACGATGGGGCGATATGTTTTCGCCACGTCAACTTTTAGCAATGCAGACTTTGGTAAAAAAGACGAATGAAATTAAACAGGAAGTTGATATTGAAAGCGATTACGGTAAAGCCATTGCGACATATTTAGGAATTTTATTAAATCGAATGAGTCCAAGAATGACAAGGTTTGGAATCTGGGATACAACGAGAGAAACTCTAGCTCACATCTTCGGGCGGCAAGCGATACCAATGGTTTTCGATTATCCCGAACCAAATCCGTTTTCATACTCAGGCGGCGGTGGTTATAGTCAAATAGAATGGATTTCGCGTTATATAGAATCAGAGTGTATTTTTCCTTTTTCAACTATTTTACAAAATGCTTCAAGTGGCGATCTTTGCCGGATTATCAAAAGGAAACGTGGCGACGCGATTTAGAAAATAATTCCGCGCCGGAAAATGTTCTCGACTTTCAGTATTTTCAAAGTTTCGCATACAGCTTCAAAGATTTGCTGAAAGCCGATTTCGGCAGAAAAAATCATCACGTTAAAAACTGGCTCGGCGAGATTTACGAAACGCGCAACAAGGTCGCGCACTTTAACAGCACGATTGACGAAGACGAAGCCGCGAAAACGTGGATTCATCTGAAAACGATTGCGAACCTGCTCGGAATGTCGGAACTCGAAGCGGAAATCGTTAAACTCAAAGAAAATAAAACAGTTGCCGAAATCAGAAAGGAAGAAGCGAAAACGGAAGATTCCGCCCCGACAATTTCAAACGTCACAATGCCCTGGTTTCGCAGCGTCACGCCGCATCTCGATATTCGGCAAGGCAGATTAGACGAAAGCGTTTTCGCGGCGAATCTGGCGGAAGTCGCGCTCGGAACAGGACGCGAGATTTACGCCAACCCGATTTTATTTTTTGAGAAAACATTTTTCACGTCGGGTTTGAAAGCAATCGCCCGCACGGTCGTCAAAGGTTTGAACGGACAGGAAGACGCGGAAAATCGCGTGATGAGTTTGCAGACGGGTTTCGGCGGCGGCAAAACGCACACGCTCATTTCCCTGTTTCATCTCGCCAAACTCGGCAATAACGCCGCCAAATCTTCATCGGTTAAAGAATTAATCCACGCGACCGGAACGCCCGAATTCGATGAGGCGAATATCGCCGTTTTCACCAACACGACTAACGATGCGGCGAATGGCAGAATGACGGCGGACGGCGTTCATATTCAAACGATTTGGGGCGAATTGGCTTATCAGCTCGGCGGCAAAGCGGCGTTTGAAATCGTTCGCAAAAACGACGAGCAATTAATTTCACCCGCCGGACTCTTCAAGCAGATTCTCGAAAGAACTAAACCCGCAATGATTTTAATTGATGAATTAGCGGATTACTGCGTTAAGGCTTCAGCGCGAGTCGTCGGCAATTCGACGCTTTCCGATCAAACGATCAGTTTTATGCAGGAACTGACGCAGGCGATTACGGAAAGCGACAAATGCGTTTTGATCGTTACGCTTCCGAAAAGCGTCAATGAAATTGCCGGAGATTCCGCGTTGGCGTTACAAATTTTGTCGGCATTGGAAAGCCGTGTCGGAAGAATAGGCAAAGACACCAGACCCGTCGCCGACGAAGAAATTTACGAAGTCATTCGGCGGCGTTTGTTTGAAGACATCGGCGACGCGGCAAACATCGAAGCCGTCGCGTCGAAATATATGCAGACTTTTCAGGAAAACTGGATGGAGATGCCCGCACACGCAACGAAATCCGAATACAGGGAAAAGATCAAAAAATCTTATCCGTTTCATCCCGAATTAATTGACGTTTTTCGCGTTCGCTGGGCAAGCAATCACGATTTTCAGCGCACACGCGGCGTTTTGCGGCTACTCGCGGCAATCGTTTCCGATTTGTGGAAACGACAGAATTCCCTGTCCGGCGCGAACCTTTTGATTGACGCGGGCGACGTTAATTTTGCTAATCTCGACGCGCTTTCCGGGCAGTTGAAACGGCTTTACGGCAATGGTTTCGACGCGGTGATTACGGCAGACGTTTCCGGTTCGACTTCAAACGCTTTTAAGATTGACAGCAACCGCAGCGAATACGGCAAGCATTGTTTGGCGGAAGGAATTTCCTCGGTCATTTTGATGAATTCGTTCGGCACGGATGGCGCGAATCGCGGCGTTTCGGTCAAAGACATCAAACTCAACCTGCTCGCGCCCGACGGCTTTAACCATAACAGAATTAACGGCGCGCTCGACGAGTTGGAAAACGCCGGACATTATCTTTATTACACGAAATCCGGGCAGGATCGGCGTTACTGGTTTTATACCAATCCGAACATCAACATCCTTATCAATCAAGCCAAAGGCGACATCAACAACGCCGACATCGAAGCCGAAATTCTCAAACGAATCAATGCGAAAAGCCGTTTCGTCGAGAAATTTAACGTCCTCGTTCACCCGACCGGCGACGTTCCCGAGCAACAGAAACTGACGTTCGTCATCTTAAATCCGCATTTTCACGCTGACGAAAACGATGTTGCGGAGAATACTAAAAAATACGTCGAGCAAATCGCCGTGAAGAAAGGCAATAGCGAAAGGATTTACCGCAATACGATGCTGTTTTTGGGCGTGACCAATTACGGACTGACCCAGCTGATAATCGCCGTCAAAGAATTTTTAGCGTGCAGAAGAATCAGCGAAGAATACGATTCGCAGCTCGAACGCGACCGGAAGGACGAATTAGATAAGAAAATCGAAGAAGAAAATAAACGAGTCGAAACGGCTCTCGTCAACGCTTATTCGACCGTTTTGAAATATTCGGTCAAAAAAGGTTTGCAGACATTGACGGTCAAACAATTTAAAGAATCGCTCGACGGACAAATTAATAATAATGTTTATGATGCTTTGAAAATCGAAGAATGGCTGCTCGATTCGGTGGGAATGCTGACTTTGCAGACTCAAAATTTATTGCCAAAAATTGAACAATCAATCAAAGCTAAAGACGTTTATGAAGCGTTCATCCGCTTCGATGATAAGCCAATGATTTCAACACCGGAAGCCGTGCAGAAAAGCCTGCTCAAATACTGCGCGGAAGGCGCGTTCTGCATCGCGTTCGGCGACGGCAAACAGTATTCCAAATGTTATTTGGCGGAAAATGTTCCGTTCTTCGATATTAACGATGCAAGCTACTGGTTGATTGATAAAAGTTTGAAACCAACCGAACCCGAAATTGTCACGACAGTCGGAAAATCAAGTTCGTCGACAGATAATCCATCAAACGCAGGAATCGGCGGCGGACTTGTAGAGCCAACCCCACCCGTTCCGCCTGATTCAATCAAACAATTTAAATCGATTACTGTTTCCGGCAGACTTCCCATTGACCAATTTACGGCTTCGTTTAATTATTTTATTACACCGTTCGCTATGACCGGAAATAAAATTGAAGTCGAGGTTAGTTTCAAAATAATTTCATCGGAAAACAATGAGTTGAGTGAATCAAACCAGCAATACAAAAGCGCGAAAGAAGCGGCAAAACAATTAGGTTTGACCCTCGATCAAGAAATCAGATAATTGCCGAAATTCCAAACTTTTTAATTTTCTTATAAGCACCCCAACAAAATTAGTTTAGACTATCATTTGGCTGAATGCGATTTTGTATTTCGAGCCAATGCCGGTAAAAATAGCTTTGACCTTGTTTTTGTATTTGGCGAATGAGCCGGTGACGTGGGACGAAACAGCCACCAGTCCCGCCGAGATTTAACGGACGACGTTTTTAAGAAAGTCGCTGTTTCGTCCTCACGTCCATTGATTTGTTCGGCATTGCGTTATTGTTCAAGACGCATTTCTGATTCGCGCGCGACTCTGGCTAACAGGCTTCCGCCTCCGTCGGCTATCAAAACGCAAGAATAAGTTTCACCTTCACGGCAACTGACGACAACGCTATGTTTGGAAGCAATATAACCTTCTTCGTCGGTTAAAACTAACTCTTTGTCAAAGACAAATTTATTGTCGGCAGACTCTGGATTGTAAAGCGGCTCGTTGCGAATCACAACTTCGCAATTTTCACTTTTCAATTTCAGGCTGTCTTGCCACATAAGAGAAGCGGGCTAACGATTGAGATGACGTGGGGCGAAACAGCTTCTTTGTTATCAAACTTGTGTGTTAAATTTTAGCTTGCGTGTTGGCGGTTTCGCCCCACGTTACCTCGATTGTTATGCTCTTACTCTTTGAACCCGAAGTTGACTTTTGGTGTGACCAATAGTATTACTTTTGTTATGAGTGTTGCAAAAGTTACGATTTCCATCGAATCAAATCTTTTGAAAAAAGTTGATCGCCTCGTTAAAGAGCGAGTATTCTCGAACCGTAGTCAAGCCGTTCAGTCTGCCGTCGAAGAAAAAGTTTCCCGTCTTGATAGAAATCGTCTGGCGCGTGAATGTGCCAAACTTAATAAAGCAGAAGAACAATCATTAGCGGATTTGGGACTGGCAAGCGAGGCGGAAGAATGGCTCGAATACTGAGAGGCGATATTATTTGGGCTGACCTTGATCCGACGCTCGGACACGAGCAGGCGGGCAAACGTCCGGTGCTTATTTTAAGCGAAGATATTTTCAACGACCATTCGGGAACAGTTATCGCAGTTGTGTTGATGAGCCGGCAGCCAAGCGCGAAGTTTCCCTTGACGTTTGAATTGTCTGACCCAAGTTTGCCGAAAAAATCTTGGGTAAAAATCGGTCAGATTCGGACGCTTTCGACGCGGCGACTTGGTAAGAAACTCGGCACGGCATCTGTGCAGGAATTAGAAACAATTATTGAGGGCTTAAATGAAATCATCGGCGGGACGTAACAGATCAATGAACATAAGCGCGGGCATCTCGCTTCTTAATCAAACACCTTTGATAAGTCTTGGCTTGACCACTGCCGTCCGCGCCATCTCAGACGTTAAAATTTGAAAGTAAATCTTCAATTTTATGAAAATAAAATTTTCTTCGATTCTACAAGTTATTTTGCTCTTTCTCGCATCGGCGATTTTTAGCAGTGCGCAGACCGAAGTTTTGACGAACGCTGACGTTATCGCAATGTCCAAAGCCGGACTACAGAGCGAAGTTATTATTAACAAAATCAATTCTTCCGAAAGCGATTTCGATACGACCGCGAAATCTTTGATCGAACTGAAAACGGAAAAGGTTGACGACAAAGTTA
>CAXTMQ010000138.1:0-11738 GCA_964245305.1 uncultured Pyrinomonadaceae bacterium
CAAGGCGCGGAGTTCTGCCCGGACTGTAACTTTTAACACACGAAAGGCTTAGGAAATACTTGGCAGTCATTCCTAAGCCCTTCTTTCCCAAATCAAAAACAGACTTAGGAGACTTACGAAAATGAATAATACATCGCAACCAACTGAAAAACAAAGAAGCGATAAAAACAGCCACGTAGTTTTACTCGAAAAACTAAACGATAAAGATTTCGCCCGTGAATTCTTTGCGCGCAGATTGGAACGCGCCAAAGACGGCATCGAGGAAATTCTGTCCGTAACCTTAGGCTGGAATGTTCTAGCCAAAAATAACAGCGAGTGGGGACATCGAATCCTGCTCGAAGTTTTCGAGACGCTGCTTATTCGCCACAAAAACTTTTCGCGCTCGGATTTTATCGAGAAACTGCAAAAAGCCATTTTCGATTTCACGATGACACGAGACGAAGCCTATCGCCAATGGGAAACGGAATCTTTCGCCAAAGTCGGCTTAGACGAAAACGGCGTTGAAATAGAAGCTGATTCGGAAATTGTTTCGACCGACGAAACCGAGTCCTACAAATTGGGATTGCTTTTATCCTGTGTTTTAAATAACCCGCTTTTCCCCGCGAAATTGGAAGACGATTTCAGAGAATCGCTAAATGATTTCACGAATCTTTTACCGTCGGACAAAAACCGCGAATTTTTCAATCTCGAAACTTCCCCCGAATATTTGGCGCGATTGTTCAAAATAGCGGAGGCGTAAGATGAATAATCAAGCGATTCTATGTGTCGCCGTTTTCATTTTGTGTTTGATGCAAATGACGCTTTTGATGTCCGTTCGACGCGCTTACAAAAGGCGCGTCGAATCGGAACGAGCGGAACAGACAGAGCAATTAGAAGATATTTTAGACGCGGAGGTGATTCAATGAATAATTTACGACAAATCAAAGTTACTGACTTTCCGCGCCTCGCTCAATTCCGAACCGTGCGCGGTCTGCTCGGCAACCAAACCGATGTTTTTACGGCTGTGCCGATTTATGATAATTCGTTAGCGCATTTGGGAATCTTAGCGAATGATATTTTAATCGTTCGCGTTACGAAGCATTTCAACGAAGCGAATTTGTATGTCTGGCGAACTCCAAGCGGTCAAATGGCGCGATACGGGCGCGAAACTTTGGCTGAAATCACTCTGCAAAACGGCAAAGAATTATTCGAAACTTTCTTTCGGTCGGAAGTGGAGATGCTCGGCGTGATTGTTCGGGTTGAGCGGGATTTGAAGATTAGAAGGTGATTGAGCGAGAAATTGATGAAAAGTGAAAAGCCTGTCGGGTTTGATAGGCTTTTTATAATTATTTTGCAGACGCGCCCCGCGGCGTTTTTTGTATTATTCATCCGTTAAAGCATAATTAATGTAAATTAATTCTATGACGGCAAAAATTAAAATCGGCACCTGCGGCTTCGGCATGACGAAACAGCAATATGCTTTGAGATTTACCGCTACAGAAGTACAGCAAACGTTTTATCAACCTCCGATGGTTAAAACTTTGGAGAAGTGGCGCACGCTTATGCCCGATGATTTCGAGTTTACAATCAAAGCCTGGCAGCTCATCACGCACGAAGCTAAAAGTCCGACTTACCGGCGACTTAAACGCCTATTGACCGAAGAAGAAAGAGCGGATGCCGGTTACTTCAAACCGACGGCGATTGTCGAAAAAGCCTGGAAAACAACCAGAGAATCAGCTGAAGCATTGAAAGCGAAGACAGTATTATTCCAATGCCCGGCAAGTTTTACTCCGAATGCTGAAAACATCAGGAACCTGGAAAAGTTCTTCGCTTCTGCAAACCGCGATAATTTGAAATTTGCGTGGGAGCCGCGCGGCGATTGGAATGCAAAAACGGTTGGTAAAATCTGTCGTGACTTAAATCTCATCCACGCGGTCGATCCATTTGCGAAACAATCGGAAACCTCCGCTACGCCTTATTATCGCCTGCACGGAAGAACCGGCTTTCGCTACCAATACGAGGAGGAAGAGCTCACGGAGCTTGCTTCGATGCTGCCTGAAAATCAGCCTTCTTATGTCTTTTTTAACAATCGCTATATGAGCGAAGATGCCTCTGTTTTCAAACACCTGGTAAATATAAAAGTTTAACTATGGGACAAATCTACTGATTGTGCATTTGAGCATTCGGCGGTGTATATTTTCTTCAAATGTGAAGCCGGATTTCACTCTCAAATGCGTAAAAGATTCTGCCGGTCTGCGACGCTTCGCCGACGCGCTTTCCGCGCTGTCCGCTTTCGCGCTCGACATCGAAACCGTCGACTGGTGGAATCGTCACCAAGAGAAAATCGCGCTGATGCAATTTGCTTACCGTTCGCAAAATAAAATCCGCGTCGTCATCGTTGACGCGATCGCCGAGATTAATCTGGAGATTCTGCGCGAACCGTTTGAAAATTCTTCGATTCTGAAAATCATTCACAACGCCGCTTTCGATGCCGCGCGACTTGAAACGCATTTCAAATTTGCGGTCGCGCCGGTCTTCGACACGATGCTCGCCGCCCGTCGTTCAGGCGAGAGAGACAATATTCTCTGAAAGCGCAGGCGGAAACGCATCTGGATTTGCATCTGAATAAATCGACACGGACGAGCGATTGGAGTCGCCGACCGCTCGACGTGCGGCAGCTGCATTACGCCGCGCTCGATCCGTTTGCGACATTGCTGATTTACGAGAATCAGAAGACTCGAAATTTACGCGGCGATTATTTCTCGAAATCTCAGATGGATGTGTGTCGGTTTTTCTAATTAAAGCCAATGCGCGCATTATCGGAATAATTGAAAATCAAAAGGTGCGCGATGAAAACCCAAACAACGAATTATAAGGAACAGTCCATTAGATTCACGATAGTTTCCGATAACGGGATTCTGCTTAACACGACGGATATTTGCCGGTGTCTGTGTATTTCCGAGCGATTGCCCGACGGCATTTTTAGCGAGTCTTGTATGGATATAGTCGGCGTAATCGAAGCGTGCCTCTCGAACGGCAAAAACGAGGTAGAATTTGTCGATTGGCTGGAGAAACAATTCGTCGGTTACGAGATGCGGACTCCGATTCGTCCGAACTGTGACGACGACTGGAATCTGAAATGAACAATTTCGCCTTTTCTAATCTTTTTGTTACTTTATTGCATTGAAAACTTATTCCCGAAAAAGATTTGAAGGATTTTAAGAAGCCCTCAAATGGCGCGAGCCGAGGAAAGGGAAATAATTCGCGGTAAATTTTTATGCGGAATTAGCATTCGAGTCGGCTAATTAAGATTTTGATTGACTCTTGATAGAAAAAAGGCTTATAAAATTTCGATATAAGAAAACTGAAATGCGGGTGAATACAAAGTTCGGCGTTTCGTGGTAAATTAACGGCTTGCATTTATGAGCGTCAAAAATTACTCTGAAAATCTTGGCGTTCCAAACATAAAACTTGCTGGCTTGCAGATTTGGATTCACAGCCGACAGTTTCCCGACAATGACGACTTTTGGGATGGAAACTGGTTAAACGTAACTGTTCATTGCGGCGCAAACGGCGCAAGTGTTTGGACGAACGGAGCAATTTTACATCTTTCTGAAATCGCCGATTGGTTAGTTGCGCTGGAAAAGATGAACGAAACCTTATCAGGCGAAGCAAACCTAGACACGATTGAACCTGAATTTAAGGTCAAGCTAAAAGCCGAGTCGCTTGGGCAAATTACGATGGACGTTGAGATTTCGCCCAACCAACTGACACAGCAACATCGTTTTGAGTTTGAACTTGACCAGAGTTATTTGAACGGCGTAATTGAAAGTTGTCGCAAAACTTTGACGGAGTTTCCTTTGGCAGGAAATCCGTCTTAAATGCCAAGACACGCCGAACAAATCAATGGACGTGAGCGCGGGCAGCGTGCTTCTTATGAAACATTTTCGGTAAAATCGGAGTTGCGTGTTGCCGCCCGCGCCACGTCATCTCAATCGTTCGGCGTTTCGTGGTTTCAGGTAATTGCCACAAATCAGGAGGAAACCTAAAATGTTGATAAAACTTTCAAATTATTTTTTATTGTTGGTGTCTCTCTTAACGCTTTCTTTCTCTGTCAAAGCTCAAATCGCTCCGCCAACGACCCTTACTTGTGAAAAGGGGTATAAATTAGATACTGTCTTTGATTTTGAGATGGAGCCAGTTACTGTATATGATTACGACCCAGTAGAGCGTCGTAATATATCGCGCACAGAGTGGCAGAATGTTAGGAAATTGAGGTGGAAATGTGTTCCAGTTACACCTGAACCTAAATCGGTTAGTTCGACATCTTCAAGCGGGGAATTTGAAAAGGTGTGGGTTGACCACAGCGTTTATGAAGATGAAGAAAAAGGTATGCAGATACACGCTAAATTTGACGCGCGAAATCTCAAAGGTAAGGAGTGTAGAGTAAATGCCTATTTTTATTATGCTTCGGGCAAACCCTTGAAAGATTCTAATGGCGAATTCAAGACTACTGATGGAAATGTAGCGACACACGAAGATTTCACACCTTCTTATGCGAGTAGCACTTTCAACGATTTAAAAATCTTTATGCCTTATAGCGAGCTGCATACGGGAACAGGAAAATATGACTTAAAATTTGTTCTAAAACTTTCTTGTGAGGGATTTGGTTTTTTGGCTGAGTCAGAAAATTATGAGTTTAGTTTTTCGCGCCCGAAATAGACGAGGCAAACATGACGAGACACGCCGAACAAATCAATGGACGTGAGGGCGAAACAGCGACTTTCTTATCACGTTGTCTGTTGAACTCGGAGTTGCGTGGTGGCGGTTTCGCCCCACGTCATCTCAGCCGTTAACGCCTGCGAAGGTGAACATCTCAAATCTTGCCGGCGTTAATTTCCGGTGCAATGCTCTGTTGGGCGGCTTAACGATTATTGACACGCTAGTGAACAATCAAAATGCAGAATATACAAATAAAACTTAGGCAGACCGAAAAATCGGACTTAGAGTTTCTCTTTCAGTTTCAACTTAACGAAGAGGCTATTTATTTGGCTGCATTTACTCCGAAAGACCCTGCCGACAAAGAAGCATACTTTGAAAAATTTACAAAACATCTGAATGACCCGACAATAAATAATCAAACAATTTTAGTTGACGAAAATATTGTCGGTAGTGTTGCCAAATTTGAAATAAAAGGCGACGCTGAAATTACTTATTGGATAGACAGAAACTTTTGGGGAAAAGGAATTGCAACCACAGCACTTAAAAAATTTCTGACCATTGAAAACACAAGACCCATTTTGGGGCGAACGGCGTTTGACAATTTAGGTTCGCAGAAAGTTTTAGAAAAATGCGGTTTTGTCAAAATCGGGACGGACAAAGGTTTTGCAAATGCACGACAAACAGAGATCGAAGAATTTATTTACAAACTCACATAGAAATCGTCAAAACAACGAGCTGCCAACAAAGTATTGGCAAACTCAAAAACGAAATTCTGTTATGAACAAAAGGTTGTGTGTATGCAACGCGCCGCCCAACAAATCAATGGACGTGAGGGCAAAACACGGACGTTGTTTCGTTTGTCAGCTTGCACGGTGTTTTGCCCCACGTCATCTCAGTCGTTCGCCGCTTCTTGTTTGAAAACAAGAAATCAAAGCACCCTCCGCGTTTGTGGCAAAGTTGCGCGGTTGGCAAGCGGCTTCCTAAAGATGAAAACGCGGCGAACAATTCAATGCACGTGAGTGCGGGACAGCGACGTTGTTTTCTATGTCAAGTTGGGTGTGTCCCGCGCCCCGTCATCTCAATCGTTCGGTGCTTCGTGGTTGTGGGAAACATCTCATCTATTTAACAGAAAAGACAATGGAGTCGTTTGATAAATTCGTTCTTGCCATTGAGCAAAACAACATTTTCGAGATTGAGCGGATAATTCTTGACGGCTTCGCTCTCAATGAACCAGACGAAGATGGCGCACCTGTTTTATATGCAGCAATTATGCACGGCAATCTCGAAATCGTCAGATTGTTGCTTGAACGAGGCGCAGATTCTAATTTTGTTGCGGAAGAACCAGCCGCGACGGTTTATGATGAGAAACCGTTAAGTTTGGCGCAGGGACTACGATTTATAATGAATTGGGAGAAATACCATCCGATTGCTAAATTGTTAGTAGAGTTTGGCGCAACGGATTCCGAAGAACGAACAGATTTTTCAGAAGATGATTTGAGCGTAACAGAAAAAAGGAGCAAAGCAATGGCAAGCGACGAACTCTGCTAACAAAATCGACTTTTGAAATAAAAACGCACCGAACAAATCAATGGATGTGAGCGCGGGCAGCTTGCTTCTTATCAAACGCCAATATTAAACTCAGAGTTGCGTGGTTGCCGCCCGCGCCACGTCATTTCAGGCGTTGGACAGCTTCCTTTGAAAATTAGCGTTTGCTTATGAGCGAAAGAAATGATTTTGAGATTCTGACGACTTCGCGCTTGTGGGTTGCTACGCCTTCTGATTACAGCAGTTCGCGTTGGCTTCGTCTCAAAAGCGACGAAATTTCAGATTGTTGTTACGGTTACGGTCAAACTATTTACGCGGTGGTTAGATTTCAATTTGAAATTACAACACAAAACACTTTGAAGCTAACATATTTGGAATCGCCGCCTCTTTCTGAGACATCACATTTCAGAGGCTATATTCCGACGACAAGCAACTCGACGAAAGAATTTAATTATCAGCTTGTTGAAAAAGTTACAGATGGCTCGCACGCCATTACGGGCAAAAAGTTCAAGCATCATTGGATTTTGACATTGGACAAATCACCATTTCCCGAAGAAATACAGTTTCCGTATGAAGTTCCGTTAGAGTATTATGGTCATCGAGAAGATTGAGTTACAAAACAAACGTGCCGAAAGTGAACGCGCCGTCCAACAAATCAATGGACGCGAGGGCGAAACAGCGACTTTGTTATCAAACTTGTCCGTTATTTTCAGGTTGACGCTGGCGGTTTCGCCCCGTGTCGTCTCAACCGTTCGACATCTTCTTTATGGTTAGCGAAGTGAACAGCCAACTCCTGAAACTTCTTGAACGTCATCGTAACGACGTGGTTGTTTCTAGCTGTCTTGAATCTTTAGCGGAAACCGACGAAGTTCGTGTTAGTGCTGATGGCGTTTTACCACTTGAACAGGCGATTGATATTTATTCGACGCGAGCAAAAATCAACGCCGACTTGAATGACGGAATTATTAAAGGTTACGACATACTTCTATCCTGCTCTAAAAAATGCGAATGTTTCTGGCGTAAAGCTAACCTCTTTGGAACTGCTCAACAAGTGGCTTGTTATTTTTACCGACGAAGAAATTTCGCATTTATTTGGTGTTCTTAATTGCCCGAAAAGAAAGGCGGCTTGGTTTCATCCAGAAACAGGCTACGATTGAAACGGCGTGGCGAAAATAACGGAATGTCGAACAAATCAATGGACGTGAGGGCGAAACAGCGACTTTGTTTTAACGTAATTTGTGAAACCTTAGCTTGCGTGTATTTGGTTTCGCCCCACGTCATCTCAATCGTTCGATGCTTTCGAGAAATGAAATAGTAATTTATAAATAATTGAGAGTGAAGCAATTTAACTGGATTATTCAAGATAAAAACAAGAGAGACAATTTATGGCAGTGAGAATTTGTTTTTTGTTCAGCTTGTTACTTGCTTTTTCAATCTGTGGTTCGGCGCAAGAACCTTGTCTTCAAATTCATCCCGATAGATTTCCAAACGCTTCGTTCAAAATAGAAAAACGACGTCTTTATAATGCTGCGAAGGCATTAAAAGAATTTCCTGACCAGAAAATTTACTTGATTGTGTATGGAAAAAAATCTGGAAGTAAAAGCGAAACTACAAAAAGACTTAAACAATCAAGCCGTTATTTGCAACAAAAGCACCAGATTTCGGCACAGAGAATCGTTGCGGTTGATGCAGGAACAATGCAAGACTTGGAAATGCAGATATTCGTTAACAATCCGAATAGCGAGAAGTTACCTTGCACTTCAGCACTAAGGTTTTAAGACACGTACGTTACTATAACGCCGCATCGAACAAATCAATGGACGTGAGGGCAAACAACTTTCACCTTATCAGCTTCTTCTGCTATCTTACCCCTATGAAAATCCTTCTTTCATTCGCGCTTATTTTCGCTTTCGTTTTTAACTTCTAAGCAACATTTTCACTAGAGGGTGTCTGAAAAGTCGTCAAGAGTAAAATTGATGAATGAGTCGAAACCAATATTCAAGCGATTTAACTGAACAGGAATGGCTACATTTGAAAGATTTGATCCCGCCCGCAAGATTCGGCGGACGCCGCAAACAGTTGAAATGCGGGAGATTCTGAATGCCGTTTTTTATGTCTTGCGAGCTGGTTGCGCGTGGCGTTTGGTGCCGCACGAGTTTCCGAAATGGACGACCGTTTATTACTACTTTCAGAAATGGCGTAACTCAGAATGGTTCGCTGTCGTTAATGACCGCCTTCGTCGTTTGCTGAGACGGCAGGCAGGACGCGATGAAAACCCATCCGCCGCCAGTCTTGACTCGCAATCGGTGAAAACCACCGAAGAAGGCGCACGAGTGCGCGGCTTCGACGCTGGCAAAAAAATTAACGGGCGCAAACGCCATATTCTGGTTGATACAATAGGTTTGCTCCTCGCGGTCAAAGTTCACGCGGGTGATATTCAAGACCGTGACGGAGCGAAATTGCTGTTGAAAATGTGTCGCGAGCAGTTTCCGCGCCTGTTTTTAATTTGGGCGGACGGCGGCTATCGCGGCAAGTTAATCAAATGGGTGGCGGTCAACTGTTTACTGGTTTTAGAAATCGTTAAGCGTTCGGATGACGTGAAAGGTTTTCAGGTGTTGCCGCGCCGCTGGGTCGTTGAACGCACGTTTGCCTGGCTCAATAAACAACGGCGACTGTCGAAAGATTACGAAAGAGATTGTCACACATCGGAAGCGTGGATTTATTTGGCGATGATTAACGTGATGCTCAAGCGCATCAAATTACGAAATTGAATTTCTAAACACGCTCTCAGACAGCTTTTTTGGCAACTCCTAACCCAGCGGTTTTAGTTTGCGCCAAATGGCTCAGTCCGAGCCTTAAAATATTCTTTGCGGCATTAATGTCGCGGTTTATAACCAAGCCGCACTTACCGCATCGGTGAACGCGGCAATTTAAGGATTTAGGAACTTTTTCATCGCATGAGGAGCAAATTTGACTTGTTCCGTTTGGATTCACTCTGACAAATTCCCGACCAGCGTTTTCAGCTTTGTACTGAATTTTGTCTAGAAACGAACTCCAACCAGCATCAGTAACTTGTTTTGCAAACATGCCTTTTGCCAAACCTTTCACGTTTAAATCCTCAACAACAATTACACCAAAACTATTAATCAAAAGGTGCGAGATTTTATGCTGGAAGTCTTGCCTTTGATTGAAAATGCGGGCGTGAATTTTAGCGACCCGCGCAATTGCTTTTCCGCGTGAATGAGACCCTTTTTTCTTTCGAGCCGCACTTCTCTGAGCAGTTCTTAATTTCTTTTGCGCCGCCTGAAAAAAGCGGGGATTATGAATTTGTTCGCCATTCGAGAACGTCGCGAATTGATTTAATCCGACATCAATTGCGACGCTCAATTTGTTAGGCGGCAAAATTTCGGCTTCGCATTCGACCGAAAAACAAACATACCATTTTTCGCAAGTTCGCTTGACGGTTACGGTTTTGATTTTGCCCGCGACTTTCCGATGAAGTTTTACCTTTATGTCACCGATACCTTGCAGATAAAGTTTATTGTTTTCTTTTAATTTACAGCCATCGCCATAAGTCGGATAAGTAAAACTGTTAAAGCGATTTTTTCCTTTGAAGCGCGGAAAGCCGGCTTTTTTCTCTTTCTTTACACGGATGAAAAACGCTTTGAAAGTTTTATCAACACGTCGCAAAACATCCTGACAGGCGGAAAAATTAGCCAGCCCGCAAAGCTGCTCGGCGCGAATTTCTTTAAGCTGATTTGACTGGTCATAGTAATTTAACGACTTTCTGGAAATTGTCCAAGCATCTCTCTTTTCCTGCAAAGCGGCATTATACAAATTACGTGCTTCGGACAACTGATATTCCAAATCCGCCCCTTGCTTTTTGCTCGGATAAAGCCGATACCGAAACATCTTTCTCATTTGCTTAATTATGACACGAGCAAGAATTTATCAATAGTTTAGTCAGGAATCGAAAAACTTTGAGTTACCTTGTTTTTTTAAATTGAAGGTGTGTTGACATGAACGATGGACACACTTTTAATTGCTTTTTCCGAATCGGGTGCTTCGGCAATTTCAAAATACTTCTCGACGATTTCCAATGCCGCGCGATGCCAGCACGGAAAGCCTTCCCAGTAGGCGTGGCACAAAAAGCTGCCCGGCTCAATCAGGCGGCATTCTTCGGCAGAAGTCTCGTAAAATTTCGCTTCTCCGTTTTCTGTTTTCGATTCGGAAAGCAGAAGCATCTTTCCGTTTTCGTAATGAATGAACGGGTTGGTTTGCAATAGCCGATATGCTTTGTCGAGCGCGTTGCGCCGTCTTTTTCGCATCTTCTCGCCGAAGTGGGGCGGGACGTTTTTTCTCCTTTGCAAATAAGCTCTTTCGAGCAAAATACTGTTGAAAATCATATTTTCTATTGAATCTCGAAAACCGTTTAGGCGGCGAAAGCGATGCGGCAAACTTCATCAGCAGGCGGCTCAATCAGCCACGCCGGAAGTTCGACAAATTCGCTCGTCATTTGTTCCGAATCGGAAGGCAAACTCGGCAAGAAATCTTCCGTTGCCTCGTTTTCAACCAGGTGCCGCGGCGGATACATTTTCAACACGTTGCCGAGACTCTCGCTCGCTGTCCGTTCGTCTTCGGAGACGAAAAATCGTTGTTTGGAATTTTGGATAATGTTGATAAGTCCCGTTTCCCGCAGCTCGCGGATTTGGTCGTAACTTGAAGGAGTTATTTCGACAACACTTGAGCCTTGAAAACGAGTTTTGCGAATTTTCATCTCGCCCAGCAATTCGACGGTTTCGTTTTCTTCTCGCACGCTGCGGAGAATTTCTTCGGCGTTTGCCGCCGTGTTTTTCCAAAGCCCGAACGTGCGGCGAATTTCGCCGATGGCATCCGGCGAGATTTTCACGCCGACGAGCCGCAATCGGTCGTCGGTCGTCGTGCGAACGATGTTCAAGCCCTGTTGCTGCAACTGTTTCAGGTATTTCCAAACGGGCAGAAGCGCGCCGCTCAACAGATGAACCGTTTTTTGCTCGACGGGCGGAATTTTTCGCTCTTCTTCCTTCCACCAATTTCGCGCCTTTGTTTTGGTGACGATTTTATAACGCGCGGCGAGTTCGCTTTCCTTGACGTAAAGAAGGTTATAGCCCGCCGGACGGCTGACCGAAAACATTTGCGAGCGCGTCCCGGTTTCCGGGTCGGTGTGCGGCAAGGTCGCGCGAACGGCGATGAACGCGCCCGTCTGCCGGTGTTCGTAAAAATAAACGCCGTCGTAATGCGAGATTTCATCGAACAATGCCGGGCGCGTCGGAACGGTCGTGTCGAGCTTATAATAAATCGTCTGCGCCCCCGTGAGAGCGTCCCGATGCAGGATTTGCGGCGGCTCCGCAACGACGACCGAGACGGCTTTCAAATCTTCCATTCCGTCGTCAATCTTGCCTTTGGCTTTTAAGTGTTCGACGGTTTCTAAAAAAGTTTGATAGAAGTAATCG
>CAXTMQ010000139.1:0-11578 GCA_964245305.1 uncultured Pyrinomonadaceae bacterium
GAAATCGAATCGGTGTAGGCATAAGATTCGCTTAAATTAATGTCATTTTTCTCGGCGTATTCGCGCATCCATTTGGCTTTGGTCGCGCTCGCCATCACGGGCGGCAGAATCCTGCCCGTCGCGTAGCCGTTGACGAATTCAAGGCGGTTGGCTTTGTATTCGTCAACGCCGAGATAGGTTATTAATTTATCAATCGTAAAATCCAACGCGCCCGTGATGACGATTTGTTTCTGACCGAGCTTTTTGCCCGCCGCGATTAATTCAGGTGTGCCGTCGTAAATCGCGGGCTTTAAAACATCTTCAAAAAGTTCTTCCGAGAAATAGCGCAGACGGTCTTCCGATTCGCCTTCGTAAGATTGAAAGAAAAGTTCGTTGAAAACATTGCGCGAATATAAATCGGTCGCGCCGAAAAGCGGCAGTTTCGCCAAAGTCGCCGCGCTTTTTTTGATGGTTGAAAATAATCCCTGCTGGCGGCGCGAGTAAAAGGCGAGCGTATGCACGAGATTTGTGCTGACCAAAGTTCCTTCCAGATCGTAAAACGCCGCCGCGTGTCCGTTTTTTTTCATTTTTCGTTCGATAAATTTTCGCTTCTAAAATAAAAAATGAATCGTCATTCAGTTTTGAAAAACTAAAATATAACTCATTTTATAGCTTTTTGGTAATTTGACCGCCGCGCGAAAACGGGTTTTACAGTTTTATTACAATCCTTTTACCGCTTGAAACGATGAAAAAGCATTAAAGTTTCTCAATGAGAATCTTTAATGCTTTTGATAAAGCGAGCCGCGAATTATCGTTTTATTACGGTTGGTTGATAACTTTCTGCAATTTTATTTCGATTCGTTCCGTGCCGCGCAAAACGAAGATCGAATCGCCTTCGACTTTTTCGATAACGTCGCCGACTTTGATTCCCGAACGCGCCGCTACACTATTTTCCTTTACGGATTTCACCGTTCTCTTACCGTTTGCTAAAGCTGTTTCAATATAATTAAATTTTAGAATATCCGTTTCGTCGGGCGATTTTGGAATCTCGACTCTGGAATTTGTGTCTAATTGAATACCTTTCGGCGCGAGTGGTTTTTTGGTGGTAATTGCTGAATCACGCCAACCGATAAATTCATCATCACTACTCTTAGTATTTTTCTGACGCTGTTTTGGCGGAAATTCCGCTATTTCATTGCGCGGAATGCGATTATTTAACGACGGTCGAATATCTTCCTGCGGAACTTGCGTCACCGTTCCTACGTCTTTTGTTTGCGGCGCGAAAGACGTTTGCGGCAAATCATTGGTCGCCTGCGTTTTATTTTCGATAACCGCAGGGTTCGCCTTTTCCGCAAAGGTAACTTCACCTGAGTTGCCGCGCGAAAAATAGGATGTATTAAAAGCAATTAAGCCGGTAAGTACTGCAACAACCATGATTGGCAAAACGTAACGCAAAACCGGTAGAAAACGCGCTTGAAAATCCGTCGGTCGAGCGTTGGCGATGCGGGCTTTGACGCGAAAATCGAAATCGTTCGGCGCGTTGATTTTGACGAAATTATCAATCGCCCGCCAGATTTGCGCTTGCTGTTCGCTCGTTTTTTTGCAATCGGTGCAAACGGTCAAGTGCAGAGTCGCGGGTTCTGACAACATTCCGCGCTCTTCAAATTCAATTAAAAATTCTCGACAATTCATAAATCTTACAACTTAGATAAACAACTAATACTAAAAATTTATCCTAAAATCTTTTCCAGCTTTTCGCGTAAAAGTCCGCGCGCGCGGCTGATGCGCGATTTGGTCGTGCCTAAACCTAGTTCTAAAATCTGCGCGATTTCTTCGTAGCTTCTGCCTTCGACATCACGAAGGACAATCGGCGCGCGATATTTTTCCGGCAGAGTCGCAATCGCTTTGGAAATCAGACGGCTCTGCTCGTTCTCGATCAAATTCTCGTCGGGCAGAAGTTTTTCGTCCGGCGGATTAAAATCCTGCGCGTCTTCGTTGTCAAACTGAAAAAGTCCGGTCAGCGAAAGCAGTTTGCGACGCTTGCGCTTGCGTATTTCGCTGATTGCCAAGTTCGTCGCAATGCGGTAAACATACGTCGAAAAAGCATAATCCGTATGATACCGGTCAAGCGCGAAATACACGCGAACGAAGGTTTCCTGCGCCAAATCGACGGCTTCTTCGTAATCGTTCAAAAAACGATAAATATAATTCGTAATCGGGTTGCGATAGCGGCGCATAATCTCGCCGAAAGCCGATTCGTCGCCTTGCTTGGTGGCTTCGATTAGTTGATGGTCGGACAATTTCTCAGTGGACACGCCAGATTGTAACACCTCCGCGCCCGATTTCTCGAATTTGTCCAAAGCCATACACGCATACTTTTTTACAATATATTTTCGTCTAAAACAAAAGCCGCCTTGCGTTTTCAAACACGCCCGACGGCTTGAAAAGGTTGCGTAAGTTTTCGAATTATTTGATTTATTTTTAGTCCGCCGATTTGACGGTTAAAACCAAGAACATTAATTCGTCGGGCTTGGTCGTCGAAAGACTGCCGATAACGGTCGGCACGTTTTCAGCCAGACTAAACCGTTGAATCGTCAAACCGACGTTCTCGTAATTAACTATTGGATTGCCTTTCCCGCTGTCGTCTTTCACCCAACCCGTTACAATCGGAATTTTCTGTCCGAAGCGAAAAGCCTGAAATTGAAACGATTTTTGCCCGTTCGCGTCGGGTAAAAAGCGCAAATCGGTCAAAGTCCAATCGGAAAAAACCGGAAAATTTTTCTCTTGATTGATGTTCATTTCGCTCGAAACGCTTTTCAATTCGACATTGCCGGTGTCGGCGACGCGCTGTAGAAAAGTCGAACTCAAACGATAATTTGAATACGGGTAATTCGTTTTTAATTTTCTGACGGCGGCGGCAAGCGTCTGCGGAACATCCGCTTTGCCGCTGTCGGCATTTGACGCGATTAAAGTTTGCAGAACGACTTCGTAACTCGGCTGGGCTTGCAGTTTGTTCGTCGGCGTTTGCGCGAAAATATTTAAAAATCCGAAACAGCAAACGAGTAAAAAAGCGGCGACGGAAAACGCGGTGTTGGGTTTGGTCATAAATTTTCTCCTTAGATTTATTTGAAATTCTGAACTTCGGGGAGTTTCAAATCATTCCACAGAGAAACTAAATTAAAGTTGCAATTTTATTGTGAAAAATTTTACCGGCGGGTTAAATCGAAAATTTATTTGTTCGACGAAACGCAGTCAGCCTGGCGGCATTGCGCGTCGCTTCGATGCGAAAACAACGCTTTTCGCGCGAGATGCTGACAAGATCGGCGTTCCGTTAGCCTTCGTTGAAAATATCTTCTTCGACGCGCTGACCGAAGCTGATAGTTTGGACGTTCGTTTCCTCGACTTGTTTGTCATCCGCCCAAAGAATCGTGCGAAACGGAACGAGCGTTCCTTGCGCATAATTGTAATCGTAAAATTTGCGACGGTATTTTACGCCGTCTTCAGTATATTCGAGCAACATCACGCGCAGAGATTTCGTGCTGATATAAAAGCGCGTTTTGCGGTTTTGCTTGTCCGTTACGTCTAAAACGTAAAATTCAACGCCCATCTGTTTTTCGCGCTGGTCGGCGAGCGCGAGCGTCGAACCGTTTTCTTTGTATCGCAAAAGGGCTTCGAGTCCGTGCCAGATTTGATTTTGGAAAGATTTCGTCGCATCTTCGCGCGGGGCGAAAACTTTATCGTTAAAAATTCCGAAAACTTTATCGTTATTATAAATCAGAGCGTAACGCGCGTTCGGAAATTCCTGTTCAAAACGTATGCGTTCTTTGTCGAGACTGTCGCCGCGCAGAGTATATGTTTCGTAATTCGACTGTTCGGATTTGCCGTCGGCATTGACGGTCGTAATTTTGCCGCGCTCGATGGTCGTTTTGCGGATTTGTTTTAAATAATCTCTGCCGATTAAACTGCTGTAAAAACTGATTACCGATTCCGCGACTTGTTCGGAGGTCGCGTTTTTGATCGCATCGGCGGGTTTCTGTTTATTTTTCTTATTGTTTGCCTGCGCTTTGTTTTTATCGGGCTTTTCGTTTTTTTCGGTTTGAGCTTTTTCGGTCGGCTCGGTTTTGCTTTTAACGGTCGTGTCCTGCGCCGCGACAAAAGCGATATTCGTCAGGACAAAAAAGGCGAAAAAAGCGAGAAATGACATTAACTTAACACGCGCGAAAATTCTCATAATCTTATATCTATTTAAATTATTTGAAACTGAACTGTTGCGGATTGTAACACAAACGTAAAAATTTCGACTATTTAACCATTATTTAACCGCTGTTTGAACTTGCTTGTATTGATGATTTTTTTCAAATTCGAGATGCTTTGGAAAACAAAATTCTTATTTGGCGGCGCGATTTTGCAAACGAATTGCCAATGATTACAATAAGCCTCGAATATGCTTCATATCGCGCTCGTCGAGCCGGAAATTCCGCCGAATACAGGCAATATCGCGCGTCTTTGCGCGGCGACTTTTACCGAATTGCACATCGTCGGTGTAACCGGCTTTCGGATGGACGACCGCACTTTAAAACGCGCCGGACTCGATTATTGGAACGAAGTCAAACTCCAAAGGCACATAGATTTAGAAGATTTATACAAAGCATTGCCCGCGTCGCGTTTTCTTTATTTTACGACCAAAACCGATAAAAATTACACGGATTTTGAATTCGCCGAAAACGATTGCCTCGTGTTCGGACGCGAAACGCGCGGGCTTCCCGAAGCATTGTTAAAAGCCAATTGGGAACGCGCTTTGACAATTCCGATGCCGAACGAAAACGTCCGCAGTTTGAATCTCGCCACGAGCGTCGGCATCGCGCTCTATGAAGCGATCCGACAGCTAAAAACGCCTTGAAATCATTACAAAACTTTACGTTTTCCGAGCTATTTTTTCCAACCTCGCCGCGCCGAATTACGTCTTATATTTACAAATTATTTGCGATAAACGTTTTAAGGTTTTACCGCAATTTAAGGAGAACTGAAGAAATGAAATACATTAGAAATTTTTTAATTTTAGCAATCGCAATTTTAGGTTTTACGCAGATTAACGCCAGCGCGCAAAATTTCGCGCAGAGAAATATCGAGCAGGAAGTTTTCAAACAAATTGTTCGGCTTCCATATTACGGCGTGTTCGACAACATCAAATTTCAAGTCAAAGGCGACACGGTTTATTTGATGGGAAATGTCGTCAGACCGACGACCAAAGAAAGCGCGGAAAACGTCGTCGAAGACATTAAAGGCGTGAACAATGTCGTTAATAATATAGAGGTTTTACCACTGTCGAACTTTGACGATTCGATTCGCCTTCAGACTTTGCGAACGCTGCAATCGCGCGGCGATCTTTACAGATATTTCTTAGGCGCGAATCCGTCAATCAAAATTATCGTTGACAACGGTCACGTAACTTTAGAAGGTTTCGTCGCCAACAGCGGTGATAAAAATCTGGCGAATATTCTGGCAAACGGCATTTCCGGTGTTTTCAGCGTAACGAACAATTTAGTCGTCGAAAATGACCGCGTTCGTTAAAACCTTCTCATAAACTTGTGTAATAAAAGCCCGAATGATGACAAATCATTCGGGCTTTTCGCTTTTTCGGCTTTCTTTTATCTGCCGTTTCGATTTTATAATCAAATCTGCGAAAGAAATTTTCGCCGACTTTCAAAATGGCGCAGAAAAAAAATTTAAGCCGTTATCTATGGCTATCAATTTTGGCGGCGATTTTAACGATTTCGCTGAAAACTGCGGCTTATCTTTACACGCAGTCTATTGGTTTATTATCCGACGCGCTCGAATCGGTAATTAATTTGATCGCGGCGGTCGTCGCGCTTTTGATGATAAAAATCGCCGCCGCGCCGCCGGACGAAGACCACGAATTCGGACACGACAAAGCGGAATATTTCGCCAGCGGCATCGAAGGAACTTTGATTTTCATCGCGGCGGGCGGCATTGCTCTGACGGCGATTCCGAGGCTTTTCGCGCCGATGCCGATTGAAAATATCGGCATCGGTTTTATCGTTTCGCTCGTCGCTTCGGCAATCAATCTCGCAGTCGGAATTCTATTAATTAAAATCGGCAAACAAAATCATTCCATCGCGCTCGAAGCCGACGGACGACATCTTTTAACCGACGTTTGGACTTCCCTCGGCGTTATTTTGGGCATAGTTTTAGTCGGTTTTACCAATTGGCTGATTCTCGATCCGATTATCGCGCTGCTCGTCGCCGTCAATATCATTTGGACCGGATTTCAATTAATCAAACGCTCGGCTTTAGGTTTAATGGACACGACATCTTCGCCCGAAACGATTAAAAAAGTCCAAAAAATTCTCGACGATTACGTCAAACGGCAAGGCATTGATTATCACGCTTTGCGAACAAGACAATCCGCCGCCAAAAATTTCATCTCGGTTCACATTCTCGTTCCCGACGAATGGACGGTGCAGAAGGGACACGATTTGACCGAAGAAATCGAAATGGAAATCTTAAAAACCGTTCCCGAATCAACCGTTTTCACGCATCTCGAACCGCTCGAAGATCCTTTATCTTTCGCTGATTTGGAACTTTTTCGGCGGAAATAATCCTTGTTGTTTTCATGAGTTTGGATTACCATAATTTTCATGAATTGCTTCGCCAAAATCTTGCTGATAATCGGATTTGGGCTTCTTACTATTTTTATATTAACGCCCAATAATTACGACGCTTGTCACAGCGATTTAACACTGCCGGATTTTAGTTCGCAAATCTGTTTTCCAGATTTTGTTTATCAATTCAAAGAAATTTCATTATTTGGCGGAATTTGTTGTATCTTTAGCTCCTTTATTTTTTTTGAAGAAATGGAAAAACCAAAGGATGAAAACTACATTTTTACCGGAAAATAAACATTTTAATTAAAGTTTTTCCGCATAAAACATCTCCAACTCAAATCACGGACAGATTTACTAATTAATAACGCCATTTGATTTTTGCGCGTGTAAATCATACTCTTACCGTTTGTCTTAAAGCGCATTTTTTACACTATGATTAACCGAGAAAATATCAGAAATATCGCCATCATCGCGCACGTTGACCACGGGAAAACTACTTTGGTTGACGCGATGCTCAAACAGTCCGGCACGTTCCGCGACAACGAAGCCGTCGCCGACCGCGTGATGGATTCGATGGATTTGGAACGCGAGCGCGGCATTACGATTATGGCGAAAAACGCCGCCGTCCGTTACGGCGATTATAAAATCAATATTCTCGACACGCCCGGACACGCCGATTTCGGCGGCGAAGTCGAACGGGTTTTAAAAATGGTTGATGGCATCGTTTTATTGGTTGACGCGGCGGAAGGTTGTCTGCCGCAAACCCGTTTCGTGCTGCGAAAAGCTCTCGAACTCGGACTTCCCTGCATCGCGCTCGTTAATAAAATTGATAGACAGGACGCGCGACCGGAAGAAGTCGTGGACGAAATTTACGATCTTTTTATTGATCTCGGCGCGGACGACGATCAGATTGATTTTCCGATTCTTTATTCGATTTCGCGCGACGGCGTTGCGAAAAAATCGCTCGACGAGGATTCAAAAAATTTGAAACCGCTGTTCGATCAAATCGTCGAAACGATTCCCGCGCCGAAACAGATTCGTGACGATTCGTTACAGCTTCTCGTCGCCAATATTGATTACAATGCCTTTGTCGGACGCTTGGCAATCGGCAGATTATTTTCCGGCGAGATCGCTAAGAATCAGGAAGTCATCGTCGCCAAACGCGACGGCTCGACGCAGAAAACGCGCGTCAAAGAGCTTTACGTTTTTGAAGGAATGAACCGCGAAACAATTGATTCGGCTGGTGTCGGCGAAATCGTCGCGCTCGCCGGATTCGACGACATCAACATCGGCGAAACAATTACCCTTGTTGATAATCCGAAACCTTTGCCGGTCATAAATGTTGACGAGCCGACGATTGTGATGATTTTCGGTGTCAATAATTCTCCGTTTTCGGGTATTGACGGAAAGTTCGTTACGTCGCGTCAAATTAAAGAGAGATTGGAAAAAGAACTGCTCGGAAACGTCGCTCTGCGCGTCGCCGATACCGATTCGCCCGACCAGTTTAAAGTTTCCGGTCGCGGCGAGTTGCAGCTTGCCATTCTTATCGAAATGATGCGCCGCGAAGGTTACGAAGTGCAGGTTTCCAAACCCGAAGTCATCACGAAAAAAGACGAAACGACCGGCGAAAAGCTCGAACCGATTGAGCAGGTCGTCGTTGATTGTCCGGAAGAATTTATCGGTGTCGTGACCGAAGCACTCGGACGCAGAAAAGGTCAAATGACGAAAATGATTAACAACGGCACGGGTCGCGTCCGGCTCGAATACGAAGTTCCGTCGCGCGGGCTAATTGGTTTTCGCGGCGAATTTTTAACCGAAACAAAAGGCACGGGCTTGCTCAACACGATTTTTCTGCGCTTCGACAAATGGCAGGGCGATATGAAAGGACGCGGCACAGGCTCGCTGATTTCCGACCGGATGGGCGAGACGACGACTTACGCGCTTTACGCTTTGCAGGAACGCGGAAAAATGTTCGTCAACCCGCAGACAAAGGTTTACGAAGGAATGATTGTCGGCGAAAATGCTCGCGCCGTTGACCTCGACGTGAACCCGATTAAAGAAAAAAAGCTGACCAATATGCGAACTTCTTCGGCGGACGAAGCGATGCGCCTCGTTCCCGTCAAAGATTTGTCTCTGGAAGAAGCCTTGGAATTTATCGCCGACGACGAACTCGTCGAAGTTACGCCGAAAGCGATTCGACTTCGCAAAAGAGTTTTGAAGGCGAACGAACGTCCGAAAAAATAATTTTTCGTGAATCGTGATTCGTAAATCGTGAATCGAATTAACTCGATTCACGATTTTTTATTTCCTGGTCTGCAAAACGCAACTTTCGCCAACGTGCCGAGTGTTATCAAATAAAAATTTAAGGAGAAATTTTTATGAACGATTCGCGCTGGAATTTTGACGTTAAAAGTTTAATCACCGGTTTTCTGCCGGCAATTGTCGCTGTTTTTATCTTCAACGGGACTTCGCGCCGCGCCGCCGGCGATACGGCGATTGCCGCCGATGAAAGCGGTATTTACATTATGTCCAACGGAACTGTCAGATATATTGACAAGGATAAATGTCGAAAAAGTATGAGCTGTTTCTTTTCTACACAATAACAAAACTCGCGTTCGAGCCGGAAAAGACGGCGAATTTATTTTTTCCGATACGAAGCCATTTTATCGGCGAGACGCGTCGTTTCCGGCAGCCGATATTTCGGCGCGCACTGTAAAACTAAATCAGTCGCCGTTTCAAGACTGATGCGATGCCCGATTGAGACGTAAACCGGCTGAACTCGATCTTTTGTTCGCACCGCCGCGCCGACTTGTTGCTTTTTGTAAATCAGCGGCGCGACGCTGCCGCGCGTTTCGCCCAAGTTTTCAAATTTTCCGACCAAAACGGATTTCGCCGCGCCGAGCGTCGGAATATTCGTTATCAAACCGATATGACACGCGATGCCGAAGCCGCGCGGGTGCGCTAAACCTTGACCATCGCAGATAATCGCGTCGGGCGTGATTTGCAGTTTTTCCAGAGCTTTGATCGCCGCCGGCGTTTCGCGGAACGATAAAAGTCCGGGAACGTATGGAAACCGAATCGGCAAAATCGCTTCGCTCGATTCGATAAGCTGTAATTCGGGAAAACTCAAAACGACGACAACCGCGCGGCACGTTTCGTTCGCCGCGTTATAACCCAAATCTATTCCCGCGACGGTTTTAATCGGCGCGTCGAATTGATCTCCGGCGACGACTTCAAAAGCTAATTGTTTTTGCAGTTCGATTGCCTACTGCGGCGATAAATTCCATTCGTGAAGCGGCGTGATTTTCATTGCAAAACAATTTAATCACAAATCGAAAAAACCTTCATCCAGAAAAATTTTCTAAACGAAGGTTTTTAATAATGCGTCGTTTAATTTGAAAAATCAACGCCCTTTTTAATCGTTGACGAAAACCATTCCGTCTGCCGCCGAGCCGACCATTTTGTTGTCTTTATCATTAAGCTGCACTTTGCTGTAGCCTTTTTCCGCGCCGAAGCTGGCGGTTTGCTTTAAAACGTCTTTCTTCTTTTCGGCGGTGTAATGATTCCACGACGGCAGAACAATGCCTTTCAATGTTCCGTCTTCGATAACGGCTTCGGACAGAAAATCCTTCATCATCGAATTTTCCAGATTCAGTTTCGGAACGCTTGTCGTTTCAGACGTTTTGCCGGCGTTTGATTTCGTTCCGAGATAAAACGCAGTCAGCGCGATGACGATAAGAATTGCAACCGAAAGCATCCATTTTTTCGATTTCGCCGGTTCGCCCGATTTTTTCGCGTCAGAAGTTTTCGCTTCGTTTTCTTTGACGACGGGCGCGGCGACCTCCGGTTTTTTCTCGACGGCTTTCAAAACTTCTTTTCGCTGATTGAGCAGTTCGAGCAAAGAAAGCGTTTTGCCGGTTGCTTCGGAAATCGCCTGATCGTGCGACAAACCGTATTTGTTTTCGAGATTGGCGACGTTGCCGACCGCTTTTTCTCTGTCGAGCAGCTCGATATAACGATTGCCGACGCGAATGTTGCATTCGATTCCCGCCGCGACGATTGCCGGAGCAAAAAAGTTTTCGTTCGTATTTTCCTTGAAAAGCCGTAGGCGGTTAAAGAAATTTTTGTTGATTAATTCGTCAAAATTCTGCGCCGACTTCGCTTCGTTAATATATGTATCGAACTGTTCTAAAATTTCCCCGATTTTCGGATTGTTTTCTTCGGTCGGATAGAGCGAGACGCTCGACCATTCGGCGTAAAGCCCTTGAATGTGTCTGATTAATTCCTCGCGCGTGAAAATCGTCTCGCGGCGATTTCCTTCGGTTTCCTTTGAAAAAAGTCTGGTCGTCGCCAAGTCGAATTTGCTTCTGATCGCTTCGGAAAAAGGCGCGTTGCGGTAAAATCTGGCGAGCGCGGCGAGCGCGGACGCGCTTAACTGCGGGCGCGTCATTTCGCAAAAACGTCGCAGATGCGCCGCCATAAGTCGCGCGTCGCGCGCGGCGAGCGACGCATACCAATTCTGCGTTTCGCGCAAAAGCTCCGTTTCGGCTTTGACGAATTCCGGCGATTTCGCGTCGTCGAAAGTCTGCATAAATAAATGCAGAACTTTTTTCACCTTCAAATCGTCGAACGGTTTCGGAATAATTTTCAACTGCTCGCGCTCGATGCCGGCAAACGCCGCCTCGACCGTTTGCAGAAAACCGACTTCGCTCGCCGCCCGCCGCCGGTAAAATTTTGCTTCGCTGATTTTTTCTTCAGCGACCGTTTCTAAAGAATTGTCGTTTGCTTGCGCCGAAACATTTTCAATTGGCGCGACTGATTCGACGGTTTCGACTTTTTTCGTTTCGATTAGCGTTTTTTTTGGCTCGACCGGCGAATCAGTTTCGACCGCTTTATTTTTCGCGGTTTCAGTTCGTTCGACTTTTTTCACCGACGGCAAAGTTTCCGAAGCGACGACCGATTGACTTCCGTTT
>CAXTMQ010000140.1:0-11571 GCA_964245305.1 uncultured Pyrinomonadaceae bacterium
GTATCTATTGCGAATTTTCTCCGCTAATTCTTTGCTTACAGATTGAGACGGTACGCTCACGTCTGCACCTTCGCGCCGCAATTCTTCGATCACGCGCTTGGTGTCTTGTTTCAGGTCTTTGGCTAAATCCTAAATCCGAATTGATGTGCCTATCGCCATACATTTTCTGGATAAATAAAGTAGATTTTAATATCAAAAATTATTTGAAAATTTTACCACAGCAAACCCACCTGATAATCGGCAAAATCACCATCCGCGTTGACTAAGGTCATATTCTCGACAATCGCCTGCGAAATCAGCAATCGGTCGAACGAGTCTTTGTGATGAGGCGGCAGATTTTCGATATACAAGGCGTGGGAAAGTTTGGCAGGCAGGATTTGAAAATTATTGTTTTGCCGTTCGTCTTCGATTGCCGTTGCCAATCCACCGTTGATTGTAAATTTGTTGAGCGCGATTTTTATCTGAAATTCTCAAACGGTTGCGACGCTAAGATAGACATCATTGTTCGGGTTTGAAATTTCGGCGAAAGCGGTCGGCGAAAGTTTGTTCGGTTCGTCGCGTCACCATTTGAAAGCGTGCGAATCAAGCAGCAAATTCATATTTCTTTATCGAAACCCCAGAATTCATCAGGCAGTTCGTCGTCAAAATCGTCGCTCATCCACATTGTGCCTTTGCCTAAACCGGCGGTGCGTTTTTTCTTTGGCGGTTCGGTTTCGATAATCGGCGTGATTTTGGCAATCGGTTTGCCGTTTTCTTCCAAGACGATTTCGTCGCCGTTTTGGCGTGGTTGATAACGGTTTGAATCGAGATGTCGTTAACGCTTAAGGTTTGGGTCATAAAAATTGCCTCGCGCCGATAATAGCATCTTTCAAAAAGGTTTCGCATCGAGATCGTCCGCGAATCGGAAGGCGAACTAAAAGTTTAGACGGCGCGTGTCGGATGGGCGATTATTGATGATGTTTCTGGATTGTCGAAAAGAATGTCGGGTATTTATCGGCGGTTTGACGGGTTAGTTTTTTCGATGCAGAATTAGGAAAATCAAAGCACAATTTACTTTAAAGTTTTTCGTAAAATCTTTGTCCATTGGAGAAACAATTATGCTAAACGTCTTGTTTTCCGCAAAGCCGCGCCGCGTTTTGGAGAGTTTTCTTTTTTTGACGATTATTTTCGCCGCCGTTGCGCCTGTTTTCTCACAGCGCAATAAAACTGCGGTTGTAAAATCTTCCGCCGATGATGCGCGTGTGCGGCAGCGCGCCGACGCGCTGCTGGCGAAGATGATGCTTGAGGAAAAGATCGGGCAGATGAATCAGCTTTTCTTTTTTAGGCAGTTTCAGAAGCCGGAAATGATGGACGACGGAATCAGAAAGGGCGCGATTGGTTCGCTGCTGTTCGTTACCGATCCGCTGTTGATTAATCGGTTTCAGAAAATCGCGGTGACGGAATCGCGTTTGAAGATTCCGCTGATTTTCGGGTTTGATGTCATTCACGGTTTTCGGACGATTTTTCCCGTGCCGATTGGAACGGCGGCTTCGTTTGATCCGGCGCAGGCGGAGAAAAATCAGGCAATTGCGGCGCGTGAGGCGCGTTCGGTCGGAATAAATTGGACGTTTGCGCCAATGGTTGACATCGCGCGCGATCCGCGTTGGGGGCGCATCGTCGAGGGCGCGGGCGAAGACCCGTTTTTGGGCGCGGCGATGGCGCGGGCGCAGGTGCGCGGTTTTCAGGGGACGCGCGTCGGCGAGCCGGAACGCCTTCTGGCGTGCGTCAAACATTTTGCCGGTTACGGCGCGGCGGAAGGCGGGCGCGATTACGACGCGGCGAATATTCCCGACGCGCAGATGCAGAATGTTTATCTGCCGCCGTTCAAAGCCGCGATTGATGCGAATGTCGGTTCGGTGATGAGCGCGTATATGGATTTGAACGATGTTCCGGCGACGGGCAATCGCTGGCTGATGCGAGACGTTTTGCGGAAGGATTGGAATTTCAAAGGCTTTGTCGTGAGCGATGCCGATGCCGTGAAAAATTTGACGACGCACGGTTACGCGCGCGACGCGCAGGACGCGGCGGTTAAGGCTCTGAACGCCGGAGTGAATCTGGAAATGAGTTTGGACGCGCAGACTTATTTGAAAAATCTCGACGAAGCGGTGAAGAAAAAAATCGTTTCCGAAAAGCAGATTGACGAGATGGTGCGCCCGCTGCTCGAAGCGAAAATCAGGCTCAGACTTTTTGAAAATCCATACGTTGATGAAGCGAAAATCAATGCGATTCTCGGCGACGCGAAACATCGTGAAGCGGCGCGGACAGCGGCGGAACGCTCGGCGGTTTTGCTGAAAAATAAAACGAATCTTCTGCCGCTCGAGGCGAAAGCCAATCAAAAAATCGCCGTCATTGGTCCACTCGCCGATTCAAAACGCGACACGCTCGGCTCTTGGGTTTTTCAGCAAAACACCGATGAAACCGTAACGATTTTGGACGGCATCAAATCGAAACTCGGCGAAGGCGCGAAAGTCGAATACGCGGAAGGCGTTCAAATGCGCCGCAAATTCCCGTCGTTTTTCGACGCGCTTTTCGGCGTAAAACGTCCCGATCCCTGGACAAAAGATCAAGCAGATGACGAAATAAAAAAAGCTGTTAAGCTGGCTAAAAATTCCGATGTCGCCGTTTTGGTTCTTGGGGAAAATCAAGATATGTCGGGCGAAGCCGCGTCGCGCTCGTCGCTCGAATTGCCCGGTCGTCAACAGGAATTATTGGAAGAAGTGGCGAAAACGGGAAAGTCCGTCGTGCTAATTTTGATGAACGGCAGACCGCTCGACATTGCTTGGGCGGAGCAGAATATTCCTTCGATTTTAGAAATCTGGTATCCCGGAACGCGCGGCGGCGAAGCGGTCGCCAATCTGCTTTTCGGCGACGCGAATCCGGGCGGCAAACTGCCTGTAACGTGGATGCGAAACGCCGGACAAATTCCGATTTATTATTCGCACAATCTATCGCAAGACCCGTCGAAACAGGGCGAAAGATATTGGAACGAAGAAAGCGCGCCGCTTTATCCGTTCGGCTACGGTTTGAGCTATACGACATTCGCGTTTTCAAATTTAAAAATCAACCGACCGGAAATCAAACTCGGCGAAACCGTCGAAGTTTCCGTTGATGTCAAAAATACGGGAAAACGCGCGGGCGATGAAGTCGTCCAGCTTTACATTCATCAACAAGCGGGCAGCGTGTCGCGCCCCGTCCGAGAATTAAAAGGATTTGAACGAATTACGCTCGCGCCGAACGAAACGAAAACCGTGCGCTTTAACCTCGGCAAAAAAGAGCTTGAATATTGGAGCGCGGCGACGAAAAGTTGGGTGCAGGAAGCGGAAACTTTCGACGTTTGGATCGGCGGCGACTCGACTGCCGCAGATCATCTGACATTCAAAGTTACGCGATAAAGTCACAATTTGTTGAAGAACAGAATAGTACAAAAGGCGCGGTCGGCGGTAAAATTTCACCGCCGACCGCGCCTTTTGTAATTGAAACACAAAATTATCTCTGCGTTAATTCCGGCGGAAGTTGTTTGTCAACCGCCGGACGTTCCTTCAAATCGGTTAGTTCCCACATCGTTAAAAAAATCGTGCGGGCAATATTTTGCATTTTCATGTAATCAATTTTCTGCGGCTCGTCGCCGGGTTGATGATAATCTTCGTGAACGCCGTCGAACCAGAAGACGATGGGAATGCCGTTGAGCGCGTAGTTAAAATGATCCGAGCGAAAGAAGAAACGGTTTTCGTCTTTCGGGTCGTCGTATTTGTAATCGTAATTTAATTTCAGAAACGTGTCGTTCGTCGCTTTGGTGATCGCGCCGAGTTTGGAACTCATCATTTCCGAACCGATCACGTAGACCGCATTTTCGCCCGTCAGATTGGCGTTTTTCGGATTCGTGTCGCTGGCTTTTCGACTGCGACCGATCATATCAATATTGAGCTGGGCGACGACTTTTTTGATGTCAACGGTCGGAAATTTATTGAAGTATTGGCTGCCCCACAAACCTTTTTCCTCGCCGCAGTGCCAAACTAAAAGCACTGATCGTTTCGGACGTTTCGGCGATTTTGCAAGAGCTTCGGCGATTGCCAGAACCGACACCGTTCCCGAACCGTCGTCGTCCGCGCCATTCCAGATTTTGTCGTCGCCTTTCGCGTTCGGGTTCGTGCCGACGTGATCGTAATGCGCGCCGACGGCGATCATTTCCGATTTCAATTGCGGATCGCCGCCTTCCCAAACGGCGACGACGTTTTGCGTGTTGACGGTTTCAATCTTGCCGCCTGCCGTGAAATTAGCGGTTTTCTTTGTTTCAAACGCTTTCGTTGACGCGATGCTCGCCGCTTCTCCGGCGAAAATCTGTTCGCCGACGCTTTGCGAAACCATTACGGTCGGCAATGCCGGTTCGGGCTGGTTTTCGCGCAGGCGGTCGGGCGTAAATCTGCCGCGCGACATTGCATCTTTTGTTCGATCCCAATTTTTCTGCGTCTGGCTCGAAGCGACGAGAATAATACCGACCGCCCCTTTTTGTTTGGCGTAAGTCATCGGATTTGCCCAATCAACGCCGCGCGTTCCGCCCAGATCGGCGGGCGCGATACCTTGTGGAATCGGCGTGAGCGTATTGCGATTCACGCCTTCGCTGTACAGGACGAGAATTTTGCCGCGCGCGTCAACGCCTTCGAGCGCGTCTATGTTTTTCGATTTGACGAACCAGCCGTCTTTGGCGAAAACGAGCGGCGCGCTTGGAACTGCGCCGTCGCCCGTGATGCGGAAAAATTGATCGCCGTAATTTAATGTTTGGCTGCCGATGACGAGCGAATTTTTTTCAGGTTCGGGCGCGTCGCGCGTTAAAGCGATTTTTTGGAAAAACGTGCCTTCGTCGCCCGCCGGTTTGAAGCCCCAACGCTTTAAGTTCAAGGCGATAAATTTCGCCGTCAAATCAAGCCCGCGCGAAGGCGTGTCGCGCCCTTCCATCTCGTCCGAAGCGACGTAATACAAGTAATCTTTCAACAGATCGGCGGTAATCGCGTCTGCCGCTTTGCGCGAAGACGAATTCGCTTTCGTCGCCGTCTGCGCCAACGCCGCTGTCTGAAACGCGAATGTCAGCAGTAAAAAAAGTGCAATAAAATTTTTCTTCATTTTCTCTCCGAAATTATTTTCAGATTTTTACGTGAGATTTTGCGAAATGGTTTCGATTTATCAAACCGCGACGATTGAAATTTTATTTCGATTAGCGAGCGCGAGCATTTCTTCCCGGTCGAAAATCAAAGTTTTATTTGCCGTTAAGCATAAACAAGTCGCGCCCGCTTTGAGCATTGTTTCGATGGTCGGCGTGCCGACGACCGGCACGTCGAAGCGCATATCCTGATTCGGTTTGGCGACTTTGACGACGGTCAGTTTTCCCTTCGCTAATTCTCCGGCGCGGCGAATCGTCGCATCCGTGCCTTCCATCGCTTCGACGGCGACACAGGCTTTAGCGCGAACGACGATGGTTTGTCCCAAATCGAGCCTGGCGATTTCGCTGGCGATTTTCAAACCGTATTCGACGTTGCCGCGCTCGATTTCGTCGGGCTTTCTTTTCGACAAAACTCCTTCTTGCGCGAGATTTTCCTGCGTGAAAAATGTCGAGTCAATCAATTCAATATCGTCTTTAGCGAGTTCGGCGGCGATTCCGCCGATCAGCGAATCGGTATTTCTTTTCGGCAAACTATAAAGCATTTTCGCCATTCGCCAATCGGGAAACGCGCCGGAAAAAATCTGCACGTGCTTGACCTGTCCCGCCATCATCACCTTTTCTACGCCTTCATTTTTAAAAAACGAAATCATCTTGCCGAGTTGTCCGATGCCGACCCAGATTATTTGTTCGGCGATTTCTTCGAGCCGTTTATCGGTTTCTTCTTTGATGGCGACGACCGCTAAAGACGCGCCGTTTCGCTTCGCGCCTTCGACGACGAGAAATGGAAATTTTCCGTTTCCGGCAATCAAACCGAATTTCATAAATTTGCCAAAGGAATTTTTATCTGAGCAGCGCGGTAAAGGTTTTCGCCTGTTGAATCGACACACGCGATTCGAGAAAATCTACTAATTTCAGAAAATCCATTCGCGGATACGAATATCTGCCGACCGAACGAAACGCGAGCTGCGGTTTGGATTTATCGAAAAGATGAAAACCCCAATAAAGAAGCTGTTTGCTGAAACGAATCGCCACGTCTTCGGGATCAATATAATGACACTTTTTATCGAATTCGCCCGATTCGTCGAACTGCGATTTGAGAATTTCGTTCAAAATAAGATTACGGCTTTCTTCGTCGCTTTGAAAGCTGTTGATTAAAACAAACAAATGCGCGCGCGTGTTTTCGTTGCGAATCTGCTCGAACGTGCGTTTGATAACATCGGCATTTTTGTTAATTCCGAGCGGATTCAAAGTCGTCGGCACGATGCAGTAATCGAATTTTCTAATAAATTCGATTGGATTTGCGTCGAATTCCGGGTTGCAGTCGCAAACGACGATTTTCGTTTTTCGTCGTCCGGGCGCGTTCCATTCATCGCCATCTAAAACCGAAATTACGGAACCTTCCGCGCCTTTCGTTTCTGGAATAAAAAGCTCTTCGCCGAGCAGTTTTCGCAAATTCTGCTGATGGTCTAAATCAACCAGAGAAACATCGTAACCGTTCAAAGCAAACGCGCCCGCCAGATGCGCGCTGATCGTCGTTTTGCCGACACCGCCTTTGCAGGTGAACACGCCGACGTAAATCGTTCGGTCTTTTTCCGGCGGCGCGTCGAATTTTTCCGGCTCCCAAATAAGTCGCTCGTCGCGCAAAATCGCCAGGCGCAAGTTGCTGATATTTTCTTCCCGCAGATGCGTGTAAACTGATTTCGTAAAACCGCCGGTCGAAATAAAAAAACCTTCCTTGAGATTTTCCGCATCCGGCTGCGCGAGATAATCAAGAAATTTTTCGACTTGTCCGAGATGCACTCTGCCGCGCTGGTTGCGAACCTGAACGGCGGCGGTGAAGGCGTTCGGTTTGGAAATTTCCAAGTCGTAATGCTTTTGATTTTTCGGCACGATCTGCCCGTCCCAACCTTCGCGGCGCAGTAAAAAAAGAGCCATCCTTTCCGTTTCGGTGGCTCGCTCGATAACGATTTTTCGCTCGCGGTCGGTGTTGGTTAGAACATCAAGAAGTTCCGTCCAACCCATTCTTTTCCCGGACATTTCCTTCACTTCTTAATTTTCGCCGAACGCTTCTAAAACTTCGCCGGCGTGTTCTTCCACTTTTACTTTGTCGAAAATTTTAACGATTTTTCCCTGCTCGTCAATCAAAAAAGTTTTCCGCAAAACTCCGTCGTAAGTTTTGCCCATAAACTTTTTCTCGCCGTAACTTTGGTAAGCATCGGCGACTCGATGATCGGTGTCGGCGAGCAACGCGAACGGCAATTCGTATTTGGCGATAAATTTCTGATGCGATTTTTCGTCGTCAATCGAAACGCCCAAAATTTTTATATTTTCCCGTTCAAAAGCCGAAAAATTATCGCGCAAGGAACACGCCTCCTTCGTGCAGCCGGGCGTGTCGTCTTTGGGATAAAAATACAAAACGACTTTTTGACCGCGAAAATCGGAAAGTTTTACATCGCCGCCGTTTTGATCCTGGCTTGTAAAATCGGGCGCGAGATCGCCTTCTTTGAGCATACGTTTCTTAAAATTCGTGTAAAATTAAATTTGGTAAGATTGTAACACGGCGACCGGGAAAATATGAAAAAGCTGGCAGAAACAAAAGCGTTAGCGGCACTGCAAGAGACGAAAGAAGCGTTTCGGAAATTGATAAAAACGAATTTTGAAATTAAAGCGCAAAGCTGCGCTACTTGCCCGACAAAAGGCGTGTGCTGTCTCGACGCGCATTTCGTCAACATCCGCATCACGCGTCTCGAAGCGGTTGCGATTCGCCAAACGCTCGCCGGATTGAGCGAGGAAAAGCAGAAAAAAGTTTATCGCCGAGCCGTCGAAGCCGTCGAAAAATTCGAGCTAAAATCTGCTGAAAATGATTCTCCGAAAACATTCGCCTGTCCGCTTTTTGAAAAGGAAATCGGCTGTCTCGCTCATTCTGAAGCCAAACCCGCGCCGTGCATTTCTCACGCCTGTTACGAAAACGCGGAAGATTTGCCGCCCGAAGAATTGCAGACGACGGTCGAATTAAAAGTTGAAAGATTAAACCGCCGAACTTATGGCAACTTGGAATTTTTGCCGCTTCCCGTGTGGCTGGAATTGATAAATCCTTTTACGAAAAACAATTAAAAATAAAATCTGGCGAAATAATAAAGCAGCGGCGCGTTGAACAGAAGGCTGTCTAATCTGTCTAAAAAACCGCCGTGTCCGGGCAAAATGCTCGCCGCATCTTTCGCGCCCGCGCCACGTTTCATCGCGCTTTCGGCTAAGTCGCCGAACAAGCCGACGAGCGACATCGCAACAGCAAGCGGAATTGAAATTTTAATCGGCAGTTCGGGGAAAAAAGTCAGCGATGCGATTGCCGCGAACGCCGAACTAAAAATCAAACCGCCGATCACGCCTTCGTAAGTTTTGCCGGGAGAAATTTTCGGAACTAACTTGTGTTTGCCGAAATTTTTTCCGATATAATAGCCGCCCGCGTCCGCGCCCATCACGATGAGGAAGAAAAACGCTAAAAGTTTCGTCGAAAGAAACGGCACGAGCGTTTCGTCGAAGCCGACGCGCATCGAAACGATAAAGCCGCCCAAAAACGCGACGTAGAAAACGCCTAAAACCGTAACGCCAATGCCGGTCAGCATTTTTGAAAAATCCGCTCGAAAACGAAAAGTCTGCGAAATTAAAACGGCGACGAGAAAAAAAATCTGCGTCAGAATCAGTAAATCGGGCGATTTGGCGGGCGCGTCAAACAAAAAGGCGACGAAAAAAATCGCCGCGCCCAAATAAGCAATCGTCGCATCGGCTTTGAGTTCGAGTTTTTTTGTTAAAGAAAAAAATTCAAACAATCCCGCGCCCAAACCGAACGCGGCAATCAGCAGAAACAAATAATTCGCCGCCGGAATCTGCGGCAGAAAATACGGCAAAACGATTGACGCGATCAAAACCGGCAGCGCGATTATCGCGGTTAAAAGTCTCGAATTCATACTTTTTCGGCGATTGTTTCCACGCCGCCAAAGCGACGCTCGCGTTTTTGAAAATCAATAATCGCTCTGAAAATTTCGGCGCGACGAAAATCGGGAAAAAGCGTCGGCGTGACATAAATCTCGCTGTAAGCGATTTGCCACAAAAGAAAATTTGAAACGCGAAATTCGCCGCTCGTGCGGACAAGCAAATCAACTTCGGGCAGATTGCCCGTGTAAAGATTTCGCTCGATGTCTTCTTCGCGCAGATTTTCAATCGAGTCGCCGTTTTCAATTAAAAACCGAACCGCGCGTTTCGCCGCTTCGACTATTTCGGCGCGTCCGCCGTAATTGAGCGCGACGCTCAAAAAAGTTCCCGTGTTTTCGCGCGTTTTTTCCTCAGCGGCGCGAATTTGTTTCTGCAAATCTTCCGACAAACCATTGATGTTTCCGATTGCCTGAAAGCGTATATTATTTTTGTGGACGGTTTTCAATTCCTGTTTCAGATAAATTTTGAGCATCTGCATTAAACCGGAAACTTCGTCTTCGGGACGCTTCCAATTTTCGGTCGAAAAAGCGTAAAGCGTGACGGCTTTGATTTGCAGACGGGCGCACGTATCAAGAATCGCGCGAACCGATTCCGCGCCGGCTTTGTGTCCGAAAATTCTGGGTTTGCCGCGCCGTTTCGCCCAGCGTCCGTTGCCGTCCATAATAACGGCGATGTGTTCGGGCAGACGCGCCAAATCAATCGCCGCCAGAAGCGCGGCTTCGTCGGATTCGGGCTTGATAATTTTAGCGAAGTTCTCGTGCATTCAATCTGACCGACGCAAAATTTTTTCTTCGATTTTGACAATCGCCGCGCGGTTTATTTTGCCGTAAACGTGCGGATAAATTTCGCCGCCGGTCGAAGGCTCGGCGACAAGCCGCGATGTTAATTTATCCGGCGCAATCGTCAAAATCAAAACTCGTTTCGCGTCTTTGTAATATCTTTCTAAAACCGCTTCGAGCTGTTCGGCGTAACTGCAATGAATAAAATTTTCAGTCTGCAAACTCGCGGCTTCGTATTCGTCAGCGTTTTCGAATTCTTCCCAAGTTTCGGGCGTAGCGATGTGATAAATGTGCATTTTTACTCGTCCGATTCGGCAACCGCCTTTTGTAATTCCAGGAATTTTTCGCGCACAAACGGATTTAATTTTTCGGCGTAATCGGCGTTCAAGTTTTTAATCTTTATCAATTCCTGCACGTCCGCTAAATCTTTCAAACGATGCGGCGCGGTCATTCCCGACGCGAGTTTCAATTCGATTAATTTTTCCAGACTGACGGTTTTTACGCCGTCAATTTCAAAATCGATCTCGCCCGGATTCGGAAATTCGACGGGCTTCGGTTTGCCGTCGCCGGGAAATTCGTCATTTGTAATGATTTCGACCGTAACATTCTCGGCGGTTGTTCTAAATTTTTTCGCCGCGCCTTCAAACGCGGGACGATAGCCTTTGCCGACTAATTCGGTTTGGAATTTTTCCAAACCCGCGCGCGTTAAAACCAAATCAATATCTTCAGTAAAACGCCGGTAGCCGTAAGCATTTAACGCGACCGCGCCGATGACGACGTAATCGATTTCGTGCGTTTCCAAATCTCGCGCGACGCGACGCAAAGTTTCGTTTAAAATTCCCTCGCCCATAAAAAATCGCAAACCTTCGTCGTAAGCCGCGACGGGCGAAGCGATGATTTGTTGGAAATCCGTTCTCATTCGTATTCGACTTTGTGCAAAGTCAGACCGTTCGCCGGCGCGGTTTGTCCCGACAAATCGCGGTCGCCGCTGACGATTGCCGTTTGGATTGTATCAGAATCTTTTTCGCCGCGCCCGACTTCGAGCATCGTGCCGACGATGGAGCGCACCATATAACGCAGAAAGCCGTTGGCGGAAATACGAAATTCGATAATCGCGGAATTGGAGCGCGCGTCCCAGACTGATTCGACCGTGAAACTTTTTACCGTGCGGACGCGCGTTTCGACATCCGAACGCGCCGCCGAAAACGCCGTCCAATCGTGTTCGCCGAGAAAAAAACGCGCCGCTTCGTTCATTCGAGCCACGTCCAAAAATCTCGCTTCGTGATGCGCGTAACGCAGCCAGAACGGAGACAAAACCGGCGCGTTAACGACGCGATAAACGTAATGTTTCGTCTTCGCGGAAAAACGCGCGTGAAATTCGTCCGTCGCTCGTTCGACATTGATGACGCGCACGTCGCGCCGGGAATTGCCGTTAATCGCCAGGCGCAGTTGGTCGGGCGAAAATTCACGATTCAGGCGCACATTGGCGACTTGACCTTCGGCGTGAACGCCCGCGTCCGTTCGCCCCGAACCGATTATTTTCACGTCCGCGTCTTCCAAAAGACTAACGGTTCGTTCGAGTTCGCCCTGCACGGTGCGATGTCCTTC
>CAXTMQ010000141.1:0-11444 GCA_964245305.1 uncultured Pyrinomonadaceae bacterium
ACTTTACAAAACGATGTGTTGATCGCGCGGCTCGCCGTCAAAAACAAAGGCTTTATCGTCACGATGGACGTTGACGATTACGAAATCATAAGACGCGAAATGCCGAAACGCGCAGTCGTTCCGGCTGATCATTTTTTCAGTTAAATTATGCGTGATATTCCCGTGGGCAACGGTTCTCTGCTCGTAACATTCGACGATAAATATCAAATCCGCGACGTTTATTATCCGCACATCGGGCAGGAGAATCATACGGAAGGTTATCCGTTTCGGTTCGGCGTGTGGCTTGACGGACTTTTTTCGTGGACTTTTTCCGATATCTGGCGGCGTGAGCTGCGGTATTTGCCGGAGACTTTAGTGACGGACGTTAAATTAACCTGTGATAGTTTGGGTTTGCAAATCGTCTGCAGCGACACGGTGGCGAGCCACGAAAATATTTTTCTGCGGCGCGTTTCGGTTTCAAATCTGCGCGACGAAGCGCGTGAAGCGCGCGTTTTCCTACATCAGGATTTTCGCATTTACGAAAACGAAGTCGGCGACACGGCTTTTTACGACCCCGAAAGTTTTGCGCTGATTCATTACAAAAAACATCGCTATTTTTTAATAAACACCGCGCCGCATTTCGACGTTTTTTCGACGGGCAGAAAGGCTTTCCGCGATCAGGAAGGAACTTGGCGCGACGCGGAAGACGGAATTTTAGGCGGCGGCGCGAAAACAGAAGGCTCGGTTGATTCGACCATCGGCGTTTATCTGAAACTCGAAGCGCAGGAAACGAAAGAATTTTTTTACTGGATCGCGGCGGCGACTTCTTACGATGAAGCGGTGCGGCTGAACAACCACGTTTTGGAGCGAAAACCGCAGGAATACCTAGGTTATACGGAGAATTACTGGCGTGTCTGGGTGAATAAAAACGAAACGGACTTTGCTGATTTGTCGCCGGAAATCGTCGAACTTTACAAACGATCATTACTTGTCGTCAACACGCAAATTGACCGAAGCGGCGCGATTTTAGCCGCCAACGATTCGGACGTTACCGAACGCGCGACCGATCATTACAGTTATCTATGGACGCGCGACGGCGCGTTCGTCGCCAACGCGCTCGACCTCGCCGGCTTTCCTTCGCTCGCCAGAAAATTTTATGAACTGTGCGGCAAAATCGTCCACGAAAACGGTTATTTTCTGCAAAAATATAACGCCGACGGAACGGTCGCGTCGGGCTGGCACACGGCTTGGGACGGTTATGCCAAAAAACCGCAAGTGCCGATTCAGGAAGACGAAACCGCGCTCGTTTTATGGGCTTTGTGGCAGCATTACGATAAATATCGAGATTTGGAATTTGTGCATCGTCTTTACCAAAATTTAGTCATTCGCTGCGCCGATTTTATGGTGAAATTTCGCCACAAAGATTTGAAACTGCCTGCGCCGAGTTGGAATCTTTGGGAAGATCGGCGCGGTATTCACACATTCACCTGCGCGTCGGTCGTCGGCGGACTTCGCGCGGCGGCGAATTTCGCCAATCTATTTGGCGAAACGAAACGCGCCGAAGAATATAAAAAAGTTTCCGATGAAATCGTCGAAGCAATGCGCGAACATCTTTACAGCGCGGAAAATAAATGTTTTTTACGCGCTCTGGAGTTTCACGGCGACGAGCATTTCGAGACCGACACGACGGTTGACGCATCGCTTTTCGGCGTATTTTATTTCGGCTGTTTCGCGCCGAACGATGAAATAATCGTCAGCACGATGCGAAAAATCGAAAAAAATCTCTGGATAAAAACCGAAATCGGCGGCGTTGCCAGATTTGAAAACGATCCGTATATGCGCGTTTCCAACGACGCGCCGAGTAATGCGTGGTTTATTTGCACGCTCTGGCTGGCTGATTACCGTATCGCCGTCGCCAAACGAAAAAAAGACCTGAGAGGCGTGTTGGAAATTCTCGAATGGACGACGAAACGCGCTCTTCCGTCGGGCGTTTTAGCCGAACAAATCAATCCTTTGAACGGCGAACACGCATCGGTTTCGCCGCTCACCTGGTCGCATTCGACGTTCGTTGCGACGGTGAGAAATTATCTGAAAAAACTGAAAACTTTCAAATAAAAATTAAAAATCGCCGCGTTGACTTTTCGCGTCTCAACAGGTTTCGCGTTAGAATTTATTTCAATGAGAAGAGCAAAAATTTTAGCGACGCTTGGACCGGCAACGAATACGCAGGAAATTATCGAATCGTTAATCAAAGCCGGATTGAACGCCGTACGAATTAATATGTCGCACGGAACTTGGGACGAACACGCCGAAACGATAAAGATGGCAAAAGCGGCGGCGAAAAAGATCGACAGTCCGCTCGCCGTTCTGGTTGATCTTTCGGGACCGAAAATCCGCACCGGATTGCTGCAAAACGCCAAGCCCGTGGTTTTGGAAACCGATGCCGAATTCGTCATCACGTCGCGCGATATTGAAGGCAATGTCAATGAAGTTTCGACGAACTTCAAGGAACTGCCGAAGCTCGTCAAAAAAGGCGACAAAATTTTGCTCGACGACGGCGCGCTCGAATTAAAAGTCAAAAAAGTTACAAAAACCGACGTTACGACGATTATCGTCAACGGCGGCGTTTTGTCCGAGCGCAAAGGAATTAATCTGCCGAACACGAAACTGCCGATTCCGAGTTTGACGGCGAAAGACCGCAAGGATTTGGAATGGGCGATGACGCAGGACGTTGATTACATCGCGCTGTCGTTCGTGAGACAAGGTTCTGATTGTAAAGAGGTTAGAGATTTAATCAAAAAGCTCAACAAGCGCAAATGGGGCAGACCGATGCTCGTCGCCAAAATCGAAAAGGCGGAAGCCATCGAAAATCTCGACGATATTATCAAGGAAACCGACGGCGTGATGGTCGCGCGCGGCGATCTCGGCGTGGAAACGAGCGCGGAACTCGTTCCCGTTTATCAAAAACTAATCATCGAAAAAGCCGTGATGAACGATAAATTCGTGATTACGGCGACGCAGATGCTGCAATCAATGATCGAGAATCCGCGCCCGACCCGCGCCGAAGCCTCGGACGTGGCAAACGCCGTTTGGGACGGAACCGACGCGGTGATGCTTTCGGCGGAAACCGCCGCCGGCAAATATCCAATCGAATCGGTCGCCACGATGAAAAGAATTATCAATACCGCCGAAACCGTCAAGACCGACAAATTGCAGCGTCCCGTTAAATTCAGCGAGCCGCCGACCGGCAGAACTTCGCAGGCGATCTGCAAAGCGGCGGCAATTTGCGCCCGCGAAATTTTGACCGAAAAAGTCGCCGTTTTCACCGAATCCGGCTTGATGGCGCGACGGCTTTCTTCGATTCGTTCGGGGCTTTCGACTTATGCTCTGACCAATACGGACGAAGTTCGCAATCAACTCGCGTTGATTTGGGGCGTTGAACCGCTCTGTCACGATGCCGCGCCGACGACCGAAGCGATTCTCAAAGACGGCGAAGCGACTCTGCTCAAAGCCAAAGTCGTCGAAGAAGGCGAAACAATCGTTTTGATGGCTGGCAGACTTTCCGGCTTGGGCGTTTCGAGTTCGGTGATCGTCTGGACAATCGGCGAAAACGTGCCGCGCCGCTAAACAATTTGTTTCGATTTTGCCGTTTCGACGATTATTGAATGGTAAAAATTGTCTGTTGCTCGGCGATTGTTTCGCTCGTCATATCTTTAACGGTTATTTTCAACAAATAATTTCCCGGCGCGGTCGTTCCTTGTTTAATCACACCGGCAAAAGGAATTCTTGCATAATCGTCAATTTTCCTGATTTGCAGAGGTCGCAGCGGCGTGCTGACAATTGTTTGTCCCTGTTCGTTGAAAACTTCGATTTTTGTCGCTAAATTCACCTCGCCGTTCGGCGGCTTTGCCGCGTTATAAATAAAAGTCAAAAAATCTAGTTTCAGCGGTCGCGGAAAGCTGTGGTCAACACTGAATTGAGCCTGCGAAGATTCATCAGGCTTTTCCGCTTTTTTCACTTCGGTCGCGCCGAGCAGAAGACTTCCTAAAGTTATCTTTTTTTTTGTCAGGTCGGGAATTTCAATCCACTGTGCCGATGCGCCCGTCCGACCGCTTTTGCCTTCGCGCGCGCCGATTTTGACTTGATACAAACCCGGCGCGAGCGGCGTACGGGCGTTATAAATCACTCCCTGTTCTTTACCCGTCTGCGCAGGCGAAATATTTAGTCCGGTTTTGAAGTCGGCTACTTGCTTGCCTTGTTCGTTAAAAACAACGCCCGCCACGTCAATATTCGCCGCTTGATTATTAGAGCCGTAATCGAGCGCGGCGGTTTCAACCTGCACCGAACTGGTCAAAACCGCGCCGACGTTCGGCACGTCCAAATAATTCAAAGATAAAATCAGCGGCAAATTTTTCCCGACCGATTTGATCGGCGCAACTTGCAGAGCGACTGTTTCCGCATTTTTTTTCGGGTTGTTTTCCTTTTTATTTTCTTTGCTTTTGCCTTCGTTTGCGACAGTGCCGGTCAGATAGCCGCGCTGCAGCCGCACGGTCAAATCCGGTCGCCCGACGACGGAAACTTCGACGCGCTTGAATTTTTTATCGCCCGGCGATTCTGCTTCCGGCGACCACGCGATGATATAGTAATTGGCGTTTTCGTCGAGCGATTTATCTACCCATTTGTCGAAGTAATTTTGATTTTTAAGAAATTTTCCGCCGGTTTCTTCGGCAAGCGAAAAAAGAGCTTCCTGACCGAGCATTTCTTCGCTGACTCTTCCGCGATCAAATCTGCCCTGCGGATCGAACGGTCTTTCGCCGGTCGCATCCGCCGACAAACTGAACAAACCGCGCGCGTCTATCGTGTAAAGCACGCTGCCCGAACGAGTCGCCAAATCAATGACGCGCTGTAATCTGACGTTATCAACCGGACTGTTATTTTTCGCGCCGAGAAAAAATCCGTCCGAAGCGAAAAAAATCAGTTTGCGCCCGCCGGTTTGATTTAAGTTCTGTAAGAGACTTTCGAGCGAGCCGAGCGAAGTTTCCGACACCGAAACGAGTGCCGAAACGATATTATTGGCGCGGTTTCTGACCATTTCCAGCGCACCGGCGTAATTTATTCCCTTGAGATTTTTAACATTAAACCCTTTGAAAATCTGTTCGACATAATAATCGGCGACCTCCTTATCGCCGTTCAAAATTCTGAGAGCGGTAAATTCCGGCATCGGCGGCGGTTCGGTGTCGCGCGGCGTAAAAGGAATCGGTTTCAAACGCGCGACCGCCGCCCGCAGAACGGGTTTGCTGTTTGTAAATTGCTGCAAAAAACCGAGCTGCCCGCTGGCGGAAACGATTAGAACATTATCGCGCGGCTTCATTTCGTCATCAACAAAATGCGTAATTGTCGAGCGCGTTCGCGCCATACTGTCGAGAGACAGATGCAGATCGTCAACAAAAAAAACGATTCTGCGCGCCCGCAAAAACGAAGGCGCGTCATTCGCCGGAATCGGATCCGGCGAATTTGTTTGAGCTGCGGCGGTATTGTTTGCGCGATTGGAGATCACTTGATTGAAAAACTCGATCGGCACGGATTTTCCGTCCACGCGCAATTCAAATTGTTCCTTTTTCAATCCTTCGACAAGACGATTGTTTTTATCAACTACCGTTACATTTGTCTGAATGAGATCGGTGTTAACGATTATTTTGTCATCCGAATCGGCTTGCGCGAAAATATCGCTCGAACAGACACAGACGACAAATGCGAGAAACGCGAAACTTGCAAGTTTTCGCAGAAAATCGCTTTTATGAAAATTCATAATCCGAACCTCCGATTTCACTTTTTAAGTTTTGATAACCGATTATATGCGATGCCGCAAATTTGGCAAAGGTTTGTGAGAGCGGCAGAACCTGCAAAATTTATTTACGACCGCTGAAATACACGCTCGGATAAATGAATCGTGATAGACCGGAACGCGCAATTAAATTCAAAAACGTGAGGCGATTCCGGTAAACGGTCGAGAAATATTTTTCCGTTTTATTTTCGACCGAGCCGAAAACTTCCGCCAACAACCTTTGCAGTTCCGGCGAGGTGAACCCGGCGTGCGCGCCGTGTTCGTTTTCAAATTGTCCGACAAGCCTGGCTTTCCAATCCACGATGTCCCGTTCGATTTTTTGTCGAATTGAAGTCTCCTTGCCGCCGATGTAACCGGCGATTCCAGATTTATTCGGCGTTCCGATCCAGAAACCGCCGCTCGGTTTCAAAACGCGGCGCATTTCCCGTAGAGCTTTGCCCGGATTTTCGATGTGTTCGAGAGCGTGGCGGGCGCGTCGGCTTTTTGCAATCGCGCCCGTTTTTTCGCCCGCTCGTCAAAATTTTCTTCGATGTCTATGCCGACGACTTCCACGTTTAACTGCTCGGCTAAAATCGCCGCTTCGAGTCCTGTGCCGCAGCCGACGACCAACAGTTTGTTTATTTTCGACGGGTAAATTTCCCGAATAATTCCGGCGACCTTTTCGGTTTTTGAATCAGTCAAACCGTCCATATTTAGAATTATTTCGCGCTCAAAACTTGCGCGACGGTTTCTTTCTTCAATTTTTTGCCGCCTTTTCGATTATTGTAATCAGACAGAGAAATTTGCGGGTCGCGCCAAGCGTCGAGATGTCCGACCTGATGAACGCATTGAATAGTGCAGGTCGGCGCGCACCATTTTTCGGTGATATATTCGCGTTCCATATCGGCGTGAGTATATTCGAGCAGCGGAATTCCCGGCGTTCCGCGCTGCTGCGAACACCAGTTGACCATTCCGAATTCGTCAATGTAGAGATAACGCGCTCCGGCGCGGCAACGCCATTCGTATTCTTCGCCTTCGACGAGTTTGTCTTGAAACCAATTCCAACGCGCATAGCTTCGCGTTCCCTTCGCTTTGATTTCCTTATAAACTTCCTTTTCGCGCTCGGTTAAGCCTTTGTTCAAACCCATTTCGTCGTGAATCACGCCGACGGTCGAAGAAAATCCTAATTCGATGGCGCGGTTGGCGATAATCAAGGCTTCGTCGGGATTTGCCACGCCGCCGCCGACGACCGAATTGATATTGACTTTGAATTTCGAGTGATCGCGCAAATTGACGAGCTTCGCATCCAAAACTTTCAAACTTTTTTTGGAAACGTCGTCGGGCGTGACGTTGTCAATCGAAATTTGCAGATAATCGAGTCCGGCTTCGTTTAATTTTTTCACCTTTTCCGGCTGGAAATAATAACCGTTGGAAATCAGACCAGCAATCATTCCGTGATGACGAATTCTGGCGATAATCTCGTAAATCTGCGGATGCAACATCGGCTCGCCGCCGGAAATCGTGATCACCGACGAGCCGAATTCCGCCAATTTATCAATGCGTTGGAGCATCACGTCAATCGCCACCGGGGCAGACGTTTTATCGAATTCGTTGCAGTAAGTGCAGGCGAGATTGCACCGCCGCATCGGAACGATATGCACCAGAACCGGATGCTTCGTCGAAGCGAACGCCTTAATCGTATGTTTGACTCCGCGCGTAAAACGGCTGAAACTGCTTGCCTTCGGCATTTTTCTACTTTCTCCTCAAAACGGTTAAACGTAAAATTATAAGTTTTAAGGAAATTCTTTTCAAATCCTAACAAAAGGCTCTGACCAAACCAGCGTCAGAGCCTTTCGTGAAAAACTAAATTTTCGTCAGGCTTTTAACCCTTGATGATTTTAGTGGTTTTCTTCGGAAAATCTATTACAAAAATTTTCGTGTTAATCTGTTCATTTTTCTTGATGTTAGAAAGGAAAACGGTTGTCGTGTCGTTATTATTTTCAGTTACTTTCGCCTGAATCGGCATTCCGTCACCGTCAACCCAAAGATCGGCAAATTTATAGTTCGTCGTATTTTTCGGAGTTAGTTCAAGATGAAAAGTTCTCGTTCCGCCGCTGACAGTTTCCTCTCCGATGTATTTAATCGTGTAATTGGCTTTTAACTGTTCTTTCGACATATTGATAAAAGCCAGCGCATTATTCGCGCCCTTGCCGCCGGATTTCGCATTTTCGACATTTCCGGTAAATGCTTGTTTTAATGTCGGACGATAAACGACATATTGTTTGTTGACGATGGCAAGCGATTCTTGTCGGGGCTTCGACCAATCAATTCGCACGAGCGCATCGCGCCCTTTTACAGGCAGATATTTTGCCGTTCCCTCGGTAACGTCGTGTTCACCGAGCTGCGAATTGAATTTGTCCATCTTCACGCTCGCCTGCAAAGTCGTCAGAGCTTTGTTGTTGTTATCCATTCGCTTCAAAATTTCCGGCAAAGGATTTCCCGCCTGCGCGTTTGTTTGCGTTGCTGTAAATGCGCTGAAAAATAAAGTTACGGCGATTGCCGCTAAAGTCGTTCTTAAAAATGATTTCATAAAATAATTAATCCTCTTTAACGAATGTCAATTTCGTAGATAGTTTCGCCGGCAGCGTTTTTGGTTTCGCGCCAATCGAGAATTTGCGCGTTTTTGTCGCCGCTTAATTCTTTGACTCGTTTTTCCATTTCGATTTTGTCCGGCGAGAAGTCTTGGGCTTTGACGATGAGCCGCGCGGTTTGGGTTGCAAGCCTTTCCTTTTTATCGAACCAGGTCTTTGGTGTCAGAAAGATAAACGCGACGATTAAAAGGCAAAAAACATCGTATTGCCAAGTCCCGCGCTCGTGCCGCCATTGAATAAAATTTTTAACCGAAGCGATCATCCGTCGAAATAATTGACAGATTATCACAGATTTTCGCGGAGTTTAATCGGAAGATTGTAATTTATCGGTAATTATTCCGTGTCAACGACCAAACCGTCGCGCATTCTGATAATTCGATGACAATTTTCCGCCGCTTCGGGGTTGTGCGTGATCATAATGATTGTTTGATTAAATTTACTGTTCAGTTCGCGGAACATATCGAGAACAATTTTGGAATTTTCCGAATCGAGGTTGCCGGTCGGTTCGTCTGCAAGGATAATCGCCGGATTGTTAATAATCGCTCTGGCAAGCGCGACGCGCTGCTGCTCGCCGCCGGAGAGTTCAAGCGGCTTGTTGTTCATTTTGTTTTCTAATTTCAAAAGACTCAAAACCTCGCGCCGCCGCGTCGCATTGCCGCCGCCGTTGCCCTGATGAATTCTTTCGGCAAGGCGCAAATTCCCGTCAGCCGTTAAAGTCGGAAAAAGATTGAATCTTTGAAAAACGAAACCAATCTTGCGCCGTCTGATGTCGGTTCTGGCGGCATCGGAAATTTTTGATAAATTCTCGCCGTCAATGATAATATCGCCGCTCGTCGGCGACAAAAGACCGCCCAAAAGATGCAGAAGCGTTGATTTTCCGCAGCCGGATTGTCCCATTATCGCTACGAACTCGCCCGTCCCGACCGCTATCGAAACTCCGCGCAAAGCGTGCGTTTCCACGTTTCCAATCTTATAAGTTTTCGATAAATTGTCGGTTCGTAAAATCGGGTTCATCTGTCAATAGTAAATGGTAAACGGTTAATTGGAAGAAGCGCGATTAACCGTTTACCATTAACAAATTATTTAGCGGTTTGCGAATTGCGGCTTGTGTTTTGAAGCCTTTTGTCCAAATCAACTTCTTCCAAATTCCAACTGTTTTGCAGAACGAAAACGTCCGGGTTATAAGTTTTACCGATTGAAACGCTTTCGGGCGATTGATAAGTCAAACTCATTTTGTATTTTTCCTTCGGTCTGGTCAGCTCGATTCGCAGGGGCAGATTGTTATATTCGCCCGTGTCACCCAAATTTCCGGTCTGCCCGTAAGTAATGTCCGATTCGATTTCGCCTTTTTCATCGAAAATTTGCTGTCTCGCAAGTCGAACCGTGCCGACGCGGTCGAACCAAAAACGGCGCACGACGGTCAAACTTCCGTCTTCATTCCTGCGAAGTTCGTCCAACAAATAATAACCGCGCAGAACTTTACGAATCGGCGATTTTTTACCGACATCGGCGTTTTCTTCCTGTTCTAAAATCGTGCTTTGCGAATATGAGAATTTTTCCGTGTCAACGGGACGCATCAGCATCGCGTCGGTAAAATGCTGCGGTCGCAGATTGGCAAAAGCGTTGACGTTTTCTTTCAACTGCTTGACGTTGCCTTCATAATCCATCTGTTTGACTTGGTCGCGCAGAGCCGAATAATCCGCGCTGTTCGTGCCGAGAACGAATTTTTTATATTTGCCGCTGCCGCCGTCCTGCAAAATCGCCACGCGAAATTTCTCGCCGTCCGAAGTCATCTGCGCGACATCGGTTTTGATAAACGGAACCTGCACTTTCAGCAAAATATCCGCCGGACGCTGGACGACAACTTCGCCGTCGGCTCTTTTATATTTGTCGGCAATACCGAGTTCGGCAAAAGAGTTATCTTCAAACTGCAAATCCATCTTCGCGCGCATCGAATTGATTCGGGCGAAACGATTAACTTGTTCGAGAAGCTGCGGCGTGGTTGAATTTTCGACCGGCGACAGCAAAGTCGGACGCTCGACTTTATTTTTCGGTGTAAAAATACAGCCGCTTGAAAATAAAACGATTAAAATGGAGAGAATTAATGCTGACTGCCGAAGGAAAATCCGACTAAACATTTGTTTCCGATGATTGCCGTGAAAAGCCTGTTGTCTCAAAAAAACTTCCACCAAATCCTTGTTAAATAATGCCGTAAAATTCAAAACGAAAATCATATCACGGCGCAAGCGTTTATCCTAACAACTGCAACAGACGCTCAAATGCAGCCTTTTTGCTTTTGACCGGCGAAAAGAAAATATTCGAGCTTTTTAGTAATGTCAAAACGCGGCGATTTGTTCCTCAAAAATGCGCGGGCGAAAAGATTTTGCTACAATTTTTCCTTCGTCTTATGAGCATTGGAAAGTCGAAAAAGTAACTACACAAATAATTAATAATGGAACAAGTAAACATCGGAATCATCGGCGGCAGCGGTTTGTATCAGATGCCGGAATTGAAAAACGTCAGAGAAATCGAAGTTGACACACCGTTCGGGAAACCTTCGGATGCCTTTATCGTCGGCGAATTGGAAGATGTCAAAGTCGCGTTTTTGCCGAGGCACGGGCGCGGGCATAAATTAACGCCGACGGAATTGCCGTTCCGCGCCAACATCTACGCAATGAAACTGCTCGGCGTGGATTATATTCTGTCGGTCTCGGCGGTCGGAAGTTTGCAGGAAAAATACGCGCCGACTGATTTTGTCATTCCCGATCAGTTTTTCGATAGAACCCGCGCCCGCGCCGAAGAATCAACATTTTTCGGCAACGGCATCGTCGGACACATCACATTCGCGCATCCGGTTTGCGCGGAACTCGGCGATATTTTGGAAGAGTCATGCAAAACCGTCGAAGGATTAAAACTGCATCGCGGCGGAACTTACCTGTGTATGGAAGGTCCGGCGTTTTCGACGAAAGCCGAATCGAACGTCTATCGCG
>CAXTMQ010000142.1:0-11334 GCA_964245305.1 uncultured Pyrinomonadaceae bacterium
ATAAATTAATTATTTAATTGAATTTAACTTCTTCAAGGCTTCTCAGTATATTGAGAAGCCTTTTTTTTACTGTTAGAATTTCATTAGTGAGGAATATCAATAATGAAAGAAAGTAAAAGTTTGCGTTTTACGGGAACGGTTGATCATTTGGCGATTAAGTGTGATGACTTAAACGAAACAGTCGAAGAATACAAGCGTTTCGGCTTTAGGGTCGAGACGCTTTATGAAGATTGGGCGATGATGCGCGACGCGAAAGGTTTCGGCATCGCGCTTTTGCCGCCGAATTCAAAGCATCCGACGCATCTCGGTTTGAAGGTCGAGAGTTTGGAAGAATTAAAAGCCGCTGCCGAGCGTGAAAATCGTCCGATTAAGAAACACCGCGATAAAACCGTTTCGTTTTATACGAAAGGAGTTGGCGGAAACGCCGTCGAACTAATTTATTACCCTGAAGATTACGGTAAATAAATCAGCGGGCGATTGATTTTATGACCGAGAGCAAAAGGCGTTGCGAAACGCGCTTTTTGTTTTCGGTTTTTCTTTGTGAAAAAATAAACGAATGAAAAAACTGCCCCGTGAATTTTATATGCGAGCCGATACGCTGCAAATCGCGCGTGAACTGCTCGGCAAAACGCTCGTCGTACCAAACGCTGACGGCGAAAGAGTTACGGGCAAAATCGTCGAAACCGAAGCCTATTGCGGCATCGAGGACAAAGCCGCGCATTCTTACAAAAACCGCCGCACGAAGCGTACCGAAACGATGTTCGCCGTCGGCGGAACGGCGTATATTTTCTTTATTTACGGAATGTATTTTCAGTTCAATGCGGTGGTCGGTGAAATTGATACGCCGCACGCGGTTTTGATTCGCGCAGTCGAGCCGCTTGAAAACATCGAATTGATGCGCGAGCGACGACACTTGATAAAGAGAAAAAACGACTCGAAAATGCCCGATAAAAATTTGACTTCCGGTCCGGGAAAACTTTGCATAGCGTTCGGCATTGATAAAAATTTTGACGGCGCGGATTTGCTCGGCGAAAAAGTTTGGCTCGAAACGGGCGCGGAAATTTCCGCCGGTGAAATCGCCGTCGGCAAACGAATCGGCATTGATTACGCCGAAGAATATGCCGAAAAACCCTGGCGGTTTTGGCTGAAAGATAATCCGTTCGTCAGCCGTCGCTAAAATTCCTTCAAACATCGCAAACTCGAATCGGCGGCGCGGCGAATCTTCGATTATAAAAGGCGATTCGTATGTTAAACTGACAGAAATGGCAGAAGAAAAAACGCAAAAATATAAACCCCGCGTTCCGCCCTGGCTGCTCGGCGCGGTGGTTTTGATTTTGCTGACGGTTTTGATTCTGCTGCAATCGTCGAATCTTTGGACGAATCTCGCGCTCGATTCCGCCAGCGACACTTTGCTGCTTTATTCGCTCTCGTCGCTCAATTTTTTCGCGTTCGTCATTTTCGGATTTATTTTCGTTCGCAGTCTCGTCAAACTAAGCCGCGAACGACGCGCGCTCGCGCTCGGTTCGAAAATTAAAACCAGACTTCTTTTGTATTTTTTCGCCGTCAGCTTGATGCCGATTGTGGCGATGGCGGTTTTTTCGTATCTGTTTTTGAATCGCTCGCTCGACCGCTGGTTTACGGATATTCCCGAAAAAGGGATTCGTGAAGCCAGACAAGTGCAAAATCAGTCAATCGAAGATCAAACGACGAAATTAAACGAAACGGCGCGAATGTTGGCGACGATTTTAGAGAAAGAACCGATTGATAACGAAAAACTTGAAACGATTCTCGAAGCCGGAAATTTAACTCGCCTCGAAGTGCTTTCAAAAGACGGAAAAATCATCGCCGCGAGCGAAAAAACATTGAATGCCGGACAAAAAGCCGCGCTCGAACAAACTCTTTCCTTTGTCTATAAAAACAAATTAAACGAAAAAATTCTCGCCGACGGAAAGGATTTCGACGTGGCGACGGCGCGTTTTTCCGACGACAGACAATTGATTGTCGTGCCGGATTTGCGTCCCGACGGAAACGTCAGCCAGATTGTCGAAAATTCGCTCGCCGATTTTGAAAAATTAAAGCAGAGAGCCGTTATCATCCGGCAAATCGGATTTTTGACGCTCGGCGTTTTGACGTTTCTGCTGATTTTCGCGTCGAGCTGGACGGCGTTTTATATTGCCCGCGGTTTGACCGTTCCGATTAAAGCGTTAGCCGAAGGCGCGGACGAAATCGCGCGCGGAAATTTTTCCCACCGCGTCGAAGTTCTCGCCGAAGACGAACTCGCGCTGCTCGTTTCGACTTTTAATCAAATGTCCGCCCGACTCGAAGCCAATTCGCTCGAATTATCCGAGCGACGGCGATATATCGAAACGGTTTTGCAGTCGCTTCCGACCGGCGTGATTTCGTTCGACGCGGCGAATCGCATCACGACGATCAATAAATCCGCCGTCGAAATTCTTAAACTTGAAACGGCTGATTTTACGAATTTTGAATTAAAACGAATTGTCAGCGAAGAAAACCAAATCGTTTTAGAAAGACTTCTCAACCGCGCTAAACGAATCGGAAAAGCGGGCGAGCAGACGATTCTCAAGCGCGAACACGCCGACGGCAACCCGGAAACAAACGAAAATATACCGGTCGCGCTGACGGCGACCGCTCTTCCGAGAAGTTTCGGCGAAACAAGCGGCGTGGTTTTGGTGATAGAAGATCTGTCGGAACTGATCGCCGCTCAACGCGCGACCGCGTGGCAGGAAGTCGCCCGTCGAATGGCGCACGAAATCAAAAATCCGCTCACGCCGATCCAGCTTTCGGCGGAAAGAATCGCTAAACGCTTCGCGTCGGTTCAAGGCGCAAAATCAAAGGTGCAAAGTTTTTTGAATGTTTTCAAACCGAAAAATGACGAAGAAACGCCTAAAAACGAAGAACAAAACGCGAAAGTCATCAAAGAAGGAACGGAAACGATTCTGCGCGAGGTAAATTCTCTAAAGTCAATGGTTGACGAATTTTCGCGTTACGCCAGGCTGCCGGACGCAAAGCTCGAAGCGGGCGATTTAAACGAAATCGTCAAGCAGTCGGCGACGCTCTACGAAGACCGTTTCGCCGACGTGAAAATCGAATTGAATTTAGCCGAAAAGCTGCCGAATGCTTTGATTGACGAAGAACAGCTCAAGCGCGTTTTCGTAAATTTAATCGAAAATTCAATCGAAGCCTTTGATGAAGCGCAAACGGATAAACAAATTTCCATCAGAACCTTTCACGACGCGGCGCGTGATTTAATCGTCGCCGAAGTCGCCGACGACGGAAGAGGAATTTCTCCGAGCGATTTCCAGAAACTTTTTCAGCCGTATTTTTCGACTAAAGGACGCGGCACGGGTTTGGGTTTGGCAATCGTCCAGAGAATCATCTCCGAACATCGCGGCAAAATCCGCGCCGTCAATAATTCTGCGAAAGGCGCGAAATTTATTGTAGAATTACCCGTAAATGGCTAACTCGATTTTAATCGTCGACGACGAGCACGGAATCAGGGAAACTTTGCGCGGCGTTTTGGAAGATGAAGGCTTTGACGCGGAAACGGTCGAGTCGGGCGAAGCCGCGTTGAAAATTTTTCAGACGGCGAATTTTGACTGCGTTTTGCTCGACGTTTGGCTGCCGAAAATTGACGGTTTGGAGACTTTGAAACGTCTCCGCGAACAGAAAATTGACGCGGCGGTCGTGATGATTTCCGGTCACGGCAATATCGAAACGGCGGTCAATGCGACGAAATTGGGCGCGTTCGATTTTATCGAAAAACCGCTCTCGATTGAAAAAACCGTTCTGACCGTCCGCAATGCGCTCAAACAACGCGAACTCGAACGAATTAACCGCAATCTCGCCGAACAGCTTGCCGAAGATTTCGAGATGATCGGCGATTCGATTGCGATGCGCGCACTTCGCAAACAAATCGCCGTCGTCGCGCCGACCGACGGGCGCGTTTTGATTTCCGGTGAATCGGGAACGGGCAAAGAATTGGTGGCAAGGGCAATTCACGCGCAATCGAAACGGAAAAACGCGCCGTTTGTCGAAATAAATTCCGCCGCGATTCCCGAAGATTTGGTCGAATCGGAGCTTTTCGGACACGCCAAAGGCGCGTTTTCGGGCGCGGCGCAGGCGAAAAAAGGCAAGTTTGAAATCGCCGACGGCGGCACGATCTTTCTCGATGAAATCGGCGATATGTCGCCGCGCGTGCAGGCGAAAATGCTGCGCGTTCTGGAAGAGCAGCGATTTGAAGCCGTCGGCAGCAACGCGCCGGTAAAAGTTGACGCGCGCGTTATTTCGGCGACGAACAAGCGGCTCGACAATTTGATCGAAGACGGCGATTTTCGCGCCGACTTATTTTATCGTTTGAACGTCATTCCGTTCCAAATTCCGCCGCTCCGGGAACGGCTCGAAGACGTTCCCGCGCTCGTTGATTTTTTCAACCGACGCTTTTCCGCCGATTACGGCAAGAAATCGAAAATCTTCGCGTCCGAAGCGATTGCCGCTTTGCAAAATTACAACTGGCTCGGCAACGTCCGCGAATTGCGAAACACGATTGAGCGCGTCGTGATTATGGTCGAAAAACAACGAATCGCGGCTGACGATTTGCCGGAATTGAACCGAAAAAACGAAACGCCCGCCGCTTCGTTTCGCTTTCCGACGTTCAAAGCCGCGAATGACGCATATCAGCGCGAATTCATCATTCACAAACTCAGCGAAGTTGACGGCAACATCTCGAAAGCCGCCGAAGCGATGGGCGTTGACCGCAGTCATCTTTACCGGCGAATGAAATACTTGGGAATTAATTTTGAGAAGTAAGTATTTAACATTACGACAAGCCGATTTCCGAATCTTGCGACAAATTATTTCAATGTTTCGAGAGTTTCTTGTTATACTGAAAATCTGCAATGCAACTTTGGCGGATTTCAGGTCGTAAGGGTTGTGCGAATGTGGTTTTTGGCAGGCAAATTGTGAGGAGCGAAGAAAGATAAGATGGGATTGTGGTCAAGAATTGTGCGAATGTTTCGCGCTTCGACAGGCGCGGCTCTCGATAAAGTGGAAAACCCGGAAATGGTTTTACAACAAACCATCCGCGATATGCGCGACCGTGTGCCGGAACTCAATAATTCGGTGGCGCAGGTGATGGCGACCGAACGGCTTTTGGCGAGAAATAAAGATAATCTCGAAAAACAGGTCGTTGATTTGGACTCGAAAATCAAAGCGTCCGTAAAAATGGGGCGCGACGACATCGCCACCGCCTACATCGGACAATTACAACAGGCGCAGGTTGATTTGGAACGCACCTCGATGCAGTTTGAACACGCGCAGGTCGCCTCGAAACAAGCGTTAAAGGCGCGCGACAATTACGTGCTGAATATGAAAAAGCGCACCGCCGAAGCGATGCAGCTCATCAGCGCGTCGAAACAAGCGAAATTGCAGGAACAGCTCGCGCAGACGATGGAAACCTTCAACATCGGCGACGATTCTTCGACGTTCAACGAGATGCGTGAAAAAATTGACCGCCGCGTTGCCGCCGCCGAAGCTAAACTGCAACTCGGCTCGTCGTCGGTTGATTCGCAGATGCAGGACATCGAACGCGAAGCGATGGATATTCAATTACAGGACAAACTGCTCGAATACAAACAAAATATGGGAATGCTCGGCAGCGGCTCAAACAGCAAACAGATTTCCGCCAATTCCGAATCGAACAAAGAAATTACGCTCGATCAGGTTCTGCTCGAAGACGCGAAGGATTCTAAATAATAAATTTCAAATTTGAAACCTCGACGCAATGGATATAATCGTCGCCAAAGAAAAAACTTCAACACTTCCGCCGCTTGACTCAAAGAACGGCGGCGGGGAAATTTATTATCCAGAATCCGATGGAAAGCCTATGGCGGAGACTGATTATCACATCGAAACAATTATTTATCTGCATCAAACTCTAGGGCTTTTTCTCAATCACATTACCGATGTTCGCGTTATCAGCGATATGATGTTTTATTACGAAGAAGGCAATCCTCGAAAATTCATCGCGCCGGACGTGATGGTTGTCAGCGGAGTCGGTAAATATCTGCGCCGCACCTTTAAACTCTGGGAAGAACGTCCGCCCGGTGTCGTGTTTGAAATTTCTTCGCGCGGAACCTGGAAAGAAGATTTGCAGAAAAAGTTTTTTCTTTATCAGGATTTCGGCGTGCAGGAATATTATGTTTTCGATCCCGAATACGATTATTTAAAGGACGAGCCGCTCGTCGCATATCATTTGAAAAACGGCGAGTTTAAGTCAGTAAAAGTAAAAGGCGGCAAAGTTCGCAGCCCGTTTTTGAAGCTGGACATTGTTGATACGGACACGGGACTGCGGCTTTACGATTACGAAGCAAAGAGTTTTTTGCCGACGATGGAAGAGTTGTCCGAACAAGCAACGCGAGCCGAGAAACTCGAATCAGAAGTTGAGAAATTAAAAGCCGAATTAGCGCGGTTAAAAAAACAAAAGTAGATTTTTATGGCGGACATCGCAAAATATCAACAGCAAATCACGAAATTCCAGTCATCATACGCCAAAGAAGCCTTGAAAGAGCCGGTTAATTTTTGGGGCTTGGCGGGTTTTGCGGTCGCGGCGGCTTACACGCAGAGCGTTATTCCTTTGCTCATCGCTTTGATTTGCGAAATCGCATATTTGTTGATCGTTCCCGTTTTGCCGGCGTATCGCGGGCTTGTCAATCGACGCAAAAAAGACGAATTATTCGCGCTCAACAAAGCCGCGCGCGAGAAATTAATTAAAAGTTTTACGCCGCGCGAGCGCGAAGCGGTCGAATATCTACGCTGGCAAAAAGACAAAATTCAGGAAAACTATCATAAATTCACCGGCTCGAAGGAGTTGCCGTCGAATCTGACCTCGCTCGAACAGCGTTGGGAAGATTTCGTTGATCTTTTAGACGTTTATAAACGCCGCAAATTACATCTCAAATCAATCAACCGGCAAGCCGTTCACAATCAGTTATCGCAAGCGTTTCGCGCCGCCGAAAGTTCGCCCGACGAGAAAACACGGCGCGTTCAGCAAACGAACGTCGAGATTTTAAAACGCCGTCTCGCTTCGTTCGACGAGTTGGAAAAGAGCGTCAAGCTAGTTGAAGGACAACTCCAATCAATCGAAAATTTCTTCGGTTATCTGAACGACGAAATTGTTACGATGTCCACGCCCGAGAAATTCTCTCTGCTTGATTTTGAACAGCTTTCGGATTCGATTGCGATGACCAAACAGATGCTCGACCAAACCGCCGACGCGATGGGCGCGCTCGACGCGCACAATCGCGCGATGGGCAATTACGAACTTTTACCGAATTCGAGCCAGTAGCAAAACGCGCGGCTCATTCGATACGGATTTAGAAAAAATAAAAAAGGGGGAAAGAAAATGATGAAGTTATTCGTGTTTTCTGTGGTTTGCTTTCTGTCCGTATCAATAGCCGTTTTGAATTATACCGGAAATCAGACGGTTCAAGGGTCAAATAATTTTCCGGCAAGCAGAATGTTTGTGCCGCCGGCTGTTCAACTGCAAACAATCGTCAGCGGTTTAACCGCGCCGCTTTATATGACCGCCCGCGACGCGCGGCTTTTTATCGTTCAGCAGGACGGGCGAATTAAAATTTTTCAAAGCGGCGCGCTGCTTTCTACTCCGTTTCTGGATATTGCTTCGATTACAAATTACAGTCCCGGCGGCGAGCGCGGTTTGATCGGTTTCGCGTTTCATCCGAATTATCCGACAACGCCGTATATTTTCGTTCATTTTACATCGAACGGAACGACGTTGCCTGACGGCACGACACCGGCGAGCGGAAATAACGTCATTGCCAGATTCAATGTTTCGGGCAATGCCAACGTTATTGATTTCTCTTCGGAAAAAACCTTGCTGGTGATTCCGCAGCCGTTTTCCAATCATAACGGCGGAATGATTGAATTCAGTCCCACCGACGGTTATTTGTATATCGGCAAAGGCGACGGCGGCGACGCGAACGATCCGGGCAATCGCGCCCAGAATACGAGCGTTCTGTTGGGCAAAATTTTGCGTATTGATGTTAACCAAAACGTCAATGTCGCGCCTTATTATGCCATTCCGTCGGGCAATCCGATTGCCGGAAGCCCGGTTTTCCTGATCGGTCTGCGAAATCCGTTTCGATTTTCATTCGACCGCTCGAACGGCGATTTATGGATCGGCGATGTCGGGCAGGGCGCGCACGAGGAAATTGACCATCTGCCGATTAACTCTTCCGCGCCGGGAAAAAATCTCGGCTGGCGAATTTACGAAGGAAATTTCTGTACAAACATCGACGGCTGCGGACTTCCCGCCAATTACCTCGCGCCGGTCACCGATTACGGACACACCGGCGGACGCTGTTCGATTACCGGCGGCTACGTCTATCGCGGAACGCAAATTCCCGCGCTCGCCGGCAGTTACGTTTACGGCGATTACTGTTCGGGTGAAATTTTCCGCCTGTCGGGTGCGACGCAGGAAGTAATGCTCGACACGGCAATTAATATTTCATCGTTCGGCGAAGACGGCGCGGGCGAGCTTTATGTTACGGCTTTATCGGGACAGCTTTATAAAATCGTCGCTGCGCCGACCGCAGCTTCCGCCGCTGTCAGCGGTCGCATCGTAGCGGCGAACGGACGCGGCGTAAGCGGCGCGGTTTTAGAATTAACCGGCGGCAATTTAACCGAACCGCTCGCGGCGCGAACCAACCCGTCGGGCTTTTATCGCTTTCCGGCGGTCGCGGTCGGGCAGAACTACATTATTAAGGCGACCGCGAAAAATCGTGATCTTGAGCCGTCAGTCAGAGTTTTCACGCTTCTTGAGGATTTGCCGGACATTGATTTTACCGTTAAACAAAAGTGAAGAATAAATGGAAGATAAGAAAAACCGTCCGCTCCGGCAGGCGGTTTTTCTTTGCGAACGCCCTGCATAATCGAGCCGCAAATTTCGTTCTGATTTGTTAATTGAGCGTGAACTATTAAATCGGCTTGCTTGCAAGGTCTTTTTTTATCAATTAAAATTATCAGTTTCAGGGCAAACTGAAATTATAAGCATTAATAAACAATCGAAATTTGGAAGAGGTATTTAATAAAAATATGAAAAGAGTCGGTATTTTAACCGGACGGGAAGTAACATTTCCCGAATCAATTATCAGAAGCATCAACGAAAAAGGCAACGGCGAAGTCGTCGCCGAAATGATTACGGTCGGCGGCATTCGTCTCGACGAAGCGAAAAAATATGACGTGATTATTGACCGTATTTCGCACGAAGTTCCGTATTACCGCGCGACTTTGAAGCGGCTCGCGCTCGAAGGAACTTACGTTATCAACAATCCGTTTTGGTGGTCGGCGGACGACAAGTTTTTCAATTATTCACTCGCTGCAAAACTCGGCGTGGCGATTCCGAAAACAGTTCTGCTTCCGCAGCAGGATTACATCAAAGACATCACGACCGAATCGCTCAGAAATCTCGAATTTCCGCTCGATTGGCAGGGCATCGTCGAATACGTCGGCTTTCCGGCGTTTTTGAAACCGCACGACGGCGGCGGCTGGAAAAACGTCTCGAAAATCTGGAGTCTGGAACAGCTTTGGCACGAATACAACCAGTCGGGCAAACTTTGTATGACTTTGCAGGAAGGCATCGAATACGATCAATTCGTCCGCTGTTACTGCGTCGGGCAGGAAAAAGTTTTGATTATGCCGTATGATCCGTCGCAGCCGTATCTGTCGGGAATGCAGTATGTTAACGTGGACGATTACCTGTCGCCGGAGTTGCACGCGAGAGTCGAAAAAGACATTATCACGATTTGCAAAGCGTTGGGCTACGATTTAAATACGGTCGAATTCGCCATCAAAGACGGCGTTCCGTATGCGATTGATTTTATGAATCCCGCGCCCGATGCCGAACTCGCATCGGTCGGCGAATCGAACCACAACTGGATCATCAACGCGATGACCGATTTTATTTTCAAGAAATTGAAAGAAGGCTTTGAAACGCCCGAATATCGCTGGACTTCGATGCTCAATCCGACCGCGAAAAAAAGCGAAACGAAAACCGAAAAGAAACCGGCGACAACCGCCAAGGCGAAAACGACGACCGCTGCTAAACCGGCAGCCAAAACCGTTAAGAAAACCGGCGATAAAAACTCGAAAGCCAAAAGCCCGAGTTAATTTAAGACTAAAGTGAAAAGTAAAAAGGCAAAAGTTTGATTAAAAACTTTTGCCTTTTTACTTTTCACTTTAGTCTTGTCTTTACCGCCAGCCGTGTTCGCCGATTAAAGGAACGAACGCGCATCTGCCGAAATCTTCGGTGCGAAAACCGCGTGTGCCGCGCACGACGCGAATCAGTTTTTGTTCCTGACGGTTCTCGCCGATTGGCAAAACGAGCCGACCGCCGATTTTTAATTGATGTAAAAGCGGTTCGGGAATTTTCGGACTGCCCGCCGCGACCAGAATCGCATCGAACGGCGCGTTCTGCTGCCAGCCCAAAGTACCGTCGGCGCAAATCAATTCGACGTTTTCGACTTTTAATTTTTCAAGTTTTCCCCGCGCTTCATTTACCAAAATCGGCACGCGCTCAATCGCGTAAATCTTGCCCGCCAATTTCGACAAAATCGCCGTTTGATAACCCGAACCCGCGCCGATTTCTAAAACTTTCGCCTGCGAATTTAATTCTAAAAGCTCGGTCATTCGCGCGACAATAAACGGCTGCGAGATCGTCTGTTTCGATGCAATCGGCAGCGCGTTGTCTTTATAGGCTTGCGATTTTAAAGCGTCGGGAACAAACGAATGACGCGGAATTTCGCGCATCGCCTGTAAAATCCGTTCGTCCGCGATTTTATAATGCTCGCGCAAAAGCTGAATCATTCGCTCGCGCGGAATGTGAAATTCGTCTTTGATATTCAAGAGTGTCGCCGTGCCTTTCATTCGTCGAAGTTGAAAAGATTATAAAACAAAATTAGATGTCGTGTCAGCCGCTCAATTGTTAGAGCGCGGTTGACACGACATCTAAGCCCGACTTTATCCATTTTGATATTTGAAAAGAAAACGCAGAGCGATTAAGTTGCTTTTGATATTTCCGACCAAAGAAAAGTAAAAAGCAGCTCAAACTACGCCCTGCAAACTAATGAATTTTGTTACAGCATTCGCGCCGCTTTTTTCCAAACCCGTTTTTCGGAGAGTGAAAGTTTTGCTCACTGGAGCGATTCTGAGGATTTGGCGATGGTTTCCCCGCAATGAACTAATCTTTGTCGGTAGATTCAAGTTATGCGGCGATTGATTTACTTAATGCGGTCA
>CAXTMQ010000143.1:0-11333 GCA_964245305.1 uncultured Pyrinomonadaceae bacterium
ATTCCGCGAAGGATGCCGGATACAACGGCGTATAAAGTAACGAAGTGATTTATATTAAAGTTGATAAAGTAGGCGAGTAGAAATGCTCGCCTTTTTGTTTGCCTTGACACTGTTTCAAAACAGATTTATATTTCCTTCCAACAAGTTTTACAAAATTCAGAAGTTGCTACTGAATTAACCGACGACCGCTAAACCAATCGCATCTTTGGGGACAAGATGCTGATAAAGAATCTAATTCTTTGGTTTAGATGGCGCGTCGGTTTTTTGATTTGTAGGAATTATTTTTCAGTGAGGAATTTTTATGCCGAATGACGAAACCGGAAAACAGTATAAATATTTAATTAAAAGAGCTTGCCTCCGCGCTCCTACCCGAACCGCTTTGACGAGAGGGCTGCAACTTATCGCCAGCCATCTCGGAGGCGGAATGTCAACCGAAAGCACCATCGCCGTCGCTTATTTTCGGAGGACGATGTATGTCGCCAAACTTGCGACGGTAAATCCGCATAATGCTTCCATTGATTCTCTCGAGGCTCTGATCGGCGCGCCGCTCGACGGGACAGCCGAAATGATTTTGAGCGTTTTTAACGACGGCGGAGCGACTCCTATTGAAAGAATCGTCGGAGTCGGCGGCGGCAAAGCCGGCTTGCACGCCGAGATGATGATCGTCAAATATCTTGTCAATAACGGGCATATCAACGTGAGCGCGTGGGATGAAAACAACATCAACGATTTATACATCGCCGCCAGTCAGGGCGCGTGTCCGGCGTGCGCGGGATTTATGAATCTGAAAAACATCCCGCACACGGGCGTTCGTTCGAGCGGCAAATGCAGCCCGAAATGGTTCAATCCGGTAGACGATACCTGTTGCGGCAGCGAAGTCTGCACCGCTAGGAAATTCGGGAATATAGAAGTCGAAGGAAATTACCGATGGACGGCGGGCTGAGGTAAAAATTATTGATAGTTAAAAGTTTTATTCACGAAACCGATTTGAAGGATTTTAAGAAGCCGGAGATGGGGCAGACCGAAAAAGTAAAGAAAATAATTATGTCTATAGCAAAGTGTTTTGAAGTTTACTTGAGCAAAAATGGATAACCCGTGTTAAAATTTGTCCGTTAATTAATCAGCGGCGGAATGGTTTTCGGCGGATTTTCTATCTGATGTCCGGCGGGTTTTCCATTCCGCATTGACGCTTTGAAACTAAAAACCAGCCCTGAGAAGGAGAAAATTATGCCAGTAATACAAACATTGATTGCCGCTGCCGGACCGTTGCCGCTCAGCACTACTTTTACCGCCGAGGGAGACGGCGACGTTATTTTTTATGTCTCCGGTTCGGCGTGGTCGGAGTCGGCAGGCAGCGCGATTTCAATTACTCTTTATTTGGACGGTCAGGCAATCGGAACAATATCCGCCTACACGAATGAACCGACATCGCATAAAACGCTTGTGCCGGTATTTTTTCCGGCAACTTTGACCTTTGGGGATCACAAGATCGGATTGGCAGTTGAAGGCGGAACGGTTACCGATTACAACGATAATTTCAGCGTTACGCTGATTTACTAAAGAGTTTCGTCAGCCGATAAGAAAACGGATAGACGGGCAGATGAATACCGATCAGCCTTAAAAAACAATTAAATTTCTGCTATTCTGTGCGAATGAAAATCTTGCTCGCTCTTGTTTTATTCCTCTGCATTACTGCAAATGCACAATCTTCCAATGAACTGCAAAAGAAATACGGCGCGCCGATAGACGAAACTTATTCGGAAGTTTATTCGGTGCGACCTTCTGACGAAAAAACAAACCTCAGTGTATTGCTGACGGTTACATACTCAAAGAATAAGGAAATAATTAGTATGCTTGTGGAAATTTTTCCTTACTGGGCGAAACGCGATACTCCAACGACTAAAGAAGAAGATGAACTTAAAACAAAATTATTAAATGAAGTCGTTGACGAAGTATTGCCGAAAGAAAAGCGCGGCAAACATATTATTAACGGATTCTTAAATCTTGCCTGCCTGCCCGACGACGATTGTTTTGGGACATTTGAAAACTATGAAAAAGCATCAATTTATTTCAACGGAAACAGCCATCGCTACGCTCGAATCAGGTTTGGAAAAGATGTGTCAATGTGGCGGCGTAAATTAACGAATCAATAACCGTGCTTGTCGAATCTTTCAACTGTCAAATCTTTCTGCTATCTTACCCCTATGAAAATCCTATTCGCCTTCGCGCTTGTTTTTGTGTTCGGGTTTAATTCTTAAAAATCGCGGAGTCAACCTCATTTGTAAGGAAATCCGGTGCTGACCGCTACCGAGCATTTCCCGATCTGTCAGGCTACTCCTGTTCTTCGCCAATTAATCAATCCCAAAACGCCTTCGCTTCAATCAACGCATCGTCTACCTTAACCAAAACGCGGGCGATGCGACTGACGAAATTCCATACGTTAGAAATTAAATTTAAAATTTTCATTCTTTCACCTCCTGTTTTTTCGGATCATCATTCGGTTCCGGCGGGTTTTCATCTTGTTGCTTTTTCACCGCCGCCGCCATCGCGTCCGGATCAACCACGCCGATCAGCTCCATCGCCGATTCTTTCGTGCGATAACCGCCGTCTGCTTCAGCCGTCGCCTGGGCGCGCTCCTCGATGGAAACCGGACCCGGATTAAGAATCGCCGAAAACATCACCTGCAAATCGTTGTAGCGTCCGGGCGCGTTCATCAGATAAGCGACGAGCGATAATACTGCTTCAAAGACTTCCGACATCACTTCGTCCAAGTCGGATTTCGTATCTTCCAAACTTCCGGCATAATCGGCGCGCGCCTGCTTGAGCGATTCGCCGGATAATTCCAGATCAACCGAGACGGCGATGTGTTTTTGGTCGGCATCTTCTAAAATCGCCTTGCTCGATTCTCGAATCGCATCCGAGTGAGTCGTTACCCCGACCGGCTCTGCGCGACTGATTGTTGGATTCAACGCGCCTGTTTTCGTCGTTCCTTTTTCGGCGTTTTTCTCGACCGTCGGAATGCCGGAAACGAAGTTGACTTCGCCCGCTCCGAACTTGAAACCTTTCTCAAACTGCACGTATACCTTTTTACCGTCCTTTTCCTGCCATTCGCCGGGCGGCAGAGCGTTGGCAAGAATCGTCGAGCGAAAACCGTCGGTGTCGAGTCCGTAGCTCATCATCGTCGCTGCTTTGTTTTGCAACTTCTGCTGCGAACACATCGCCTGGGAGACGAACGGAGTTTCATTAACGCCTTCGATCTCGAAGATCAAAAGTTTACCGTTCAGCGGTAAACGGATCTCATCGGTCCGCTCGCCGGTCGTCTCGTCGAGATACGGCGCGACGACGGCTTCGGCTTTTTTCTCGAGCGCGGTGTTGCCGCGCAAAGTGCGAAAAACCGTTTCTCCGTTCTCGACGTAGCATTGTTCGATAAAAACGCCGCCGCCGATTTCATAACGAAAGAACGACGATCTTTGAAGCGTTTCCTTGTCGAAGACGACGATTCCCTGTTCGGGTTTTTCGCGGAAGAGATGAATCAGACGAACCGCCGTTGCCGGATTTTCGGGAATATCGACGACATTTTCACCATCATTATTCTGAACGAAGAAAAGCCGCAGCAGTCCGCGGTTCTGCGCCAGATAATCGTCGACGAATTGCTTCAACGTTCGATGCAGACGCGAGTTTTTCCAGAATTCGTTAAAAATAATTTGCGCTTCGCCGATCAGCGTTTGAATCTCGGCGGGAATCGCGGCATCGGGATCGGCGGGAGCGTTGCGCTGCGAGATGATCCACGTCGGAACCCGACCGATCACGCCGCGACGATGGCGGCGCGTCGCCGATCTGATCGTTCCGACGGCTGTATATGATCGCCCGATAGCTTTTTTCAGTTCAGCCGACAAATCCGTGCTGCCGTCAAACTGCGGACCCGTCCAATTTTTGCCGTCGCGCCAGTCGTTGCCGGCGATAAACTCTTTAGCTTCGACGCATTTTTCCTGATATTTCTTGACCGGCGCGAAATATTGTTGCGCCTGCTCGAACGTAACTGCCGCAAAATTGATTGCCATAGATTTTCTCCGAAATAAATTTTAAAAATCAAAGTTCAGCTCAAAACGAACGAACCGAAAAGGTCTTCGCTTTCACCGAGCCATTCGCGCCGCGCGGCGGAAATCGCCAGAGCCAATGCCCAGAATTTGTCGGCGTGATGCTTTTCGTTGCGCTCGGTGTCGAAGACCAGATTTCTCGAAGCGGTCACGATTTTTTTGATCGAGTGAATCTGATATGCCAGATCCCGGTCTTTCGGAATCGGCAACTGTAATTTTTGAAAAAGCATTTTCATATCCGTCGCCCACAGCTTCTTCGTTTCGTTCGTAAAATTTACGCCGCGCACTTTAAACGGAAATTCCTTTTGCATGTTTTCCGCCAGCTCCATCCCGAGACCGTTCCGGTCAATCTCGCCGCCGAGAACCGGCAGCGCGGTGAACAATCGTTTCAGAACCGTTTCCTGCGATTGAAACGAACAGTTGTCCATCGTAATCATCAACCGCAGCGGATATTGATTCAGACTGCATACGCCGACGGCGAAAAACTCCGAAGCGTTGCGCGTGCGACCGATGTCGCCGCCGACCGCCAAGACCTGCTCGACGCGTCCGGCATTAATCTCTTCGCGCAGATCGTCGATTCGCTGCAGCGCGACATCAATTTCGTCGTTGCGGCAAACGGCTTTCAGACATAAAAGCTCGTCTTCGTCTTTTTGATTGGCTTCGATTTCCTTCCAGGTGATCCACGCCGTCGTTTCATCGATGAACGCGCATTCGTATTCCTGTTGGAAATCCTCGACCGGCAGGTTCGAGAAGATCGCTTTTATGCGCTCTTGACCAAACATCTCGACGCGCTCCGCGGTCGGTTTTTTCGATCTGGAAATTGCCGCTCATTCATTTTATTTTTCCGATTCGAACATTTGTTTGGTCTGCGCCGCCTGTTCGCGTCGTTTAGCTTGCTCGGCTTTCCACTCGGCGAGCATATAGCCGACGGTTTCGACCGTACCGCTTTGTTCGATTTTTTGCTTGTTCGTGAACATTCCGCCTTCCTCTTTGGCGATCTGCTCTAAAACCGCCGCCGCCGCCGTGTAGTTTTCAAAATTCTCGAAAACTTCGACATATTTTTCGAGCTTTTTTAGACGGACGAGTTTTTTGGAAACCGGGATAATTTCGGTTTCATCGAACGCTTTGCGCGTGTCGAAAAAAAGCTTCTTCAGATCATCCGATAATTCTTCTCCGGCGACCTTTGTCGGATCGTAATTTTGAATGCCCGCGCGGGTGAGCGTCACCTTGAATTTCTCCTTTACCGAGAGCATCACGTCCGACGGCGATTCATACACCGCCAAACTTCTGACAATAAATCGTTTAACGTCTTCGGAAAGTTGTTTTTTCGCCGCCATAAATTTCTTATTCGGTAAAGGACAGTAAAGGAGAATCAGTCCGCGCAGTTACCGCACAACTTGCGAATATCCACTTTGCCGATCTCCGGTTTTCGTTTTGCCGCCGCCGCCAAATCAATCGAATCACCGGCTCCGGCTTCATGTCCGTATCTGCGCCAGATGCCGACGAACTCCTCGACATCGTGCGCGAGCAAAGCGTAATGCGGTTTGCCGCTTTTCTTGGCGAAAACTTTCGCACCGAAGTCGTCTCGCTTCTGTCCGCAGTGATAAAGCTCATGATCGAGTGTGGCGACGTTGATGATCGGTTCCGATTGATGAACGATTCTGGCGTTCATCGTGATCAGAAAATCGAAATTGATGTGTCCGAACCATTCGATCATTTGGAATTCCCATTTCGCCCGCGCCCATTTGCCGCCGATGGCAGGCGGTCTGGGGATTTCCGCCGTTGCCGCGATTGTTTTTCCGCCGCGGCTGTTCGAAACATTCGTCCAGAGATAGGCGATACGTGCCTGCCGCAGATGACGATGGTCTTCGTTATATAGTTTTGACTCCTCGTCGAGAAAATGATCTTGAACGAACTTTTCTAACTCCGGCGCGGGGAGAAAAATATCCTGAATCGTTTCGATCAATTTTTCCGGCGCGACGATCTTCATAAATATAAAAACGCGCCGTCTCGCTCACATTTATAAAAATTAGCTCGGAACGAAAGATTGAAAGCCGGTCGGCGCGAAAAACTTATCTATCTTGATTTCTTTCGCGCCACGCTTCGTTCAGCACTTCCGCCATCCAATCGCCGATTTGTCGCTTTATTGCTTCATCGGTTTGAAAATGCTTGACGGTCGCCACTTCAAAGTTGCGGCTGTCGTAAATTTTGCCCCAGTATGAATTGAATTGAACCGGAAACTTAATCGCCGATTCAATCGCTTCGGCGGTTTCGGCATCCAACGCCGTATTTATTTTGTTGCTCATATCTTCATTCGCCCCAAAAACATAAATTTTATTTCACGATGCAACCGGCGCGGGTTTTGATAATCGCCGTTCTGATTATGTGCGCGCCGTCGGGATCGGTCAGCAGTTTTTCAGCCGCTTCGTTCAAATCGAATTGAGCGGCGTGATCGTTCGAGTGATGTTCAAAAACGATTAGTGACGCGACGCGCGTTTCGGCGATGCAAATCCCGCATATTTGGCAATTAAAAGTCATTGATTCTCGCTCTCGTGCGCCCGATCATACTCCGCCTTCGACCAAAGTCTTTTGACGGTACCGATTTCTTCGGCGTTCAGCCGCCTGCCTTCGAGCGCGGCGTTGCAGAGAATAATCTGAATCTGCGCGCGCGAATTAAGCATCGTGCGCGATGTTTGGAATTTGTCGAGATTTTGATTGATTTCCCTAACCGTTACGCGGCGGTCGTAAAAATTGAAAGCGAGCATTAAAACGATCACGCACAAAATAAGCGAGCGAAAATTTTCCGACACGAAATAGCATTTTAGTTTTTGAATCATCATCTTTGCCTGTTCATTTGCGCGTTATTTATTCTCTGGTCGCTCTGAATTTGCTTCACGTCTTCGGCTAATCTCGATTGCGCTTCGGAAAATTTAGCCAAGGAAATGACGATTTGATTGAGCGCATCGCTGTTCGCCTTGATCGCCGCCGCGTTGACGGCAATCGCCTCTTTATTAGCCTGTGTTTGAAAACGAATTTCCGATTGCGACTGCTGCGCCGCAAACCACGAGCCGCCTAAGGAGAGCGCGAGCGTGACGACGACGGGGACGAGCATTTTCTTCAGGTCGCTTGAAATCATCGCGCCTTGCGGTGTGGAAGTTGAATCGTTCGGCATAATTCATCTTTTAATTATCAGAATTCCGGCAAGCGCGGCGGCGGCGACCGTTACATATTTTGTAAGGGAGCGCGCCCGTTTTAATTTCTTTCGGGTTTTATCCAAATCCTTTTTGAGCGTCGCCACTTCGTCGGATTGAACTTTCAGCGCGGCGGTCGCTTCCGTAATCGCCGCGCGAAGATTTTTAATCTCCGATTGCAGATTAGCGATTGCCGCAGTTGCAAGTTCGTCTTTTTGATTCAAAGCCTTGATTCGGGCTTCTTTGACTTCGACCTGGTCGTTTAGAGCGTCAATCAGCTTGCGGCTCGCTTTAACTTCCGTCTGCGCCCTCTCGAGCGCGTTGACGAGCTGAACGCGGGTAATTTCCGCGTCGGGTTGCGGAACGCTCTGCTGGGCGTAACCCGCGGCGCAGAAGACGATGATTAAAATTGCTGTGGATAGTATTTTCATTTTAATTTTCCGGGTATAAAAGCGCGTCGGTTTTCAAGGCTTCCGTTTCTCGCGCGTCGATTGATTTAGTAGATTTGGCTTTGCCGGTTTTAACCGCCGCCTGATCGTTCTTTTGATAGCGCGCCGCTTTGTATTCGTCTCTCGAAATCTCTTCGACCCGCGCCGTAATGGTTTTGTCGTTTTCGGCGAGCAGCGAGATATTTTTCGACATCCCCACCATCGCGTCTAAAATCTGCGTGGTCGTTTCGTGATCCTTGTTGGCTAAATCGATATAGCTTTGAAAGACGGCGAGCTTTGAGGCGACTTCCGCGTCGTAGGCTCGTAATTTTTCATCCTCAATCCGTTCGGCGCGTTTGTCGCAGGCTTTTTGAATGCCGACGATGAATATAACCAGTAAAGCGAGACCGGCGACGATTGAGATTATTTTTTTTGGCGATGAATCGTTCATTGACATTTCCTCATTTGTTTTTCCGGCGTGAATTAAGCTCAATCATATTTTCCCGGTCCGCAAAGCCTTCAACCTCTGCGCCCACGTTAGTTTTTGCGTCAATGAAGCAAAGCCCCTGATCGTTTCGGTCTCGCTGTTTTGAATCGGTTGCGGCGTGATCTTCACGGTGTTCAAATCTTTGTCCATCGCGCTTTTCAAAGTTAGAACCTGTAATTCGTGGGCTTGCTTTTCCCGTTCCATTCGAGCGATATGTTCACGTTTTTTCTCCTGATTGACGTACATAAATCGTGAGATAAAGAAAACCGCTCCTACGCCCGCCAGACACGCGACAATTTCCCACTTGGCATCAGCCGCCCACGTCAGAATGCCCGCGCCGGTCGTCGTGATAAATGTAACGGCGGCGGCGAGACTCGCCTGAATGCCGCCGACTTCTTTCGGCGGCTCGGTTTCGGGTTTGACCTGCGGAACTTCGACGGGTTTATTTTCGGCAGCTTGTTCGGACGAGTTGTTTGTGTCGCTCTCGTTCGTTTTGTTTTCGCCGGATGAGTCCCCTCCGGAAGTTAAAACCGAAGGCTCGGCGATTGCACCCTCGCCGTCAGCCTTCGGAGTTCCAACAAATTGTTCTCGGGCAAGATCGGCGGACGTTTGTTCACGCGATGCATCGCTTTCGGCGGGATTTGTTGAACTTTTTAATGCTTTGATTTTTGCTAAATCCGACGGCGTTTTATCCGTGACGAATTTCTAAAGCTTGGTTAATTTATTGCCGCCTTCTCTGTAAAGCGTCATCGCTTTTTTCGTCGTCAGTCCGGCGACGAGCTGCACGTGCGGACGGTCAACGAACGATGTCCAGTTGCCGCCCCATTCGAGATTCGCGGCGCGCGCCCATTTGCCGATCAGCGACCAGTCGAATAATTCTTCTTCCCAATAAATTTTGCCGTTGATAATCGGCGCGAGATCGCAGGCTAACCCGAAATTGTGAAAGGATTGTCCGCCGCGCGCGTTGGTGACTCTTTTGCCCGGCGCGGTTCTGCCTTTGGCGTATAGTTTGTTCTGCTCGTCGACAGAGCGAAAGCCGCTCGTGACTCGCAAATCATATTTTTCCTTTTTGGCGAGCGCGATGATGATGTCGATCCGGCGAACCAATTCGGGATGCAGTTCTTCTTTCCAACTCATAAAATTCATCTCGAAAAACTAAAAACGCCTTACAAACTCGAAATTAATCGAATCTGCAAGGCGTTAAACTCTCGCGGGTGTTCTGAAAATGCAGAACAACTCAAACTGTTAAAAGTGAATTTACATTAAATTGAATAAATTTTCAATCCTTTTCGCGCGATCTTCCCTGCGCCAGCGGCGAGAACTTTTCAAGAATGGTTAAAGCGAAAGAATAAAAAGGCGAGCATTTCTACTCGCCGGATCATTCTCAAACCTTTCAGCTTAATTACTCAATCTTTTTCGTCGGCAAATTCCAGATGTCGGAACGAAATAAGCCGGATGGCGAGCCGATGAAATTGATGCCGTCTTGTTCTTCGCCGATAAACTGCACTTGCGTCGGTTGGTCAAATTCATAGCGGCGATGAAATGCCGTAAACACATAAACCTGCCCGCCGGGAACATCCGAGAAATTATAGTAGCCGAGTTGATTTGTATAAGTCTGTCTTTGGTTGCCCTGCGAATCGGTTATCGTGACGAGAACGCGAAAGATGCCGCGTCCGTTCGATTCGGTTATTCTGCCGCCCGCCGCCGTGCCTGCCGCCGTCGGCGCAGCCTGCACTTCGAACGCGCCGATGTCCACCTGACCGTTTGAAATTCTGGTATATGGCGATTTGCGTTGATCGCTCGTTAGGGCGACCGGCGGATTGTTCACGCCGCACGCCTGACTAACGACGCAGTTATTACCGCCGTTGATTGCCGGACTGCCGAATAGCGGAGCGAGCGTGTCGGTCTGCCCGCCGTTGTCAGCAAGCGCGCCGAGTCCTGCCTGACCCGATCTGTCTCCGATACCTGAACTGAATCCGGTGCTGCCGGTCGTGATTTGTACTAGGTTATTACCGTTCGAGGCGAATGCGCCGGACACGTCCTTGTTGGCGGTGTTCGGCGCGGAATTCTCGGCGACAATCGTGTTGCGAATATTGACCGTGCCGCTGAAATTATAAATACCGCCGGTCGCCGACGGGTTATTATTGTTATTAGTGTTATTGGCAATGGTCACGTTGTTCAGACTCGTGGTGGTTCCGAAATTGTCGATGCCGGCACCGCTGTCGAGGCTGCCGGCACCGGTCAGCATATTGTTTGTAATGGTAGAGTTTGCGACGGTCAGCGTTCCGCCGGTCACGGAAATGCCCGCGCCGAAATCGGCGGCAGTATTGGAACTTATCAGCGAGTTGAGGATCCTCAGCGTTCCGTTAGTTGAAATTCCGCCGCCGCCGCCGCCGCCCGTATTGCCGGAGATGTTCAAGCCGTCGAGTGTCGCGTTCGCGTTCGTGCCGACGATAATGCCGCTGTTATTGCCGCCGGTGACGGTCATTCCCGAAACGCTGACCGCGAAGCTCGAGATAGTGAATATCGAAAACGTACCGGCAGTTCTCTGCAGGGTCAAAATGCGCGCTCCAGTCCCCGTGATCGTTACCGGATTGGAGATTTGTAAAGTCCCGCTCGTTAAATTGATCGTTCGCGCGACGCTGAAAAACGCCGGATCGAAATTGATCGTGTCATCGTCGTTGTTCTGATTCGCGCTCAAGATTGCCGCCCGCAAACTGCCCGAGCCGGTGTCGTTCGTGTTGGTCACGGTATAGACCGCCGCCCGCCCTTGAAAAACAAACATTCCGAGAGTCAACAGAACTCCCGCCAGTAATCTAATCGGTAATTTATTCATAAAATTTTATTTGAATCGAATAAAAAATATCTGCAGCGATAGTAGAACGGCAGATAAAGATAAAACCTCGTTTTGTTAAGACGAGCTTATCAAACTAAAAAATCAATCCGATTTTCTCATCGCCAAATGATTTTTCCGCCCCGCCGAGTCGAGTTATGCTTTAATTCCGACTCCGCTGCTAACGAAGGCTTCCGGACTTATCCGCTCCATCGGGTCTTTCTAGCGAATTTCCATATCCGGTTTGTTGACCGAAAGATTAACGCCGAAAATATAGCCTTCGACAATCGTCCCAAT
>CAXTMQ010000144.1:0-11176 GCA_964245305.1 uncultured Pyrinomonadaceae bacterium
ATGTAAATTTGGCGGAAAATTTTATTTGATATTTTTATGTCAGTAATTTTAATTGGTAACCAAAATACTAAACGGAAAAAAAACTTCGCTCAACTTTTCGAGATTTGCAGACAGATAAAATTCGTGCCGAAAATCAAAAAATCGCTTGCCTTTTGTATGGTTTTGTTAGTATCGGCTGTCTTTGCCGACGGTCAAACTCTGTGCAAGTCGGCTGACGAAAAGGCTGCGCCGCTGGTCATCGGCGAGACTTTTCTTATCAATTCCAAAATTCTGGGCGAAACGCGGCGCATCAACGTCTATCTGCCGCCCGGCTATAAGGAATCAACCGACTCTCGCGTTCCGGTTCTGTATATGCCGGACGGCGGTCTGGCGGAAGATTTTCTGCACGTTGCCGGTCTGGTTCAGGTGTCGGTCGGCAACGAAACGATGCGCCCGTTTCTGCTGGTCGGCATCGAAAATACCGAACGGCGGCGCGATATGACCGGTCCGACCGAAGTCGAAAAAGATAAAAAAATCGCGCCGCGCGTCGGCGGCTCGGCGATGTTTAGAAAATTCATTCGCAAGGAACTGATGCCGCAAATAAAAATGCGCTATCGCACGACCGAAGAGACGGCGATTGTCGGCGAATCGCTCGCCGGATTGTTCGTCGTCGAGACTTTTCTGCTCGAACCGGATTTGTTCGACACTTACATCGCCTTTGATCCGAGTCTCTGGTGGAACGATCACAAAATGGTTGACGGCGCCGCTAAACTGCTGCGGGCGCACGCCGGATTAAAAAAGACCGTGTATTTTGCGAGCAGCGCCGATGACATTTCGGAAATTACGCAGAAATTCGCGGACGTGCTGAGCAAGAATGCCGATTCCGGCATCAGTTGGCATTATGAGAAAATGCCGGACGAAAAGCATTCGACCGTTTATCATCCGGCTGCGCTCAAGGCTTTTCGGGCATTGTTGAAGCCAACGGTTAAAAACTAGCAAAGGATATTCAAAACCAATCGCGCAAAACTAAAAGGCTAAGTAAAAATAAAGTTCGGTGCTATTTTGCTGACACGATAAAAATCTTTCCGTCACATTACAAGCGTTATATGCTCTGACTATTAACAATCAATTTGGCAGATTCAATTATGAAATTTCGTTTCGTTATTTTAATTAACCTGTTTCTAATTTGCGCGCTTGCCGGTCGTAATTTCGCGCAGGAGGAAAAACCTAAGCCGACACCGACTCCGCAGCAGACACCGCAACGCAGTATGCGCGAAATCGTGGTGATGCCCGTCGTTTATCGCGTCGCGGGAATGGACAAGGTGCGCGTTAAATCGGATTTGAAATATACCGATGCGAACGATCCGAATCTGCTGATGGACGTTTACAGCCCGCCCGATTTGGCAAAAGGCGAAAAACGTCCGGCGGTTATTTTTATTCACGGCGGCTCGGGCGCGGAAACCACACCGAAAGATTGGGGCGTTTATACTTCGTGGGGCAGACTCGTCGGCGCGTCGGATTTAATCGGCGTGACTTTCACGCATCGCTTGACCGCGCAGAAAACTTCGCTCGAAGACGCGGAACGCGACCTCGCGGCAGCCATCGCTTACGTCCGCGCCAATGCCGACTCGCTGAACATTGACCGAGACCGTATTTGTCTGGCGGCGTATTCCGCCGGCGGCGCGCTGCTCGCCCCCATAATGCGCGACAAACCCGCATACGTTCGCTGTCTGGTCGGATTTTATGCCTTTATGGACATTCAGCAGAGCGGCAATCTGTTCACCGCGGGCGAATCGAAAGAAAATTTGCAAAAATTTTCGTCAATCAATTATCTGGCAAAAGATGCCGAAAAAATCGCGCCGATTTTTATCGCCCGCGCCGGACTAGATGCAGTTTCGACAATGGACGATTCGATTGACCGCTTCGTCCGCGAAGCCCTCGCCCGAAACGTCGCACTGACCGTTTTCAATCATCCGAACGGCGTTCACGGTTTTGATAATCAAACGGACGACGAACGCTCGCGTGAAATCCTTCAAAGCGCGATTGCTTTTATGAAATCCAACTTGAACGCGGCAAAAGTTGCGAGATAAATAACGCCGCACCGAACAATTCAATTGCTGCGGGAAAAGGACGCATAGCTCAAGCGTTGAAGTTATTATTTTTTAAGAGGCAAATGATGAAAATTCTTGTTTTTTTTGCAACTTTATTTGTGTTTATAGCCGGTTCTTTTAATCAAGTCTCGGCTCAGGAAACGAAAATCAAATGGTTCGGACACGCGGCGTTTTCGATTATCACGCCGAAAGGAAAAGTTCTGCTCATTGACCCGTGGCTGACAAACCCTTTGAATCCCGAAGCGAAAGACGGCAAAGACCATTTAGTTGCCGTCCCGAAGGTTGATTACATTCTCATCACGCACGGACACCGCGACCACGTTGGCGACGCAGTTGAAATTGCCAAGAAGACCGGCGCGATTTTGATTTGTAATCCTGAGCTGTCGGGAAATTTGGTGAAGCTCGCTGACTTTCCGGCAAAGCAAGCGCAAACGGACGCGATTATGGGCATCGGCGGCGAGATACAAATCGCCGACGGTGAAGTAACGGTGGCGATGACTCCTGCCGTTCATTCGAGCAGCGTTTTCAATCCGAAAGCCGGAGCGACCGAAGCCGAACGCGCTTACGGCGGAAATCCGGCGGGCTTTGTTTTGATAATCAAAAACGGTCCGACCGTTTATCATTCGGGCGACACGGCGTATTTCAAGGATATGGAAACAATCGGCGAACAGTATCAAGTTGACGTTGCGCTGCTGAACATCGGCGGTCATTTCGGAATGGAAGCGAAGATGGCGGCGAAGGCTGCAAAATCGGTCGGCGCGAAGTTAGCGATTCCGCAACACTACGCGACATTTGAGGGAATCGCGCAGACAGCAAACGATTTCGCTGCCGAATTGAAAATCTTAAAAATTCCTTTTTACGAAATGAAGCCGGGCGAGACGATTGTCTACCGCGGCAATCAAATGGTGAAAAAATAATGCGGCGAATCAAGCCTCAAAGTAAAAACGAGGAAAGTATGAAACGGAAAACAGAGAAAATGACACGAAAAACATTTTTGACGATTGGCGCAATCGCCTTTACGTTTCTGATGGCTTGCTCATCGGCTCGCTCGCAGCAGGTCGTTAATATCTGGAACAGCGCGCCGCCGGGAACGGAAAATTGGACGCAAAAGGAAAAAGTTATCGAAAACACGCCGGTCGGAACGGTGGTTTTGAATGTCGTTACGCCGACGCTGACGGCTTATCTGCCGGAAAAAAGCAAGGCGACGGGAACCGGCGTCATCATCGCGCCGGGCGGCTATTGCGTGGCGCTCGCCGTCAGTCAGGAGGGCGACGCGGCGCGCTGGCTGCAAAGCAGAGGCATCGCGGCTTTCGTGCTTAAATACCGGATTATCGAAAAGAAAGAAGAAGGCGCGCCGAAGAATCTCAATATGGACGAAGCCTGCAAATACGGCATCGCCGACGGGATTCAAGCCGTTAAAGTTGTTCGGCAACACGCCGCCAAATGGAATGTGTCTCCCGACAAAGTTGGCTTTATGGGATTTTCTGCGGGCGGAATGGTGGCAAGCGGCGCGTTGCTTCAACCCGATGCCGCCGCGCGTCCTAATTTCGCCGCGCCGATTTACGGTGCGCCGTTCGGAGTGATGCCGCAAATACCGAAAGACTTGCCGCCGATTTTTATGGCGTGGGCGCAGGACGACGATTTGGCGGGTCCTGCTATTAACAGATTTTATGAAGCGTTAAAAGCGGCGGGCAACAAACCGGAAGTTCACATTTTCAGTGCGGGCGGTCACGGTTTCGGCGTGAAAAAGCAAGGCACGACGAGCGACCGTTGGATTGACGAATTTCATTACTGGCTCGAAGCGCAGGGATTGACGAAACAGGCGACAAAATCAAATCGCTGACCGACCGAACGGCTTAATCTTTCGCCCGAAACGCGCTGAATGGGATACAGAATGAAAAAATCAGACATCAACCCGATGCCCGAATATTTCGACCGCTACATCAATCTGGTAGCCGACATCGAACTCGCGCGGGCATTTGACCGCAGCGTCGAGCAGTTGGACGAATTGGACGCGACTCTTTTGGAGAAAATCGGCGGCTTGAGACGCTCGCCCGACAAATGGACGGCGAAGGAAATTTTGCAGCACGTTATTGATTTCGAGCGGATTTTGACTTACCGCGCGCTGCTGTTTGCCAGACGCGAAGGCTCAATTCCGCAGAGCGTTGACCAAGACCGTCTAATGGCGAATACTGATGCCGGAAAACGCTCGATTGCCGATTTGCTCGCGGAATTAAAAGCCGTCCGCGCCTCGTCCAAAGCTCTGTTCGAGAGTTTCGACGACGAAGCGATGCTGACGAAAGGAACAAATTGGAAATACGAAATTTCCGTTCTCGCGTTGGGATTCGCTCTTCTCGGACATCAAATACATCATCTTAATATCATCGAAGCCGAGTATTTTCCGCTGCTCCCGAAATGAAAAATCGAGCCGCCGATTGGTCAGCCCGAAAGTTTCTGCATTCCAACGCTCGATAGCGAATCAATCGTCCAATCGAAACCGCCTTGATTCTGCATTTCCCGCGACCCGCTCGAATCAAAACCGAAAAAGCTGTCCGCGCCCTTATGTTACCGTATGGGCATCTGGAGGAATTAATTAATGATTTCGCCTTTGTTACTCGCCAACTTTTCGCGCCATTGTCGAACTTGCTCCGGTGTTTGTCGCGCCCAATCCGTCGCTTCGCCGACGATTTTCAAAGGTGCTTGGCTGCGATATGAACGGGTCGGATTGCCCGGAAATTTTTTGTTCGTCACGTTCGGATCATTTTCAAAGCTTCCCGTCGGCTCAACGATATAGACCCGCTCCGGTCCGTCGCCTCTAGCTAACGCCGCGACGAGTCCCGCCCCGTTAACCAGAGCTGTGAAATAAATATGATTCATTGTGAAATCTGACTTGTAATTCGATCCGAAGCCTGCTGTGAGCAAATCGCCGATTTGCAAATCCGCTTTCGTCCCGTGATAAAAAGGACCGTCGTCGGACGGATTGTCCGTGAACGAATTTGCTAATTCCCGATTCTTTTCTGCGTTGTCAAAATCGCCCGTGTTTTCGTAGCATTCGGCGATGCTTGAATATAGTGAAGGAAAAGCCGCCCTGACAGTGCTGTCATTTATTTTTATGGCAAACTTTAAGGCGGTTTCGAGCCATTTTAATCGGTCTCGAACGTCGTTTTGATGGCGAGCCACATAATAAGCGGCGATAAATTTTTCAAAGTCGTTGTTCGATTCGTTCCAGGCTTGAAGAAACAGCCTGCTTGCTTCTGCGGGTCGGTCTTTTTCTTCCATATTCATACCTTGAATACAGAGTTTGACGATATTGTTGTTCGGACTAAATTCCATTTTCCAATTATTTTTTACCGAGTTCTTCCGCCAGCCCGATCAGAAGCCCTTCGACTCCGCGAATATAGCAGAGCCGATACGATTCCTCATACTGAACCACTTCGCCGACAAGCCGTGCGCCGTGCTTGCCGAGTCTGGTTACCATTTCGTCAATGTCTTCGACAGTGAACATTACGCGCAGATAGCCGAGAGAGTTCACGGGCGCGCGGCGGTGATCCGAGACGGCGGCAGGAGCGAGAAATTGCGAAAGTTCGAGACGGCTATGACCGTCCGGCGTAACCATCATCGCAACCTCTACGCATTGAGAGCCGAGCCCGGTAACGCGACCAGCCCATTCGCCTTCGATAGTGCTTCTGCCTTCGAGCGTCAGACCTATCTCGGCGAAAAAAGCGACCGCATCGTCGAGCGATTCCACGACGATGCCGATGTTGTCCATTCTTTTTAATCGGTTATTCGCCATAATTTTATATCCTAAGTCGTTGCTTGTTTTGTTTCGGCTGCTGTTTGAAAATTATTGTCGAGAAATTCCTTAACTTGAACAAGCACCTTGTCCGGGTTTGTCATCATTACAATATGGTCGGTGTTCGGGAAGACCGCCAGTTGTGATTTCGGAATCAGATTGTGCATTTCGACGAGATGTTCGAGATTGACATCGTTGCGGTCGCCCGCGCCGAGCCAGACTTCCGCTTTTATGGCTTTCATTTGCTCCGGCGGGAAGCCTTTAAAATTTTTCATTGATTCGAGTATTTTCGCCGCCAATCCCATCCAGTTCGGAGCGGGCGACAATTTTTCGTATGATTCTTTCAGCGGTTGCGGCGCGAGAGTTTCCGGCGTGGCTTGCTTAAAAAATTCGAGAGCTTCGGGCGCGAGCGATTCTTCAAATGATTTGTAACTCGCGCCGTAAATCGCCAGCCGCCCGATGAGTTCGGGATGCCTGATTGCCAGCGCAAGCCCGACTTTTCCGCCCAAGCTGTAGCCGAAAACGTCCGTCCGTTCGATTTTGAGTTTTTGCAAAAGAGCCGCCACGTCGTCAGCCATTTGCTCGAAAGAAAAAGGACGGTCAATGTCGGCGGTGCGCCCGTGTCCCTGCAAATCAACGGCAATCGCTTGCCTGCTCTCGGCAAGAATCGGATAAATATTCGCCGACATAAAAGCACCGTGAAGCAAAACGAGCGCTTCCCCCGCGCCTTGAACTTCATAATACATTTTTAGTTCGCCCACCTTAGCATATTTGCCCTCGCCGAATTGCGCCGCGTTTGTTTCGATTTTTGAATTCATCTGTTCTCCATTTAATTGATGTTTTGGCAGTTAATCAGCAAATCCGCCTGCGAATTGATAAACTGTAAAAATTCGTCATCAGGATTTCAAGTCATCCGGTCGTTTTCTCCGTCTCGTCCGCCGACGTATCCGTTGACGGTCATTTGCATTTGTAATTTTAGTTTTCTCATATTATTTCACCTCAAATAGCGGTCGGTATTTTTCACGATTGACGTAAGCCAAAAATAAAATTCCTAAGAAAAGCGGAATCGCAATCGGCAATCCCGAAGGCAAATGAATCGCGTTGACGAACAGAATGTTCAGCACAATCGGAAAAATCAAAACGATTGCCAGCGCGACGAATCTGCCGGAGACGAACGCCAAACCGCACAAAAGTTCAAAAATTTTGACGACCGGCATAATGTATTTGGAAGCCGCCAACCCGTCCATAAAAACTTTCGCGTTGCCCGATAAACCTTCGGGCGGCGGCGCAAGATTCAGTAAATATGTGATTGACGCGAACAGAAACATCAACCCGATCAACGTACGAACAATAATAATTGCGATTCTCACAAATTTTCCTCCTATGTCGTCTGAATTTTTCAACTTTGTTTCGACGGCATTTTGCTCAAATCCATATACAGCACGTTCCAGCGATGCCCGTCCAAATCGGCAAAGCCGCAGCCATACATCCAGCCCTGAATTTCCGCCGGCTCACTGAAAATCGCGCCGCCCGCTTCAAAAACTTTTCGCGCCGTCTCGTCAACTTCTTCGCGGCTTTCGGCGTCGAACGAAGTCAAAACTTCCGCGCCCTTTGTAGAGTCCGAAACTTCGCTTTTCGTAAAATTTCTAAAAGTTTCTTCCGCGAAAAACAGCACGTTCATATTCTTTTCGCCGACGTTGAAACAAACCATCTCGCCGTTCGTGTGCCGTTCGTCTAAAGAAAAACCGATCCGGCTGAAAAATTCCTTAGTTCTGCCCAAATCCCTGACCGGAAAATTGAGCCATATTTCTTTTGTCATTTCGTTTCTCCCCGTTTGAATAGCCTTTATTCGTTTTGATTCCGGTCGTAGTTAATCATCCATTGTATGCCGAATTTGTCCTTGCACATTCCGAAATACGCCCCCCAGAAAGCATCCGCGAGCGGCATTGTGATGTTGCCGCCGTTTGCCAGACCGTTGAAAATTTTATCGGCTTCTACTTTCGAGTCCGCGCTGACGGAAAGTGAAATGTTATTGCCGAAAATCGCGTCTTCGGCGTGTTTGTCAACCGCGTCTGTCGCCATCAAAACATTTCCGTCATTGATTGGAAGCGCGATGTGCATAATTTTTTCCTTGTCCGCGTCCGACATTGCTTCGCAGCCTTCCTGATTCGGGATGTTTTTGTAGCGCATCACCGCCGCGAACTCGCCGCCGAAAATTGATTTGTAAAAGTTGAACGCTTCTTCCGTGTTGCCTATGAAATGTAAATATGGATTGATTTGTGCCATTGTATTTTTTCTCCTTTTGGTTTTTAATTTGTTTCATTGATGAAACGTAGTATTATCGTATCACCGTTTTTTATTTTTTGGGCGGGGCGGTTGCGACAATTATGATGGTTGATGACGACAAAATTTCCGGCTCATTTTAGCTTATGAAACACGTCTCGATACTCGTTCCCGAACAGGCGGTTTTAGCGGCGATTGACGACCCGCGCCACGTTTTTTCGCAGGTCAACAGCTTCTACAAACAGGCGGAAAAGCCTGCGGTTTTCGACATAAAATTCGTCGGCTTGAAAAGGGAAGTCAAACTTCACGACCGCGCGTTCACCGTTCACGCCGATTTGTTGCTCGATGAAGTAGAGCGGACGGATTTGGTTTTTATACCGGCGTTTGTCGGCGATTTGAAAAGCGCCGTCGAAATGAATAAAGATTTTATTCCTTGGCTCGTCCGGCAGCGCGAACGCGGCGCGGAAATCGTTAGTCTGTGCGTCGGCGCGTTTCTGCTCGCGAAAACCGGATTGATTGACGGAAAACAATGCTCGACTCACTGGCGAGCCGCTGACGAATTCAGAAAGACATTTCCTCAAATCAGTCTCGTAACCGATAAAATAATCACCGAAGACGACGGCATCTATACGAGCGGCGGCGCGACTTCTTACTATAATCTGCTGATACATCTGGTCGAAAAATTTACAGACCGCGAAACGGCGATTCGCACCGCCAAAGTCTTTGCCATAGACGTTGAGCGCGACAGCCAATCCTCTTTCATTATCTTTAAAGGTCAAAACCGGCACTCGGACGAAGAAGTAAAAAAGGCTCAGGATTTTATCGAGAAAAACTTTCAGGACAAAATCACGATTGACGAATTGTCGTCGCAAGTCTCTCTCGGTCGCCGCAGTCTGGAGAGAAGATTCAAAGAAGCGACTAACAACACCGTCGCCGAATACGTTCAGCGAGTAAAAGTTGAAGCCGCGAAAAAGCGTTTTGAAACCAGCCGCAAAAGCGTTACCGAAGTGATGTATGACATCGGCTATTCGGATACCAAGGCTTTCCGCGCAACTTTCAAAAAAATTACGGGAATGACTCCCGTTGATTACCGGAAAAGATACAGCAAAGAGTTATAAAATTTTCCTGTTGTTCCGCCGAAACTATTTTGAAACGAATAAATCGGGAAACAGCCGGCGTAAATTTTCCAGCTTCGGCTTGTCGTTCGTCACGATATACGCATCATCCGGGTGATGAGCCATATAATCCTGATGTTCGTCTCCGGCAAGTTTAAATGCGTCGAGCGTGACGATTTCAGTTACGATTGGCTGCGCGAAAGTTTTCGCTCTCGTTAATTCGGCGATGTAATTTTCGGCAAGTTGTTTTTGTTCGTCGTTCGAATAAAAAATTGCCGAGCGATATTCCGCTCCAACATCGGGACCTTGGCGGTTAAGTTCCGTTGGGTCGTGCGCGACTGTAAAGAAAATTTTGAGCAGTTGCTCGTAACTAATTTTCGACGGGTCGTAAGTGATTTTTACGGCTTCGGCGTAGCCGATTTTTTCCGCCGCGCCGCCCGCAAATCCGCTTTTTACGTCGCTGACTCCTTTAATATGTTCAAAAACGCTTTCCACGCCCCAAAAGCAACCTCCGGCAAAAACTGCGGTTTGTTCGCCTTTCGCATACTTTGCCGGTGTCGTTAACGAAATCGGTTTCGCGCTCTCACCGAGCGTATTTGCTTTTGCGGAAATTGTTTTGATGGAATCATTCGCGCCGCCGCAAGCTGCCAGCAATGCGATTCCCAAAAAAAGCGCGGAAAGAATTCTAAAAAAATAATTCGACATAAAAATACCTTCCTTCTTCAAACTGCGCGGCGCGCGGCGGTAATCTTTATTTTGTTTCTTGAATTATTTGAGTAATATTCCTATTTTTTCTTGAGCGAAAACGATTTCTCGGTCGGGTAAATGATAAGCGTGTTTTTTATCGTTACAAGATCTGCTATTTCGCTTTTTAATTCGTCGTTCATTTTGGAATCAACGTCTTTCATTTTCGATTGGTATTCCGATTCGTTTTTATAAAAAGTTATCTGCACGAGAAGATTTTTATCCTGAAAAACGGGCAGTCCGGTAAAGTCGTTCGGAGTCGTTTCGCTTGTCCAGAACGATGCGTTTTCTATTTTAGAAGCATTCAAAATCGCCGCATATTTCTTTTTGACAAATTCAATCAGCTTATCCCGTTTGGTATTGGAAGTGTAAAAATCAACCACGGCGATGCCTTTTTCCTGCCCGAACCAGTTAGCATTAAAACTCGATTCAGCGTCATTTGAATCGCCTTTCAAATTTAACGGTTTCAAAAGATGAACATTGTCGTTATTGAGCAGCATCGAATTGGCTTCCGCTTTGTGCTGCTTCCAAGAAGGCGAACCGTAGTAAAAATCGTTTAGGAATTTATATCTGGCTGGCATATCACGAAAGCCGCGAATCCAAAAGAAATTATCGTCCGCGCCTTTGACTCTGAATTGCCCCAAAATATATCCGCCTAAAATGTTTTGCGACCCCACGAAATTATCTTCAAACAAATTAATAAAATCATCGCGCCGCCCGTGCCTGACGAGATAATTGCGAAGTTCGAGGACTTTTATATTTTGATTCGCATTGAGATTTTGCGCTTGCTCATTTGCTTGAGAAAACGTCGTCGTCGGAATAACGGTGAACATAAAAAGCAACAGGATATATTTTAGAATTTTTAACGGATTTAATTTGTCGCTCATCGTCTATGGAAATTAAAAATTACCGCTAAATTTTTCGGAATGCGGTAACCGACTCACGAACAATTTTATAGCTAATCGGACTCACAACAAGTGCCAATTTCAAACAAAATTACCATACCTATTTAGCCGATTGATTCAGAGCGAAAGATGGAATAAAGCTGGCGTACATAAAATTACATAAATCTTATTATCGGACTCTAAATATATGAAGGTAACTATTCAGGTTTGCCGCTAAAGTTAGCGGCATCAACAGTTTAAGCGTAT
>CAXTMQ010000145.1:0-7762 GCA_964245305.1 uncultured Pyrinomonadaceae bacterium
AAGAGGACAATTTTTATTTCAAACATCAAATCTAATAACTGGCAACTTGGGTTATGATAGTGACCTCCTTAAGAATAACGGCAAGATAGGCAGCCCGGCATTGGAAATAGTCGAACCATTCTGGAAAGGGCAACCTGAACTTCGTGGGATGAATGTCGAGCAGACTGAGGATGTAGAAAATACAAATATTGTATCACACCCTGTTTCCGTTACTGATTAGAATTTTAAAAACCAAAATAAAAAGCCCTCGGTTCTATTCCGAAGGCTTTCGTTTCAGCTATTTGATAACTGAATACATTGTTCCAAAATGCAAAAGCAGTCTAGCAGACTTTGCCGGATTGTTTCAATTCTAAAATGAGACTGCCGAAAGTATCTTTTCTTCGCGAAAAGGTTACATTTTTAGATACATATAATTTATCACGTCTGATTTTATAGCTGTAAATTGTTGCTTGCAAAAGGTTTAAATTATACGTCATAAAATAATTTTATGATAAATTCCCTTATTACCGTGCAGGCGAATCATTCCCATATCCAAAAAGGTAATCCGATACAAACCGTAGTTAAGACAACCCCGACAATTACCAACCACAAACCGAGTTTGTCGCTTGCCGTCAGAACAACCATTTCCGCGTTGCAATTCGGACAGGGCATTGCCGCGATTTGTTGGAGAGCAATTTGGCTGGTTAGATCGTTTTGGAATTCAGATAATGTAAGCGGCTGCCAATCGTTATCTCCAACTTTCGTAATCGAATCAAGTTTCCCTATTCGCATCTGTCGAATCCATTGCCGAACTTCAGTTTCCGTAATGGGTCCGAAAGGTTGATTGGTTTGCGATTGTAAGACGTAATATTGATTTTCTCGCATAAATTCCCTGTAAAATTACGCTTTTATTTTTTAATTCGGTTGTTAAGATTGCTTTCCAGAACCTTTACAAACTGTGCAGTTTCCCGAACCACCGCATTTTGAACAGCCCGATACCAAGCCTAGTCTGCCGCTACCACCGCACTTTGAACACTTACCCGTACCGTTACAGCCTTTACACTCTGCCATTTTATTTTTCTCCTTATAAAGTTCAGGCGAATGTTAAGGCTTTTTTCACAACCTTTCCCTCGCTTTTTTATTAAAGATTTGATTTATCCCGAATGTTTTACTATGATATTCGTCCGAAATCCAATCAAAATTCTTTGAGGACGCTCAAAATCTCTTGAGTAACATTTGTTATGCAGAAAAAATCCTTCTACTACGACTTCAACGGAATTCGTTTCTCGCCATTCATCAATCAAATAGAAGCATCAGAAACCCGAAAGAAAACAAAGCTCTCGCAAATCCACTGTCTCTTTTTATTAACTCTGGTGGAAAAAGCGAAAACCGAAGTTACCTTTGACGAGTTGCGGCAGAGCGTCTGGCTTCACGAACCGGAGGTTGACGCGCGGCTCGTTCGCAATATCCAATCAACCAAAAATCATCTGGTCAATGATTTTAATAGAATCGAGGTCAACGCGGATTTTATTAAACCGATTGCGGGAAAAGGTTATCTGTTCGACGCGAAAGTAACGGAAGAAGTCGAAGACGCAAATATAGAAAATTTGGAATCTGTTTCGACAACGGAGATTTCCGATTCCTCGAAAAAGATTTCGATTTCCGCCATCGAAACTAGCGAAGAACATCAATCGCCGCCAAATCGAAAAGAGCGTTTGTTCGGCGGACACGCGGCTTTTATCGCGGTTAGTAGTTTGCTTTACGGTTTTCTTTTTTGGATCGCGCTGCTGCTCGAAACGGCTTATCAATTCGACCGTTTCGGCGCGGCGGCTTTGCGGTTGGGTTTGCCGACGATTTTATGGATTGCCGCGGCGAGTTTTTGCGGGCTGGTTTTGACCGAACGGTTTGCCCGCCGACAGAACATCGGCTCGTTTTTTGTCGGTTCGGCGTTTTTCATCGGCGGAGCGATTACGCTTTGTCTGGCAATGTCGTATTTTTTGCCAAGCGAGGCGATTACGCTCGCCCGCATTCAAACGCAGCCCGCCTTCGCCGCTTATCTGAAAAACTGTCTCATTTATTTTTTGCCGCTCGGCGTTATTTTTATTTTAATGCCGTTTCACTTCGTCCGCGTTCGGCAAAGCACGATTTTATCTTCGGATAAAATTGCAGCGCCGCCGCAACGCGGCACAATTAATCTTCGTCCGGCGCATCTTTTCGGCTTGTGGCTGCTGGCGATTATCTATTCGATTTTTTCGACTTTTTATCTGCTGGATAATTTATCAACCGGACAATATCACAATCTTTTCGTCGTCCTGATATTTCTGCGATTCTTCGTTTATTTCGGTCTCGGTTTAATATGCTCGATCTGGTTCAATTCGCATTATTCGTCGAACAGCGGCGCGGCAACAGTATCGCAACCGCCGCGAAATGTTACTCTTTCGCTCAAAGAAAATCGCCGCTTGAAATTAACGCTTCCACTGTCTGGATTGATTCTGGCAACTGCCGCCGTTATCATTGCCGCCAAATACGCTTCCGCTTCCGACGAAGAACAAATCAAAAAAGCGGTCGAGAATTCGCAGAAATATGAATCGCTGACGCTTTATGAAAATCCGGCATCATTTAAGGAGGAACAGTTGGATAGATTCTGGACAGCCGCACTCGATGTCAAATCGAACGCCGACCGCATCCGCATCCGCGAAGCCGTGCAGAAATTGAACGCCGACGGCAGGCATTATGGCGACGAAACGAAATGCGAGCAGTTTGAATTTCAGACAATCGAAATCAATCAGGATAAAAATTTCGCCGTCGTCAAAACGCTCGAAAAATGGTTTATCGCCGTTTATTTTAACGACGGAACACTGCAAAAAAACAAAACCGTCGGTCCTTATTTTGTCAGTTATATTCTCCGCAAGATTGACGGAAATTGGTTAATCGAAAAGTCTTCAACCGCGCGCGTCAATCGTCCACCGCCGCGTTTAGCGGAAATCGAAACAATTTCGACAGTCAAAGCCGGACAACAGTTTTTTGTGAAAATCACCGGACAAGATTTTGAGCCGGAAATGATTTTTATCGAAGTCGTCGGCGAAGGCTGTCCCGAAAACAAACCTTGCCGAGTTCCGAATACGGCTTTGCGAGAAAATTCAAAGCTCACGGAAACCGCGCTGGAAAATGTTTCGCTAACTTTGGCATCCGGCGATTTTAGCGTTGTCGCGCATAACGGCGATTCGCCGCCTTCCAATTTTCTGCAAATAAAAGTACCGTAAAAATTTATGAAAAATGCGATTAAATTCTTCTTCTGCGCGATTGCGGTTTTGATTTTTCTGCAATCCGATTCTTTTTTCGCGCAAAACAAATCGAACGAACAAATTCCTGCGCTGCCAAAACTTCTATCTTTGCGCGAGCAGATGAGCGTCAGAAAATCGTGGCTGAAAAAGCGTTTTGAGACGATGCTTTTGCCGATGATGCGGAAGCATAATGTTTCGATGTGGATTGTGACGAATGAAGAATTTCACACCGATCCGGTGACGGACGCGATTACGCCGCCGGTGCCGATTGTCGGCAGACGCGATTTTTTTATTTTTGCCGATAACGGCAAAACTCTGGACAAAATCGCCGTTGTTCGTTATGAAGAAGAACAACTGAAAAGTTTTTACACATTACTGACTCCGCCGCGCGATCAAATCGGCGCGACGTTGAAGAAAATCGTTGCCGAACACGATCCGAAAATTATCGCACTCAATATGGGCGGCGGTCGCGGACAATCCGACGGCATCACGCACGACGCTTATAAATTTTTAGCCGAAAATCTGGGCAAAGATTACGAAGCCAAATTTGTTTCCGGCGGAAAATTGATCGCCGATTATCTCGACACGCGGCTGCCGGAAGAACTCGACGAATATCGCAAAGCGGTTTTGGCGACCGATGTTTTGACGCGCCGCGCGTTTTCAAACGAAGTCATCACGCCGGGAAAAACAACGGTCGGCGACGTGCGCTGGTGGTTTTTGCAGCAGATTAATAATCTCGGTTTGACGACATGGTTTCAACCGGATTTGCGCGTTCAGCGGCAGGCGAAAAGAGCGGAAAAATCTTCGCAATTTTTGAGCGTCGCCGACGAATCAACTGTTTTACAAGCGGGCGATTTACTGCATATTGACTGTGGTTTGAATTATATGGGACTTTCGACCGACTGGCAGAAAATGGCTTATATTTTGCGAAAAGGCGAAACGGATGCGCCCGACGGTTTGAAAGCCGCGCTTAAAAATACGAATCGCTTGCAGGACGCGATTTTCGCCGTCGCGCGAGCCGGAATGACCGGGGCGGAAGTTTATGACGCGGCGATGGCGCAGATGAAAAAAGAAAATATAGAGGCGATGATTTATTCGCACCCAATCGGCACACAGGGACACGGACTCGGCGCGTCAATTGATTTTCGACGCGCCGCAATCGGCGGCGACGAGGAACGCTTTCGCCTCAATTCGTTCACGTCAATCGAACTGAATACTTCAACGCAAGTTCTCGAATGGAACAATCAAAAAGTAACGATGATGGGCGAAGACGATGCCGTGATGACCGCGAACGGTTTTCAATTTATCCGCCCGCGCCAGACGGAATTTTATTTGATTCGTTAAAAATGATTTCAATTTCCGAAGCCTTAAAAATTATCGAGCGCGAAATTTTTTCGCTCGAATCCGAAACGATTGATTTGGAAAACGCGGTCAATCGCGTTTTGGCTGAAACCATCAAAGCCGATATGGATTTGCCGCCGTTCGACCGTTCGCAGATGGACGGTTTTGCCGTCCAATCGAAGGATTTGAAAACTGTTCCGACGCGGCTCAAAATCATCGGCGAGTCGGTGGCGGGAAAAGGGTTTGACGGAAAATTAAAACCCGGCGAAACGATTAGAATTATGACCGGCGCGCGTTTGCCGACGGGCGCGGACGCGGTACAGAAAGTTGAAGCGACCGAAGAAAAAAACGGCTCTGTTGAAATTTTGGAAACTGTCAAAAAAGGCGAAAACGTCAATCCGTTCGCTTCGGAAATAAACAGCGGCGCGAAGATTTTCGGCAAAGGCGAAATCGTCACCGAACAGATGATCGCCGCGATTGCTTCGTTCGGTTACGCGCGAATAAAAGTTTATAAAAAACCGCGCGTTTCGATTCTTTCGACGGGCAGCGAGATTGTCGAAATTTCCGAAAAGCCGAAGCGCGACCAGATTCGTAATTCCAATTCGATAATGCTCAGAGCGTTCGCCGCTAAATTCGCCGACACTTCCGTTTTGCCGCTCGTTAAAGACGACGTAAAAAGTCTGCGCGACGCGATTGAAAATGCGATTGAGAATTCGGATATCTTAATCACGACCGGCGGCGTTTCAATCGGCGATTATGATTTTACGAAACCCGTTTTGAAAGATTTGGGCGCGGAGATTTTTTTCGAGCGCGTTTCGCTCAAACCCGGCAAACCGACGGTTTTCGCAAAGCGAAAAAATTGTTTGATTTTCGGCTTGCCGGGCAATCCGGTTTCGTCTGCCGTGACTTTTTATTTGTTTGTCAGAGCGGCGATTTTGCGGATGCAGTCGGCGAAAAACTTTGAATTAGACAAAGGTTTCGCCGTCGCGCAGAGCCGAATAAAAGCGGCGAGAGAACGCGATTCTTTTCTTCCGGCTTTTGTTAATACCAATGAAAAAGGCGAACTCGTGATCGAATCTCTGCGCTTTAACGGCTCGTCAAATTTTATTCAATTCGCCCGCGCGAACGCTTTGGTTTTCGTGCCGCAATCGAAAAATTTAGAAGCAGGCGATGTTGCCGAAATACTTTTTATCCAATAAATTCATGAAAAAACTTTCGCATTTCGACGAGCGCGGAAAAATCAAAATGGTTGACGTTTCGGAAAAAACCGAGACCGCGCGGCGAGCTGTCGCGTCGGCGAAAGTTTTGCTGAACGAGGAAACGATTAAAATTTTGAAATCAAGCGAAAATCCGAAAGGCAATCCGCTCGAAATCGCCCGCGTCGCCGGAATTATGGCGGCGAAGCAAACCGCGAATTTGATTCCGCTGTGTCATCAAATCAATTTGTCGAAGGTTGATGTCAAAGCCGAGATAAAAAGCGACGGCGTTTATCTCGAAGCCGAAGCGAAAACGAGTTCGCAAACCGGCGTTGAGATGGAAGCGTTGACGGCGGTTTCCGTCGCCGCACTGACCGTTTACGATATGTGCAAAGCAGTGCAGAAAGATATTCAAATTACGGAAATTCAGTTGATTCTGAAAACGGGCGGAAAGTCTGATTTCAGGGACGAGGGACGAGCGACGAGGGACAAGTAGAAAACTTGCGACAAAAAGTTTTTACTTTTTCCTTGTCCCTCAAATCCCTACATCGCTTTATCGTTCAATCGAATTGATGCGAATTCCGCCGTTCGTCGTGACGACGCGGACGGGCGCGCCGCCGCCGTTTAAATCGGTCGAGATTCGTTTGTTGCGTCGTCTGCCGTTTTCGTCGTCAGCCGGAACGCTCAAACCGCTGATGTCGCTGCGAAAACCGCCGTTGACTGTTCCGGCTTCGATGCGCGCCGCGTAATTTTCGCTCATTTGCAGATTCACGCCGCCGTTGGTCGTCTGAACGTCGAGACCGCTGCCGCGCCAGGAATTTCCCGTCAGCGCGACGTTCAAACCGCCGTTCGTCGTTCTGCCTTTGACGTTGCCGGCGACATCTTTCAAGCTCACGCCGCCGTTCGTCGTCTGAAATTCGATTGCGCCTTCGACCGAACTGATGCCGATTCCGCCGTTGTGCGCCGTCAGATTCAGATTCGTGTTGCGCGGAACGAGAACTTCATAGGAAACGGCAAAGTTCTTTTCTTCGTCCGCGCCTGCGGCTTGAACCGTTCCGCCGGTTTCGATGCGGATGCGTTTGGCGAGTGCCTGCGCTTCTTCGTCAGTCGCGCCGGTCGTCTGTATACAGGCGCGAATTAAAATGTCCGAACGATTTTCGCCGCGCACGCGAATGCCGCCGTTGCGCTTTCCGTCAACATTCAAACTGCCCGCCGGAATTGTCATTTCGCGTTCTTCTTTATAAGACGCTTTATTGTCGTCGGAATAATTGTAATTTTGACAAAAACTCTTGTTTTGCTCAGCTTTATCCTGTCCGAAAACAATCGAAGCCGACAGGCAAAACATCGAAAAAACCAAACTGAAACGGAAAAATCGCGCGGTCAATAAATTAAATTTCATAATATCCAAATCTCTCCAAAATTTATTTTAATTTTCGCTTTTTCAAGGCGTGTTCATAAACAAAACACCGCGCGGAGTTTTTTTGTGACAATAAATTTTGAAAGATTCAAAAACGTAATCGAGCGGCTTTTTTAAAACGTGAATTTTTCGACCGCGCTCAATTAATTGTCCGGGAATTCTTTCTAAAACCGTAAACGCCGACGAAAACTAAAGCCGCGCCGACAACGATGTGCAGAACGTCGTCCACGCGCGTCCATCGAAAATATTCTTGCGGAAAAATGCCCGTAAAACTCGCCAACGCCTGAGACAAATCAATCAAACCGAAACCGATATTAAAGACGCGAATGTAAATTTCGTTTCGAGAGAAAAGCAGAAATAAACCGATTGCGCCGAAAACGAGATGAAGCAGATTATAAGCCGCCGCGCCGCTCGTCGGAGATTTTTCCGGCGGGACGACAAAGCCTAAAATACCGATTAAAATCAGTATCGGCGCGAATACGAGCAGGACTTTATAATTCAGACTTTTGTTGGCTGGCATTTGATAATTTGACGGTGTTCCAAAT
>CAXTMQ010000145.1:7862-11157 GCA_964245305.1 uncultured Pyrinomonadaceae bacterium
ACGGCTCTCGGAAGTTTTTTTCCGCGACATTCAAAGACTGTGCAAAAAGAAAATGCCGCCTTTGATAAAGCGGCATTTTCTTTTTCGCATGTTGTTTTTACAAACTACGGCATTTCAGGACGGTTTTTCTTATCGAACGCGACTTGTTTGAAATTCGTTCCCGTCCATTCCAGATAATAAATTCCGCACGAGGATTTTTTCGACTCGAGATCGCCGCTTTTGAAGCCGTTCAGAACGAACAAACGACTGTCGGCTTTGAAAACAATCGGTTCGGCATCGTCGGGCAAATCGCAAAAGCCGAAAACCGCGCCGGCAAGCTCGTCCGGAAAAAATACTTTGCCGTTACGCGCGTCAATAATCGCGGTCTCCGAACAATTCGTTCCGCAGCCCCAATTGGCGACGATAAAATGTCCGGCGAAATTTACGCCTTCCTTCGCCGCGTTCCGCAAATTCGTGCGGTAATTGTTCGCGTATTTGTGGCTTTTTAAATTGACTTTGACATTTTTAATTGTCTCGACTTTGGCGGCATATTTCTCGAACGACGGCATTTGCGTCTGAGCGAAAATAGCCGAAACCGAGGCGGCAAAAAATACTGCCAAAAACAAACATTTGATTTTCATAAATTTTTCTACTTTTTAATTTTGCGTTACTTCGATTGTTTGCGGCGACCGAGCGATTTGACCGTTTCGATTTTTACGATTCTGCCTTTTGAAGACAAATCGGCTTCGAGTCCGGGAACTTTACAAGCCGCTTCAAAATCAACTTTGCCGCTGAATCGGCATTGCCCGCCGTTTTTGCATCGGGCTAAAATCGCGCGTCCGGCTTCCGAATCGTTCATAAAGCAATAAGCCGCATAATCGCCGGTTTCCGCGCCGACATATAAAATCACCGATTCGGTTTTGCCGGTCTGCAATTCGCCTTCGCCCTGATCCGCTTCCGTATTTTGTTCGGCGGTCGCGTCCATTGACAAAATCTTTTTCAGCGAATCACCCGGTTCTTCGTTTCCGGGAAAATAAACGTCGCTGATTTTCCAGACTTTATTTTTGTCTTGCTCGAGTCGATACAAAATCGTGATGGTCGGCGCATTTTTGTCTTGAGCGGCGAAAAGTTTGAAACTGACCGGCACGTCAGCTAACTGAGAATTGCCTTCGCCGTATTCGGGTTTGCCGATTTGGAATTGGGTCGCGTCTCGGCGGTCGCCGCCGTTGGTCGCGTAAGGGACATTGAAATCAAGATTGCAGATTCCACCGCTTTTCACCTGGCAGAGCGCGTCTTTCCAAATCAAATCCGCCATCTCTTTCATAAAATAACGGTCAACGAGAGCGCGATTTTTCGTTTGAAAAAACGGACTTTTTCCGGCATCGTGCGTCGCGTAAAAATTCTTCACGACCGCATCGGGCGCGCTTGTCGCGGGTTTCGCTTTTGCTTGAGCGAAGTTAATCGAAGCTGTCGCTAACAGCAAAACAGCTAAAAACAAGTATTTGATTTTCATAAACTTTTCTTCTTAATCGCGCCGAGAATTTATTCGACGCGGGTAACTTTCATCTCTTTGCCGGAAGCGTCGACAAATTTCGTAATGCCGTCATTTTCGGTCGAAACGAAATGACCTTTTCTGCCTTTTTCGTTCGGATTAAAAGTTCCGAAAGTCAAGCTTTCCGTGTCAACGACTTGAAAATTCGGCTGATCGTCGCATTTTACACGCGCCCAATAACCGCTTTTATTTGTTTGGAAATTGCATTTAACCGTGCCGACCAGATAATCGCCGTCCAATTTATTCTGGCTGTCGGCGGCTTTCATTTCGGCTTCCGTCATCATTCCGTATTCCAAAATCGAGCCGAGGTCTTCCGCATCGCTATACATTACGCTTTCGATTTTCCAGACTTTGGATGCGGTATTTTCTTTAACGAGCGTGTAAGTAATTTCTTCGTTTTTGCCCATATTTCTAAAGCGGACTTTGACCACGCCGTTCGCATCGGCTTTATCGACGACGAAATTGGTAATCTGCGTATCCTGCGCGTAATACAATGGATCGAAATCCAACGCGCCAACGCCGTCGGTCGCGCTCGTCGCGTCTTTCCAAATCGTGTCGGCGAGTTCGCGCGTAAAGTATTTATCAACCGAAGCGCGATTTTTCCTTTGAAAAAACGGACTCGCCGCGCCTTTCGCCGCATATAAGTTTTTAACAACTTGTTCGGGCGCGACAATCGCTTTTTTTGTTTGGGCGAAATTAATCGAACCGAGCGTCAACAGACACGCGGCAATAAGAAACATTCTAATCTTCATAAATTATTTGATTTTTGCAGATAAATTGATTTGTCGAATATTGAAATGATTTTAATCGGAAGATGAGAGCAAAATTATTGCGAACTCAAACTTTTGCGTTTCCAAGTTGATAAAATAGTCGTCAACGCTATGTAAGATTAGCACAGAATAAAAGACATTAGCTATAAAATTATCCGGTCGCAAAACAGAAAACTGCAGGCTCGACGAATTAACCGACGCTCGGCTTTTCGCGCTCAATCTCCGTGTTATAATTGCCGCTGAAAACATTCTGAATTAAGCTGAAAAATTATGACAACAGATTTCCTGACCGGCACGGTCAAAGGTCCGGGCGAGATGCCGCACGAATATCTTTTCATCACCAAAGATAATAAACGAACGCGCATCGGCGAATTCGTTTATTACGCGGCGCAGGACGGCGAAAGCGTTCGGCAGATTATCGGCACGATAAAGGGCAGAAAACTCGTCAGAAACTTGCCCGACGCATTTTTGTCCGACCCGAACACGCCGCCGTCGTTGGTTTCTTCTTTAATCGGACTCAACGGCGACGCTTGCGAGATTTACGAAATCACGGTCGAAACCATCGGCTTTTTCGATAAGACCGTCAACGATTTCAACAACCCGCGCATTCCGCCGAATCCGGGCGACGCGATTTATCTCGCCTCGTCGGAAACTCTTTCACAAATGCTTTCGCCGAAGAAAAATGCCGACATCGGTTCGGCACACATCGGCTCGCTTTTAACCAGAAAAAAAGGCGAAGTTCCGGTCGTCCTTTCGATTAAAGATGTCGTCTCGACTCACTTAGCGATTCTTGCGTCAACGGGTTCGGGAAAATCCTACACGGCGGGCGTGCTTGTCGAAGAGTTGATGAATCAATACAACCGCGCCGCCGTTTTGATCGTTGACCCGCACGGCGAATATCACACGATGTCTTCGATTATGGGCGACCAGCAGTTTTTCGGCGCGGACGGCTATAAACCCGAAGTCAAAATCTTCACGCCCGACAAAATCAAGG
>CAXTMQ010000146.1:0-11146 GCA_964245305.1 uncultured Pyrinomonadaceae bacterium
TCGTCAATGCGATTGCGAAATTCCGGCGTGAAACGGGTTTCCGCCGCTTTCATTACGTCGCTGGTGATTTCCTTGATTTCGCCTTTCGATTTCATTCCAAAACCCAAGGGTTTTTCATACTTTTTGAAATTCTCCGAACCCAAGTTGGAAGTCATAATGACAATTGCGTCGGAAAGATAAACTTTTTTGCCGCGCCCGTCGGTCAGCCAGCCTTCGTCGAAGGCTTGCAGGAAAATGTTCATCAAATACGGATTCGCCTTTTCAACTTCGTCTAAAAGCAGAACCGTATACGGATTTTCCCGAAGCTGTTCGGTCAAAATCCCGCCGCGTTCCGAGCCGACGATGCCGCGCGGCATTCCGATTAATTTCTCAATACCGACCGTGCCTTCGCCGTATTCGGACATATCAATCCGCACCATTTTCGATTCGTCGCCGAACATAAATTCGGCGACCGCTTTGGCTAATTCGGTTTTGCCAACGCCCGTCGGACCTAAGAATAATAAAACTCCATCCGGCGCGAAATGATTGTCTTTCAAAGGACCTTTGTTCAATCTAAGTCTCTCCGCGACGGCGCGAACCGCGTCTTTTTGTCCGATGACGCGATTGCCGATGTCAGTTTCCATCACGGAAAATCTGTCGGAAGTTTCGCGGTAAATCATATCTTTCGGAATTCTTGATTCCTGCGAAATGACTTCGATAATATGTTCCGGCTTGACGACCAAAGAAGTCGGCTCGTTGATTTCGACTTTGACCGAAGCTGTGTCTAACCAACCAATCGCTTTGTCCGGCAGATGCAGATTGCGAATGTATTTCGGCGACATTTCCAGCGCGGTATTAATCGCTTCGTCGGAAATCGTGACCGAATAATTTTTTTCGAGACGCGGGCGCAAACCCAAGAGAATTTCGCGCGTTTCGTCAATCGTCGGTTCGATGACTTTGACGAGACGAAAACGTCTGGCTAAGGCTTCGTCTTCGCCGATATATTCTTTATATTCGGTCAAAGTCGTCGCGCCGATGATTCTTAATTCGCCGCGCGCGAGCGCGGATTTGAACATATTTCCGGCATCCGACGATGTTCCCATCGCCGCGCCCGCGCCGATAATCGTGTGCGCTTCGTCAATGAAAAGAATGATATTGGTTTTTTCTTTTACTTCGTCAATAATGCCTTTGATGCGTTCCTCAAACATTCCGCGCAGCATCGTTCCGGCGACCAAGCCGCCCATTTGAAGCTGAACGATGTGCGAATCACGAAGCCGCGCCGGAACTTTTTCCGGTTCGAGTTCGATCATTCGCGCCAAGCCTTCGACGACCGCCGTTTTGCCAACGCCGGGTTCGCCGACGAGCATCGGCGAGTTCGAGCGTTCACGGTGCGAGAGAATTTCGATCATCTGCAAAATTTCGCGCTCGCGTCCGATGGTCGGCGGAATTTTGTCCTGTCTGGCTAATTTATTCAGGGAAACGCCGAAGTGTTTTAAATATGAAGGCAATTCATATTTTTTCCGCGTTCGTTCTTCTTCCTTTTCGATTTTGCGAATGCGCGTCCGCGCAGTCTGCGCCAATTCTTCGGCAGGCACTCCTAAATTCTGCAAAACGTCGTTCAAAAGACTGCGCTCGTCGTTCGACATCACATAAAAAATGTCGCTCGCTTCGATGACGCGGCGACCTTGCGAACGCGCTCTGTCCATCGCTTTTTTAAAAAGCTCGGTCGTTTCCGGCGCGATGCGGAAACCTTTGCCCGTGTGTTGTCTGCCCGAATCGAGGCGTTTTTCGATTAAAAGTTTGACCGAGCGCGGGTCAACCGCCAGATCGCGCATCGTCGCGTTAAAAAGCTCGGCTTCTTCATTGGCAAGCGCGTGTAAAATATGTTCGGTCGAAACGTAATTTTGATCGCGCTTTCTCGATTCATCGAGCGCGACTTCCAAAACCTTTTGACCGCTTTCGCTAAACTTGTCTTTGTATGCGTCAATATCTGCCATAAAACTCCAAAAAATTATGTATAAAAACTGTGCCTTCTATGATGCCGTTTGCGGAAACGCCGTTGCGCTCCATTTGAACTTACATCTTAACACTTTGCTTTGCGAGTTTGAAAATAATATTCGGCGCGTAACAAAAAAATCGATTTCTCCGCCGCGCCGAAATCGAAAGCCGCATTTGTTAATCGAAAGCGAATGATTGATAATTTGCCTTTTGTCGTTTTAATCTGTTTGTTTGGTTTTTCAACCAAGAAAACCGTTTTATGAATCTTGAAGGGAAAAGGATATTAGTGACGGGCGGGACGGGTTCGCTCGGGCAGACGCTGGGCGGCAGACTGCTCTCGGGCGAGATGGGCAAGCCGCAGCGAGTGACCGTCTTTTCGCGCGACGAAGCCAAGCAGCATTATATGCGGCTCGATTTTCTGCACAAAAGAGCCGCCACCGACGACGTGATTTACGCCGACGCGCGGGACGTTCTAACGTTTCGCATCGGCGATGTCAGGGATTATTCATCCTTGCTGTCGGCGATGCGGGAAGCGGATGTGGTGTTTCACGCCGCCGCGCTCAAACAAGTGCCGTCGTGCGAGTATTTTCCGTTCGAGGCGGTGCAGACCAACATCGTCGGAGCGCAGAACGTGGCGCGCGCCGTCCGGGAAAATAATCTCTCGGTCGAAACGGTCGTCGGCATTTCGACCGACAAGGCGTGCAAGCCGATCAACGTGATGGGCATGACCAAAGCGTTGCAGGAGCGGGTGCTGCTGGAAGCGAACCGCGATTGCCCGAACACGAGTTTTATGTGCGTGCGCTACGGCAACGTGATCGCCTCGCGCGGCTCGATAGTTCCTTTATTCGTCGAGCAGGTGCGCCGCAGTCAGCCGATCACGGTCACGCTGGAAGAGATGACGCGCTTTTTATTGAGCCTGGACAAAGCGGTGGACACGGTGTTCGCGGCACTTCAGAGCGGCAAGCGCGGCGAGACGTTCGTGCCGAAGGTGGCGGCGGCGAAGATCACGGACGTGGCGAAGGCTCTGATGGGCGAGAAAGAGTTGCCGATCATCTACACGGGCATTCGTCCGGGAGAAAAGGTACACGAGATAATGGTGTCGGAGGAGGAATGTTTTCGCACAATCGAGCGAGGCGATTATTACGCGATACTGCCTGTGCTGCCGGAGCTGCGCGAGGAGCGGGAATACACGCCGGCTCTGCAAGGCGAGTATTCATCAAAGGATAAAAACATCTCGATTGAAGAATTGAAATTATTGCTCTCGAACGCCAGCGACGAAATATCTAAGTTTTTAAGCGGCGCGTAGAAAAAACCCGAATCTCGAAATGAGTTTGATCGTCAAAGAAAAGCAAACTGCCGCAAATGCCGCGCCCGGCAATTCGGAAAAAACGGAAATCGCTATGATGCTGCCCGAACAACCCGTAACGGTTATCGAACCGCACAAAGGCTGGATTCCGTTTGATTTGCGCGATTTCTGGCAGTATCGTGATTTGCTTTACATTTTGACGATGCGCGACATTCGCGTCCGCTACAAGCAAACTCTGCTCGGCGCGGCGTGGGCGATTATTCAGCCGCTTTTCACGATGCTCATTTTCTCGCTTTTTTTCGGTAAATTGGCGGGCGTTCCGTCCGACGGCGTGCCGTATCCGTTGTTCGCTTACGCCGGACTTCTGCCCTGGACTTTTTTTTCAAACGCGGTAACAAACAGCGGCAATTCTTTGGTCGGAAATTCCAATTTGATTACGAAAATTTATTTCCCGCGAATGATTATTCCGACGGCTTCGGTCGCTTCCGGTTTGCTCGATTTTCTCGTCGCGTTCATTCTTCTCGTCGGCTTGATGTTTTATTACGAAGTCAATTTATCCGTTAATATTTTGATATTGCCGGTTTTGATTGTTTTGACCGCGCTTTTGGCAATCGGCATCGGAATGTGGACGAGCGCGTTGAACGTGAAATACCGCGACGTGCGTTACGCTGTGCCGTTTTTGATTCAGCTCGGAATGTTTTTAACGCCGATTATTTATCCGTCGTCGCTCGTGCCGGAAAAGTGGCGTTGGCTTTTGTGGCTGAATCCTTTGAGCGGACAAATCGAGGCGTATCGCGCCGCCGTTTTCGGCAAACCGTTCGATTGGCTCGCGCTTCTTGTTTCGGCGATTTTAACCTTCGCCGTTTTGTTTTACGCCGCGTTCACCTTTAAGCGTCTGGAGAAATCTTTCGCCGACGTGATTTAAGTTTTTCAGATTTCGATGAAGCCGATTATCAAAGTTGAAAATTTGAGCAAGCAGTATCGCCTCGGTGACGAACGGCGGGCTTATGACACTTTGCGCGATTCGCTCGTCGCGGCGGCGCGAAAGCCTTTGAAAATTTTCAAAGGCGCGGCGCGAAACGATGAAAAATCGAACAGTTTCTGGGCATTGAAAGATGTTAATTTTACCGTCGAACCCGGCGAAGTCGTCGGCATTATCGGTAGAAACGGCGCGGGCAAATCAACGCTTTTGAAAATTCTTTCGCGCATCACCGAACCGACGCGCGGGCGCATCGAACTTTACGGTCGCGTCGGCTCTTTATTAGAAGTCGGCACGGGTTTTCACGCCGAACTGACGGGCAGAGAAAATATTTTTTTGAACGGCGCGATTCTCGGAATGCGGCAAGCGGAAATTGCGAAAAAATTCGATGAAATCGTCCACTTCGCCGAGATCGAAAAATTTCTCGATACGCCCGTGAAATTTTATTCGTCGGGAATGTATGTGCGGCTCGCGTTCGCGGTCGCAGCGCATCTCGAACCGGAAATTTTAATTGTCGACGAAGTTCTCGCGGTCGGCGATCTGGAATTTCAGAAAAAATGTCTCGGGAAAATGGACGAGGTGAGCCGAACCGGCAGAACAGTTTTGTTCGTCAGCCATCAGATGGGAACAATCGCGCAGTTATGCCGCCGCGCGATTCTTCTTCAGAAAGGCGCGGTTGCGATGAACGATAAAACCGCCGCCGTGATTGATTTTTACGTAAATCAAAACAAAACGCGCGCCGCGAATTATTCAGCCGATGAATCGCAATCACTTTTGGAAATGTTCGTCGAGACAGCGACGATTTTAAACGGCGATGCGGTCGAGCAGACTGCGTTTCGCCACGACGAAACTATTTGCATTCGCGTTCGATGCGCGGCGCGGCGTTTGATGCGAAACGCCGAACTCCGAATGGTCGTCAGAGACGCGCGAAGCATCACGGTTTTCACGTCGGACGCAGAACTGAAAACGCTCGGCGAGACTTGCGAAAATTTTGAAGCTGATTTTACGATTCCGGCGGAAACGCTGCGCCCGAATAATTATTCGGTCACGCTCGCCCTTTTCGTTCCGCATCAGACGATCATCGAATTAATCGAAGACGCGATGTTTTTTTCCGTCTTCGATTCCGGCACGAAATACGCGCTGAGCGAAGGCTTGGATTACGGCTTGATTTTTTCGCCGTGCGAAGTTTCGGTCAGAGAATTAAATTAAAATTTTTTATGAACGCGAAGAAATTACGAGGGCTTTTTATCAATTGCGCGGCGGCGCAGTGCAGCATTTACGAATCGGGCAGAATGACTTTTCAATGCCTCGCGGGTTCGCCGAAATTCGCGCTCGAATACATCGAAATCACGCCCGAAAAAAGAACGCTTCCGTCGAATTTCGATTTTTATTTTTTCAATTATCACATAACGACGATGAATTGGCTCGACGCGAAAAAAATAAAAAACGCGCTGCCCGGAATAAAAATGACCGTCGTTTTGGAAGTTGCGCCGAACAATCCGTTTGTTTACTGCTCGCCCGAAGATTTCGACGCTTACTGCGTTTTAGACCCGACTTTGAATATTGCCGACGAACGAGTTTTCGCGTTTCCGCGACCGCTCGAAATTTCAAAAAATGCGACTGAAAACGAAGCCGGAGATATTCCCGTCATCGGCAGTTTCGGTTTCGCCACCGAAGGCAAAGGGTTCGATCATTTGATTGATGCCGTCAATAGTGAATTCGACCGCGCCGTCGTCAGAATCAATATTCCCTACGCGACTTACGCCAACGAAAGTCATAAATTCGCCGAAGAATTGGCGGAAATTTGCCGGCGAAGAGCGAAAGCGGGGATCGAAGTCAAAGTTACGCACGATTTTATGACGAAGCCCGAATTGATCGAATGGTGCGCCCGCAACACGATCAATTGTTTTTTATATGACCGCAATATGCCCGGTTTGGCGGCGACGACCGATCAGGCGATTGCCAGCGGCAAACCGCTCGCCGTTTCGAAAAACAATACGTTTCGCCACGTCCAGAAATTTATCAAGCCGTTTCCGTATCAAACCTTAAAAGACGCGATTGAAAAAACGCCCGCGCAAGTTGCCGAAATTCAAAGAGAATGGTCGCCGGAAAAATTTCGGACGCGATTTGAAGCGATGCTCGACAGTTTCGATTTTTCAAACGCACCGCAATCAAGCGGTGAAATCGAATTGCCTTTAAAAAAAGAAGCGGAAAACGAGCCGCGAAGTTTGCTGGCAAAAGTAAAATCGAAACTGCGCGGTTTAAAAAAAATCGCCGCGACGAACGGCAAACATCAACCGTCGAAAGATTCATATTCGCAGTTCGGCGAAGATCGAATCGTTGATAATTTGCGTGAAGATTTGGCGATTAAAAATTTCTCTTATCTCGACATCGGCGCGAACAATCCGCAGTTTATCAGCAACACTTTTCTTTTTTACGAGAAAGGAATGCGCGGCGTGCTTATCGAACCGAATCGAAGTTTGTGCGGAAAGCTGAAACGCGAGCGACCCGAAGATACGATTTTAAATGTCGGCATCGGAACGGGCGAAAATCAAGCCGAAGCCGATTTTTATCAATTCGGCGCGGAAGCCGACGGACTCAGCACGTTTTCAAAAACCGAAGCCGAACATTGGGAAACCGTCGGTATGAACGGCAAAAAATTCAAAGTCGAACAAGTTTTGCGAATGCCGCTTCTGAATGTCAATCACGTCGTCGAAAATTATTTTACCGAGTGTCCCGATTTCGTTTCGATTGATGTCGAAGGCTGGGATTTGCAAATCTTGGAAACATTCGATTTCGAGCGGTTCGCGCCGGCGATTTTCTGCGTCGAAACGCTCGCTTACAAACCCGACGGCTCGACGTATCGCTTGACGGAGATCAACGAGTTTTTTGAAAAAGCGGGCTACTTTTCTTTTGCCGAAACTTATGCGAACAATATATTCGTCAACCGCAATTTATACGATTTTTATCTTTATCAAAAAGAACAAAAAGCGGCGCGGGAAACGCGGGCGCGAATTTCAAAATAAATTTCAATCTTTATAAATGCATTTAACTTATCGTCAAACCTGCCGCGTCTGCGGTTCTGATTCTTTAACGCCGGTCATTAATCTGGGCGAACAGTATTTGCAGGGTTCGTTCGTCAAAGAAGGCAAGGAATTGCCGCCGATGCGCCGTATTCCGTGCGAGATCGTCCGCTGTAATCCCGAGCTCGACGAGCAGGCGTGCGGGCTTTTGCAGATGCGCCACAGCGTTCCGCCGGAAATTTTATACGCCGCTTACTGGTATCGTTCAGGCACGAATCAAACGATGCGCGATCATCTCAAATCAATCGCCGACCGCGCGACGACGCTCTGGGGAAAAAAGCAGGCGACCGTTCTCGACATCGGCTGCAACGACGGCACGCTTTTGAAAAATTATCCGACCGGATTCACGAAATTCGGCGTTGATCCGTCGGATGTCGCGCAGGAAGCGGCGAGCGCGAATCTTCAAGTCATTCAGGACATTTTTCCTTCGGAAAAACTGCTTAATAAAATCGGCGGTCGCAAGATTGACGTGATTACCTCAATTGCGATGTTTTACGATCTCGAAAATCCGGTCGAGTTTTGTTCGGCGATTAAAATTCTTTTGTCCGAGCGCGGCATCTGGACGTTTGAAATGTCGTATATGCCGCAGATGCTGGAGCTGAATTCCTACGACACGATTTGCCACGAGCATCTGGAATATTACAGTCTGGCGGTGATTGAGAATATTTTGAGACGCGCCGGATTGCAAATTTTCGAGATCGTCTTTAACGACATCAACGGCGGCAGCATTCGCTGTTCGGCGACTCATTCGGAGAACGATTATTACGATTTGACGGAAAATCAAAAACTCATCAGCCGCGCTCGCTCGCGCGAATTTGACCTCGCGCTCGAAACCGACGCGCCGTATCTCGAATTTCAAACCCGAATCGAACGGGAACGCGAAAAACTGCGCTCGCTGCTTTTTAATTTGCGCGACGAAGGCAAGCGCATACACATCTACGGGGCTTCGACCAAAGGCAACACGATTTTGCAGTTTTGCGGAATAAATGATGAAATTATCGAATGCGCGGCGGAACGCAATCCCGATAAATACGGCGCGAAAACTTTGGGGACGAATATTCCGATTGTCAGCGAAGCCGAATCGAGAGCGATGAAACCGGATTATTATCTGGTTTTGCCGTGGCATTTCAAGGAAGAATTTATCAAGCGCGAGAAAGCGACGCTCGACAGCGGAGTCGGGCTGATTTTCCCTCTGCCGACGATTGAAATCGTCAAACGATAAACGGCGGCGACGATAAAAAACAAAGCGAAAATTAAAATTTATGGCGGAAACACTCGGAACTTTAAGCGACAAGCTGACAATCGTAAAATTAAAGCAGTATCACACCGAAGACGCGGCGCGGCTGGCGAGTCTGCAAAAACAGGAAAAGCAGCTGCAGGCGGAAATTGACGAATTCGTCCGCGCGGCGACGGCGGGCGAAATTCCAATCGAACGAATGACCTTCGCGGCGAATAAAGTTTACAAAAAAGAAGGCAACGACACGCGGGGAATAAGCGGCAGCCTCGGCGAAATTTTCGCGCTGCTCGCCGACATCAACTGCAAGCTCTGGCACGTGCAGGAAAAAGTATATGAATTTGAAGCGATTCCCGTCGAAGAAAAAGATAATGTCATCAAAGAGCTGGCGATTATCAATTTGGAGCGCAACAACTGCATAGACGAAATTGACAAAGCGTTTCAGCGGTTCGTCGCGGCGGCGTAGAGAAATGAGCCGGAAAAAAATTCTACTCGGGCATTTGAATTCGATGGGCGATTGTCTTTTTGCCGCGATTATCGCCCGCCAAATCAAGGAAAAAGATTTTCCCGATTGTCATCTGACGTGGGCGGTTAACTTCAAGTGCCGGCAGGTTGTCGAAGCGAATCCGTATGTTGACGAGATTTGGGAAATCCCGACCGAAAAAAGCGCGGCGACCGAAGCAGAATGGAAAAATTTCAAACGCGAAGCCGAACAAAGAAAACAATCCGGCGATTTCGATGAAATTTTTCCGACGCAGATTATCGGCGAAAATATTTTCAATTTCGACGGCGGTATCCGCTCTTCGACTTATAATAATTATCCGCGCCCGATCAGCGTTTCGCCGCAGCCGACGATTCGTTTGAGCGAAACGGAAGTCGAAAACGTCCGCCGTTTCGCCGCCGAACATAAACTTGCCGATTTTGAACAGGTGATTTTGATTGAATGCGGTCCCGACAGTTTTTCCGTCGCGCTCGACGCGGCGGCGGCGATTAATCTGGCAAAAGAAATCGGCGCGAATCGAAAGATCGCGTTCGTTTTGTCATCCGACAAAAAAATCAACGCCGCATCGCCCAACATCGTTGACGGCAGCGTTTTATCGTTCCGCGAAAACGCCGAGCTGACGAAATTTTGCGATCTGCTCGTCGGCTGCGCGAGCGGAATTTCGTGGCTTTCGACGACCGATTGGGCGAAAAAGCTGCCGCTGGTTTTAATGATCAATCGCCGCAATCCGGTTTTCCCGTCAATGATTTTCGACCACGAAAACATTAATCTGCCGGTCGAACACATCATCGAAATTGACAGCGACGGCGGCGACGCGCTTCGCAAACTGCGCGAATGCGTCGAATTGATTTTAGACGCGGATTTCGCCCGCGCCCGCCGCGAATTTAACGAAAATTTGCAGCCCGACAATCTGGATATTTTGGAATTGCAGTTGAGAGACGCTTATCAGCGGAAAGATTTGAAAACATTTTCGCGGAGAGTTTCGCGTTACGCGCGGCGGAGCGGCTGGCGAACGATTTTTACGGCGAAATTCGGAAAGATTATTATAAATTTATTCGGCAGAAGTTTCGACAAGCCGCTAAAAATTTTGAAATTGAAGAAAAACATTTCCTCGAAAGCGTTAAAAAATGACTAAAAAAGCGATTATCACCGGCATCACCGGACAAGACGGCGCGTATCTGGCGGATTTTCTGCTCGCCAAAGGCTACGAAGTTCACGGTGTCAAGCGGCGTTCGTCGCTCATCAATACGGCGCGGATTGACCATCTGATCGAGCCGGTTGCGAATCCGAATTTCATCGTGCATTTCGGCGATATGACCGACGCGAGCAATTTGATTCGCATCATTCAAACCGTCCAGCCCGACGAGATATACAATCTCGCCGCGCAAAGCCACGTCAAAATCAGTTTTGAAACGCCCGAATACACCGCCAACGCCGACGGTCTCGGCGTTTTGCGAATGCTCGAAGCGATTCGCTTCCTGGGTTTAACCGAAAAGACGCGCTTTTACCAAGCGTCAACGTCTGAGCTTTACGGTCTAGTGCAGGAAATTCCGCAGACGGAAAACACGCCGTTTTACCCGCGCTCGCCCTACGGCGTGGCGAAACTTTACGGCTATTGGATCACCGTCAATTACCGCGAAGCCTACAACATCTACGCCGTCAACGGAATTTTATTCAACCACGAAAGCCCCGAACGCGGCGAGACGTTCGTCACGCGCAAAATCACCCGCGCCGTCGCCCAAATCGCGCTCGGCAAACTGAAAACCGTCTATCTCGGCAACCTCGACGCGAAACGCGATTGGGGACACGCCAAAGATTACGTCGAAGCGATGTGGCTGATGATGCAACAAGAACGGGCGGAAGATTACGTCATCGCCACCGGCATCACGACCTCGATCCGCGATTTTACAAAAATGGCATTCAACGAAGTCGGCATCGAAATCGAATTCCGGGGCGAAGGCGTTGATGAAATCGGCATCGTCACGGCTTGCCGCAACGCTTCGTATCAAGTTCCCGCCGGTCAAATCGTTGTCGCCGTCAATCCCGTCTATTTCCGCCCGACCGA
>CAXTMQ010000147.1:0-11144 GCA_964245305.1 uncultured Pyrinomonadaceae bacterium
CCATTTCGTCCGCCAGATCGTAATAATAATCGTCCTCGTAAATGCCGCCGCCCCACACGCGCACCATATTCATATTCGCGTCTCTAAGCGATGTCAGCAGCGTTTTATATTTTTCCTGCGTGATGCGAGTCGGAAAAATATCTGCCGGAATCCAATTCGCGCCGCGCCCGAAAACCGGAATGCCGTTGACGACGAACGTAAAACTTTTGCCGTATTCGTCGGGCGTTTGACGAAGTTCCAGCGTTCGCAAACCCGTTCGCTTGGTCTGCTCGTCAATTTGTTTTTTATTGACGGACAATTTCGCTTTGAACGTATAAAGCGATTGCTCGCCAAGCCCGATTGGATACCAGAGGCGCGGATTTTTAATCGCAAAATCGAGCGCGATTTTATTCGTGCCGTTCGTTAATTTTATTTGTTTGGTCGCCGCGATTTTTTTGTCGGTCAGATTTTCTATTTCAATCGTCGCGCCTGCCGCGCTTGCTGAAACAACTTCGACAATCGCGCTTAGATCGGCGTTTTCTTTTGAAAGATTATTTTGCTTGATTTGCAAATCTTCGATTCGCGCGTCGTCCCAACTCTCCAAATTGACCGGTTTCCAAACGCCGCTCGTTACGAATCTCGGTCCCCAATCCCAGCCGTATTGATACGGAGCTTTGCGCGTGTAAGGCGAAGTTTTTTCGCCCTGATCGTTAATCGCCGGAAGCTCGTAATCAAGCTTCGCCATTCGCGGCAAAATCTCGTTAATCGGCGAGCGAAATTTTATCCGCAACGTATTCGCGCCGGTCTTGAGACTATTTTTAACGTCAACGCGCCACGTTCTGAACATATTGTCGGCATTCAGAATTACTTTGTCGTTCAAGAAAACTTCGGCGTAAGTGTCGAGACCTTGAAAAACGATTTCGATGTTTTGGCGTTTCAAAGTTTCATTGGAAATTTGAAACGTCATTTGATATTCCCAATCGGTTTTGCCGATCCATTGCTGACTTTTTTCGTTGTCGCGGTAATACGGGTCTTCGATTTTCCGGTTGGCGAGCAAATCCGTATGAACGCAGCCCGGAACTGTCGCCGAAAGCCATTCGCCTTTGTTAAATTCACGAAATTTCCAATTCGCATTTAATGAAATTTTCGTTTTCGGCGGGGAAATCTGTGCGCCCGCGCCGCCCGCGAATAAAAAAATCAAACTCAAAACGAAGGCTAAAATTTTCATCTCCAATCGCTCCGCAAAATTATTTTTTTTTCAGCGACGGTAAACGCGCACATAGTCAATTTTCATTTCGCCCGGAAAAACGGTCGTCGCGTCGGGCGCGCCGCCCCAATTGCCGCCGACGGCGAGATTTAAAATCATAAAAAACGGATGCTCGAAAACCCATTGGTTGCCGTTCGGCAGATTCTGCGTCGTGATGGTTTTGTATAAATTGCCGTCCACATAAAATTCGATTTTATTTTCCGACCATTCGGTCGCATAGACGTGAAAATCATCGGCGAAAGTTTGATTATTCGCAAAACTAAACGAGGAAGTAATGCCGTTCGCGCCCGAATATCCGGGACCGTGAATCGTGCCGTGAACCGTCGAAGGCTCGCGCCCGATGTTCTCCATAATGTCCACTTCGCCGCACGTTGACCAGCCGACAGAATCGATATTATTTCCCAACATCCAGAACGCCGCCCACATTCCCTGCCCGCGCGGAATTTTTATTCTCGCCTCAAACTTTCCGTATTTCTGCTCGAACTTCCCTTTCGTAATCAGCCGCGCCGATGTGTATTGGCACGGACCATACCAGCACGAAAGATTAAGCGGCGGCGCAAGCTTGATCGCTTTGATAACGAGATTTCCCTGTCCGTCGTGATATGCGTTTTCGATGTTCGTCGTGTAATACTGCGATTCCTGATTGCCCCAACCGCCGCCGCCGATTTCCGCCGTCCATTTCGACGCATCAACGGGCGCGTTCGCGGGCTTGTTAAATTCATCCTTAAACGCTAATTTGCGATAACGAACCTGCGCCTGCGCCATCGTCGAATCGCAGAAAAACAACCAAGCCAAAGCAGCAAACATCAAAATTTTTTGAAATTTTCGGCACATAATTTTCTCCTAAAATCTTCACGAAAAACTCGAAATCAATTTCAGACAAACCGGCGTTGGAACGGCGACGGGCAAACCGACGGGCGCGAGCTTGCCAATTTTTTCGTCAATACGAAAAACGGCGACGGAATCGGAATTTTGATTGGCGGCGAGCAGAAATTTGCCGCTCGGATCAATCGCAAAATTGCGCGGCGTTTTTCCCTGCGTCGCGGTATGTTCGACAAACGTAAGTTTGCCGGTTTGCCCGTCGATCTGAAACGCGACGAGACTGTCGTGTCCGCGATTAGAGCCGTAAAGAAATTTTCCGTTCGGCGTGATATGCAGATCGGCGCAGGTGTTCGCGCCCTTAAAATTGGCGGGCAAAGTCGGAGCAGTTTGAACTTCTTTAAGCGTTCCTTTTTTAGCGTCGAAATCGAGCGCGGTGATGGTCGAATCGAGTTCGTTGATGACGAAAGCGTGTTTATTATTCGGATGAAAAGCGAAATGTCGCGGACCCGCGCCCGCTTTGGCTTGAAAAAATTCCTGCGCCCGGTTCGGCTTTAATTTGCCGTCTTTTTTATCAAATTCGTAAATAAAAACTTTGTCTGCTCCCAAATCGCACAGCACCGCGAAATGATTTTTTTCGTCGAGATTGATCGAATGCGCGTGAGCCGCTTCCTGCCGATCTCGATTCGGTCCGTTGCCGCTGTTTTGTTTTAATTCGATTGACGCGCCGATTTTTCCGTCCGCCGCAATCGGGAAAACCGAAGCATTGCCGCCCAGATAATTAGCGACTAAAACGTATTTTTCATTTTCCGAAATGGCGACATAACACGGCGCGCCGCCCAACGTCGGCTGTTTGTTCAGAAACGTCAAATCGCCGGTTCTCTGATCAATTTGAAACGCGCTGATCGCGCCGCTTTTTTTGCCCTCATACGTTTTCGTTTCGTTGACGGCGTAGAGATATTTTTTCGATTTATCAATCGCCAGATACGACGGTTCGACGACGTTTTTCACCGTTCGATACGATTTTAATTCGCCCGATTCGAGATTCAGTTTGCAGATATAAATTCCTTCGCTTTTACTTTTACCCGAAGTATAAGTGCCGATATAAACAAGCATTTCTTTTGAATTTTTATTAGCGAATTCGCCGCCGAGACTTGAACCGGCGAGCGTTAGAGTCGCTGTTCCGACGGCGGCGAATTTCAGAAAATCGCGCCGCGTGTAATCGTTGTTATTTTTAGACCGCATAATTTTGCAAAGAATCGGCAGCGGCTTTTTTCGCCAGCGCGACTGCGCCGCGCACACCGCTTTCGCCGCCGAGTTCGGCGGACAGAATTTTGATTTTTTCCGCCGGAATCATCGAAACGAATTGCGGCACAAGTCTTCGCAGCGGCGCGAGTAAAAGATCGCCGCTCGCCGCCGCGATGCCGCCGCCGATAACGATTGCTTCGGGCGCGATCAAGGTGACGACGTTGGCAATTCCGACGGCTAAAAATCGGCACGTTTCATCCCAAATTTCGACGGCTAATTCGTCGTTTAACCGCACGGCTTCGACCAAAGTTTTCGCCGAAACTTCGTCTAAATTCGCAACCATTTCACTCATCACGCTTCGCTCGCTGCTCGCCAACCGTTCGCGCGTTCTTCTGGCAATGTGAACGCCCGCGCAAATTGTCTCCAAACAGCCGCGCGAACCGCAATTGCATTGAACGCCGTCAATCTGCACAATCGCGTGTCCGAGTTCGCCCGCGCTCGCGGCGACACCGTGAACGACTTCGCCGTTGATGATAATCGCGCCGCCGATACCGGTCGAAACCGTGATATAAACGATATTTTCAAATTCGCGTCCCGCGCCGAAAACAAACTCGCCGAGCGCGGCGCAGTTCGCGTCGTTGTCGAGCGCGATTGGAATTTGAAACCGTTCCTGAAAAAGTTTGCGAATCGGAAAATTGTTCCACTCGCGCAAATTTGACGGCGACATCACCAAGCCTTTCTCCAAATCGAGCGGCGACGGGCAACCGATGCCGACGGCGCGAAGTTTGATTTTTTCCGCCGCAGCCGTTTCTTCAATCGCCTGAAAAATTTGCTCGACGGTTTCAAGAGCATCGCGGCGCGTCGGCAAAATTCGCGCGGCGATTTGCTCGCCGCGAACAGTTTCGAGCGCGACGGCGGTTTTCGTTCCGCCGATGTCTATTCCGGCAATCGCTTCGTTCATTCGGACAGATAAATTTGAAAAGTAAAAAGTGCTTGCGCCGAATGATTATTTGCTCGGCGCGGTTTTCGGAAACGCCGCATTTCTGATTCGTTCCCGGCGTTCCGACGGCGCGGCGTTTTTCAAATTCGGCATTTCGATTGCCGCCGCGACGAGCATTCGCACGCCCGGCAGCGCGCCGAGTTCGAGCGCGGCTTTCGGTTTGGCAATTTCATTGAGCGCGGCGAGTTGTCGCTCGCGCCATTCGGCAGACGGCGCAATGCCTTTTTCTAAATAAGAAACGGCTTCCAAACCGACGACGCTCATATTCCGCCAATTTTCGACGAGCGGTTTCGCTTCGGCTAAATTCGCCGAACTTTCAACGAGCGGCTCGAGATTTACGCCCGCGTCGCGCCATTCGGTCAGCATTCGGCGGACTTTTTCCGCGCTGCCCGATGAATCGTCAAACAGCATTTTCTCGACCGCTTGATTAAATAGCCGCGCGTTCGGCGGATCAGCCTGCGCCGCGTCAATCAGTCCGGTTAAAGGCGAAAGCATCGTCTGTTTGCGCTGTTGATAACGACTGTAACCTTTCACCGGCTCGATGGTCGAAACCAGAGATTGCAACGCCGAAATGTCCCGATTGTCCGCCAGACGGCGCAGCAGCATCGCTTGATTTTTGCGGTGCGTCAAACCCAATTCTTCGAGCTGAACGTCAACAACCGCCAGCCGCCGATACATATCGTCAACTTGATTGACCTCGCGCGGCGACCAGAAGCGTTCGGCAATCGCAGCGGTGCGCGTCCAGATGCGCGAATCAATCGTTTCGGGCGAAACCCATTCGCTCCACATCGTCGCCTCGCCGCCCAAAATTCTTTTCTGCTCTTCCGCCGTCAAAGTCGTATCGGCGGGCAAAGGATCAACGACGTAATGCTGCGACGCGGGAAACATAAGATCAATGTAATAACCGTTCGACAAAATGCCTTGATTGCCCTGTCTGGCGACTTTGGCAAGCGATTCTTGACCGCGCCACGATTGGATGACGATGTTTTTCGGAATTCCGGGTTGAAAAATTTCGTCCCAACCCATCATAATTTTGCCGTTTTTTTCGATAAACTTTAGAATTCGCTGATTGAAATACTGCTGCAAAGCATCTTGATTTTTGAGGTTTTTCTGTTTCATAAAGGCTTGAATTTTCGGATTCGCCGCCCATTGCTTGCCCTCGTTTTCGTCGCCGCCGATGTGCATATAAGCGTCGGGGAAAAGCGCGGACATTTCTTTGAAAAAGCCTTGCAGAATTCGGTAAGTTTTCTCGTTCGTCGGGTCGAGCGTCGGATCGAAAATTCCAGGGTTGCGTTCGATCTGGTAAGTCTCGCCGGGTTTGCCGCTGCCGATTTCCGGGTGCGCGACGAGCCACGCCGTCGCGTGTCCGGGCATATCGAATTCGGGCATCACGCGAATTCCGCGATCCGCCGCGTATCGGATAATTTCGCGGATTTGATTTTGCGTGTAAAAATTTCCGTCCGAACCTTTTAAATGAAATTCGGGAAATTTTTTCGTCTCGACGCGAAAGCCCTGATCTTCGGTCAGATGCCAATGCAGAATATTTAATTTGACCGCCGCCATCGCGTCGAGATTGCGTTTTAAAACTTCGAGCGGCTGAAAATGACGTGCCGAATCAACCATCAAACCGCGCCATTGAAAACGCGGTTTGTCGGCAATCGAAACCGCCGGAAAATAAAATCCGTCTTTGTCGGTATCCAATAATTGCAGAAAAGTTTCCAGCCCGCGCATCGCGCCAACCGTCGTCGGCGCGGTTATTTTCGCCTGCCGGTCGTTGATTTCCAGATTGTAAGATTCGTCGTCGCCGAGACGCGGAATCGCATTGCCGGTTGACTGCGTTTCGATCAAAAGCGCCGCGTTCGCCGCGTCGTTTGACAATTCGCGCGGCATTTCCATTACGGTGCGACCTTCAAGCCGCCGCATCGCGCGGAAAATATAATTCTTCAAACGCTCGTCGGTTTTTCCCGTCGCCGCGACGGTAAAACTTTTGGCGACGCTTAATCTGCCTGTTCTCCAACTAATGCTTGCGGGAACGGGCATTAAATTGCGCCGCCCCGTTTCTAAATCCTGCGCTCGAATTATTAAAGACGCTGAAAAAATCAGCGCGAGCAAAAAAATATTCGTGAATCTATGCATAAAAATCTCGGCTTTCCTTTTATCGGAAAATTATTAAACCGCAGTCAATTTTGCGTGTGATAAGAATCAATCGCTTTTTGCATACAATCGGCGATTCGAGTCGTGCCTTTGTCGAACATTGTAAAACCGCCGTCCCATTCCCACCAAGCGTTCGGGATTTTTAATTTGCCGAGCGCGGCGTAAATTGTCGCGGCGTGACGACAGCGATCTTCGAGCGTCGTGTATTTATTGAAAGAACCGAATTCGCCGAGGAAAATCGGCACATCGTTTTTTACCGACCAATCTTTAACGGCTTTGAGTTCGGCGAAAATCTTCTCCGCGCTCGAATCGGCGCGATAATTTTTAATCAAACTTTCTTCCCATTTTCCTTTGACCGAATCGGGCATTTTTATCGGCTTTTTCTCGTCGAACGGAAACGGCACGTTTTTGATTTCCGCAAGACCTTTGCTCGACCAAGTTGCGCCCTGATGCGTGAACAGAAACGGGTTATAATAATGGAAAGTATAAATGATATTCGGGTCGGCGAACGGCTTCGATTCGAGCAGAGCGGTTGCTGAATTCCAATCGTGGAAACCGACGATCAAAGTATGATTCGGCGCAATCGGGCGAACAGCTTTAATAATCGCTTCGGCTTGCTCGCGCCATTCTTCCGCGCCGATGTCGTGCGGTTCGTTGCGAAGTTCAAAAAATACTCGTTCGGCATTGGTATTTTTGTAGCGTTCGGCGATTTGCGACCAGAGCCAGACGACGCGCTCGGTCGTCGCCGCGCCTTTCACCGAGCCGTCGAATTCGACGTGATGCAGATCAACAATCGCGTTCAGGTTGTTTTTCAAAGCCCATTCGACAAACGAATCGGCGATTTTCAAATTCGCTTCGTTCGTCCATCGGTAAGGCTTTTCATAATTCGCCCACGCGCCGAAATCAATCGGAATTCGCACGGTTTTAAATCCGTTTCGGGCAATGTCGGCGAACATTTTTTCGCGCGTTGCCGCGTCCGCCGATTTGACGAAATCGCTGTAAGTTTTCTCTTTCGTTCCCAACCACCAGTTGTCGAGATACGACAAATTCATTCCGATTTGCATTCGCGCGGCGCGTTTCCGCGCGACGCTCTCCTGCGCCGCAGCGATTTGAACGCCGACGAATAGAATCAGAAGCGTGTAAAAAAAATTTTTCATCGAAAATTCAGCTAGATTATTGCACCGCGAACTTCGCCGTTTGATCGCCGATCATTATTGTAAAATCTCCGGGTTCGACGATTGATTTGTTGTCGGTGTTGATGAACGAAAAATCGTCGCGGTTCAATTTAAAAGTCAAAGTTCGGGTTTGATTCGGTTCGAGATAAATTTTCGCAAACCGCTTGACTCTTTTTCCGGCTGGCGACAAAGTGGCGACTTCATCGCGCAGATATAAAATCACCGTTTCCTTTCCGGCTCGGGTTCCCGTATTTTTCACGTCAACTGTCGCCGTGATTTCGCCGTTCATCGGAATTGCAGATTGATTCAGCCGCAGATTGCTGTATTGATACGTTGTATAGCTCAAACCCGTGCCGAATTCAAACTGCGGTTTATTAGCGGCGTTGCCGAATGCGGTTTCTTCGGTTTCAAACAATTTGTGATCGTATAAAATCAGATTGTTCGGGTTACGCGGATAAGTGAACGGCAGTTTTCCGTTCGGATTGTATTCGCCGAAAAGCACGTCGGAGATGGCGATGCCGCCTTCGCTCGAAGGATTGAGCGCGAGCAGAATTCCGGAAACTTTGTCGGCGATACGGCTGATGATGCGCGGGCGACCCTGCACCATCACCACGACGACCGGCTTGCCCGTCGCAATGATTTGTTCGGCGAAGCGAAGCTGCGTTTCGGGCAAAGTCAAATCCGTGATGTTTCCGGGCGTTTCGGTGTATGAACCTTCGCCGAGACACAAAACGATCACGTCCGCGTCTTTCGCTTCGTCAACGGCTTTTTTCATATCAACTTCTTCGTCAATATCGGTCGGCGTGCCGTTCGACGGCGAATTTGCCTTGCGAACGATGCGCGCCCCTTGCACAAACTCGAAATTCTTTTTGCCCATTTTCTGCTCAATCGCCTGCTGAACGGTCGGCTTGTTCGGATACAAAGACGGTTCAGAGCCTTGCCAAACCCAAGTCCAGCCGTTGTTCAAGGAAATCAAAGAATCGGCGGTCGGTCCCGTTACCAAAACTTTTTTGTTTTTCGAGAGCGGCAGAATATTATTTTCGTTTTTCAATAAAACGAGCGATTCTCTTGCGGCTTGCAAACTGACTTGAGCGTATTCTGCTTTGCCGAAATTGTTTCGCGCCGCTTCGCCCGGCATCGGATTTTCAAACAATCCTAAATCGTATTTCACTTTTAAAATACGCCGCACGGCTTCGTCAATTCTCGTCATCGGAACTTTCTTTTCTTTGACGAGTTCGATCAGAAGATCGGCGAAGCTGTAATCGAGCGGCACCATAGACATATCAATGCCCGCCATCACCGCCATCCGGGTCGCTTCTTTTTCATCCTTTGCGACTTTCCAAAACGTAACGAGTTTTTTGATGTCTTCCCAATCGGACACCGCGAAACCGTCGAACTTCATTTCGCCGTATAACATATCGGTCAAAATCTTTTTGTTGACGTGACCGGGAACGCCGTTGATTTCCGCCGAGTTAATCATTACCGTATGCGCTCCGCCTTTGATCGCGGCGGCAAACGGCGGCATTACATATTCGCGCAAATAGTTTTCGGGAATCAGCGCGGGCGTTCTGTCGCGTCCGGTCGTCGGCAGACTGTAACCCATATAATGTTTGAGCGACGCGGCGACGTGGCGTTCGTCGGCAAGATTTTCGCCCTCCAAACCGCGCACGAACGTCGCGCCTAAAACCGATGCGAGATACGGGTCTTCGCCGAAAGTTTCCCAGAAACGCGCCCAGAGCGGCTGTCGCCCGATGTCGAGAACCGGCGAAAAACTCCAGGGAATCGCCGCGGCGCGCGTTTCCATCGCCGTGATTTCCTGCGCTCTTAAAACGAGTGCCGGATTCCACGTCGCCGCCATTCCAATCTCTTGCGGAAACAAAGTCGCGCCGCGCACGTAATTCGCGCCGTGAATCGAATCAATGCCGTAAAGATTCGGAATTTTCAGCCGGGTTTTCATCGAAGCGTCCTGAATGCGACCGATTAATTCGTGCCATTTATCAACCGTCAACGCCTGATCGCTGACATTCAAAAATGAGCCGACACCGTATTTATTAATCGCCTTATCGAGTTTAGCTTCGTCAATCTGCACGTTTTGATCCGTGCCGCCGACAAACATTCCCATCGTCAACTGCGTCATCTGCCCGACTTTTTCTTCGAGCGTCATTTTTCGCAAAAGCGTTTCGACACGCGCCGTATTATCGCGCGGCTGTTTCGGTTTGCGCGTCATTTCTTTTAAAACCGCGTCGCTGTCCGTCGTTTCACGATTAACGAAATCGCGCGAACTCGATTGGGCGAAACTTTGTTGCAGTGGTGTGCAAAAGGTTGCAACAAAGACTGCGATATTTAATAATAAAGCTATTAATTTCATCAGATTTTTAAATGTCCTTTTTTTGGAAATGCAGTGATTGGAAAACTTTTTCAGTATTCTATTTTATTCGATGCCGGACTGCAAGCAAAATAAATTCGGATGACCAACAAAATATCGAAAATCATTTGTGCGATTTTTCTTTTAATCGCATTTTTGGAAGCTGTTTCAAACGCGCAGGAACAAAAATTCGCCGCGCTCGGCGACTTTAAATTGGAAAGCGGCGAAACAATCCGCGACTGCCGCATCGGTTATCGCGTTTACGGAAAACTGAACGCCGAAAAATCAAACGCCGTTCTCATTCCGACGTGGGCGGGCGGCACGACCGAACAACTCCAATCTTCAATCGTCAAAGGCGGTTTGGTTGATCCGGCGAAATATTTCGTCATCACGATTGACGCGCCCGGCAACGGCGTTTCGTCGTCGCCATCGAACAGCGAGGCACAGCCGCGTATGAAATTTCCGAACTTTACCCTGCGCGACGCGGTTAATTCGCAGCACGAAGTTTTGACGAAGATTTTAAAAATAAATCACGTAAAAGCCGTGATGGGTGTTTCGATGGGCGGAATGCAGACGTTCCAATGGCTCGTCTCCTACCCGGAATTTATGGATAAAGCCGTGCCAATCGTCGGTTCGCCGCAACTCGCGCCGTATGATTTGGTGCATTGGCAGACGCAGATTGACGCGATTATGAACGACGCGGCTTGGAAAAACGGCGATTACGAAACGAATCCGGCGCGCGATGTCGAATACGGTTTCGGCGCGATTATCTTGACCACGCCCGAAGATTTCAACCGCAAAACATCGCGCCAAACGGTTTTGGACGAATTTGCGAAAGCCAAAGCGGAACGGCGCGGTTCGGACGCGAACAACAAAATTCGCCAAACGCAGGCGATGATGGCACTCGACATCACGGAAAAATTCGGCGGCTCGTGGGAAAAAACGGCGGGTGCGGTTAAGGCGAAAGTTTTCGTCATCGTCGCCCGCCGCGACCATACCGTAACGCCCGGACCGGCGTTAAATTTCGCTAAATTAATCAGCGCGCCGACGCTCGTTTTAGAAAGCGACTGCGGACATCTCGCCACCGTTTGCGAAAATCAAAAAGGCGAAACCGTCATCACGGGCGAAGGCAAGATT
>CAXTMQ010000148.1:0-11108 GCA_964245305.1 uncultured Pyrinomonadaceae bacterium
AAACGCCATCGGCGTTTGGCAGATGCGCGCCGCAAACACGGCAAAGTCATCAAAGACTTGCTCCTTTGCGGTATCAAGCACTTCGTAACTGCGAATTACTTCGACTCCGGCAGATCGATCAATTAATCTCGGTATTTGCATCACGCTACCCTTGGATGCTCTGTGCCCCTTGTATTTATTCGGTGCCGATTAGCTCGTCATATTTCAAACGCTATCCGCTAATCATTCCGACCGCTTTACTGAATCTATCTCTATCGTTTTCTTTGCGCTCGTTAAATCTGGAACCGTGCTCGTTTAAGTAATTTGGCAAATGTTAAGGTTTGTTGGGAGAATTGGGTTGACAAGAACCAAAACCAAGTAAAAAAACCAAAAAAATAACTGACTACTAAAAACTGACAAAACTTCTTCATCATAATCCTCCCATTTTGCGTTTCGAAAACTGTTCAATAGATATAATCAATCTATGTTGCAAGTCTGGTTGGAAATTTTCGTCAACGAGTTTTAACATTATCCTGTTTTTTTATACTAAAAGTCCAGCAGTGAATGTTAAATCATTATATGGAGCATATAGATTAAACCGTTAATTTAGTTATTAACTTATGCTGTTTTGATATGAATGAAACTGCCTGATTCGAAAGTTTTAGAAATTCTTAATCACTATTTTAACAAAACCGATTATGTTTGATTTAGGCGGATCGAATGTTTGAGTAGAAGATGCGAGTAGTTTCCGTTAAAAGAACTTTCGATTCTTGAAGATGAATCATTCCGCCGGATAACCCAACCGTGCCGCGCTCGGTTTCAAATTCCTCGCCACGTTTACTGTCGTCGTAAAACGAGCGGAAGAACGGTTCTTTGAGCGTCCGATTGATTATCCTCCCAGAAAACTTCTTCGAGCATCTCGCCGGAAATTTCCTGTCGAATGTTCTCAATCTCTGATGCTTCCGGCGCGTTTTCTTCGGACTGCAAACTGATTTATTCAAGAGCCGTCTCTTCAATTTCACGGGCGAGATTTTCGACTTTTACCTCGTGATCGAATTCTTCGGAATCAATCGGAAAGTTTGACTTGATCGTTCTTGCGCCAATCATTTTGAGTTTCGTGAAGTTTTTCGCCGATAATGAAATTTACGTCAATTGTCGTCCCGTTTTTACAATATCCGCGCCCGTTGATTTTGATAATGGCTTTGACACTCATGATTTGTGATAATTTACATCAAAAGTCGTTGCCGGTTTTGGTGTCCGGTCCGCCCGCTTTACCTGAAATAATTCCGAATCTTTTATCTTGTTTTAGTCGCTCTAAAGCGGATTTGACGTGCCGGATACCATACTTACTAGAAGCTATCTCAAAAATAGTTTCTCAGTAAAATAATCATACAAGCCAGTTGAACAAAGCCTGAATAATTGTCCGCATGATATTCGTAACGCACCACAATTCGCCGAAAGTTTTGCAGCCACGCAAAAAGTCGCTCAATCTTCCAACGCCGTTGGTAGCGGCGAAGTTTTCTACCGTCTTGTGTCTTTGCTCGCTTACGATTAGCTTTGTGCGGCGCAATCATTTCGATTCCGAGCTTTTTCAACTGCTTGTCCAACGGATCCGAGTCATACGCCTTGTCGCTGATCATCCTCTCCGGTCGCTCGTCGGTGAAGCGTTCGCAGACGGTTCGCCCGACAAGTTTGACTTCGTGCGGCGAAGCACTTGTCGTGTAAACAGCGAGAGGAAGACCAGCGCGGTCTGCCGCTGCCGGCAGCTTCGTACCTTTGCCCCGACTGGTTTTTCCCACCGCAAAGCCCCTTTTTTAGCCGAAGCAAATGCTCCGTCAATGAAGGTTTCCGATAAATCCAGTTTCCCGCAAGTGTGCAAATCTTCCGCTAAAATTACCAACACTCATCTGAGTCTGCCGTCGCGCACCCACTGTTGGAAGCGACGATGGCAGGTATGGTATGGCGGAAAGCGTTCGGGCAAATCCTGCCAACGCGCCCCGCTTCGCAAAATCCACAGCACACCGTTCATTACTTCGCGTTCCGAGCGGCGCGGTCTGCCGCGAGTCGCAATAATAGGCGGCTTATCAAATGACGCTTTAATCAAAGCCCATTGTTCATCAGTCAATTCTTCACGGCGTGCCATCCGTGAAGTTTATCAAACTATTTTTGAGATGGCTTCTAATAAAATAGGTAGTTCTGAGTAATCAAGTCGGTCTCGCGGATTAAGGAGGAATTGTCTCTTTCACCAATCTTTGATTTTTTAAAACAGTATTCTGAATGTCCGCACCGAGATCGCGCAAAATGTTACCCCGATTTCTTTGATAAATGAGATTTGACTTTGGAGAATCAATCAATCTAACTATAATTGGGCAAGAAAGTATGGCACAGCAAAAGCAAACAACTCGGAAAAAACAAACAGTCGCCAAAACCCTTTTGAAACCCAAAACGGCGAAGGCGAAAAAATTGGACGATTACAAACAGGACAAGCCAGTTCAATTGACCTTGTTTGTATTGCTGCTGCCGAACGAAAAACCGTATTCCAACACAGTCGAGTTATACGACTTTATTCCCAAGTATCACTGGGGAAAAGTCGAGCGCGTTAACGGAATGTTCCTCAAGTCGCTCGAACGCGAGTTCGAGTGCCGCAGCGTACGTTACCGCGTGAGTATCCAGCCGGCAAGTCTTAAGGACAAAAACGGTGAAGAAAAATACTATTACCCGTCAAAGCGCGAAGAGTTAGTCGAAGATACCTTGCGAAAATTTGCGGTCGAAGGACAAGGACTTTTTCTCGATGACGCGGCGGGTGTAACCTTTACACTACATCAAATGCAACAGGAATTGATGAGCAACGGTCACAGCTACAGCAAAGACCAGATCAAGGACGCGCTGCTCGTGTGCACCAAAACCAATATCACCGTCACGAGCGAAGACGGCAGCGCGATTCTCGTCTCCGGTTTATTTGAAACTCTTGGACTGCAAACACGTGAGGATTGGGAAAGCAAAGGACAAAAATCAAAAGCCTTCGTGCGATTTAATCCACTGGTTACGCAGGGCATCAAATCCAGAAAATTTCGGCAGTTCAATTACGAAACGAGTATGAGCTACAAAAACGTTATTGCTCGTCAACTGCACAAACGGATGAGCCATCACTACATACAAGCCAGCGCAACGCAACCTTACTCTATCAACTTAACGACAATCATCCGCGACTTCGGTTTGACCGCTTACGAACGTCTTTCGCATAACTTGCGCGACGTGGAAATGGCACTCGAGAAGATGAAAGATAAGGATGTCATCCTCAACTACAAAATCGAAAAAACACTCGATCCCGCACAGCGCAACAAACTAATCGAAGCTAAAATCATTATCACGTCCCATCCCAGATTCGCGGGCGAAGTTATCTCAGGCAACAAACGGATCGCTAATATTATGCAGCTTCCCATTGACGGTTAAAACTGAAACTTTCGCTAAGTGTAAGTCAGAACTACCATCTCTAATGGTCGCCGCTTCAGTTCAATCAGATTGACCGTCATTCTTGTTTAAATTCTGTTAAAAGGTAGTTCTGACTTACGCAAAAAGGTAGCTCTGACTCCCAGATTAGTCAAATAAGGTAGTTCTGACTCCCGCAAACTGAGTTTTCCATAAACAAAAGGTAGTTCTGACTTACACGAGCGGTAGTTTTGACTTACATTTACGTCTTCAAAAGGTAGTTTTGACTCCCGCAAATTTTAAAAACCACCGAAATAGGTAGTTCTGACTTCCGCTGCCTCGTTGTAACTAGTTGCAATATAAAAACTTAAAAGAGAAAATCGCGCTTAACCTTTTTACTCTTTTATTTAACCAAATACATTAAGAGGTACGGCGCAATGAGTCTCGGACTTCTGCTCGTGTCGCGGCGTTCCGCGCTGTGAATCGGTTTACTTGCAAGACGGGTTGCCTGCGACCTGTCCGCAACTTCTAGTGGGGCAACTGCCGCCGCTTTCCGGCGCTTGCGAGATTTGCGGCAAGCCGATCAACAAAATAACGACCATTATTGATTTTGTGTCTTCAAACATTCCAAAACCGGAGGACGCGAAATAAAAGTTATGAATATCAAAAATCGAATCAAAAAACTCGAAGATAAAACACAAAACGATGATCTGTGCCAATGTTCCGGCAATGACATTGCGACATCTAAAGAAGCGTTCGACGCGCCCGCAAGATGCGCCGCCTGCCGCAGCATCGTTAAGCCGTCCGTTTTGGTCGTGGGCGATTTATCGGAAACTGCGGACTTTGATTATCCGGTGAAAATTTACGCCCGCTTCGACGCGAATTTAGTTTAGAGGTGAAAGAAATGAATCTGAAAAGTTGTTTGAAGAAAGTTGAATCGAACTTATTGCCCGGCGCGCCGTGTTTGTGCGACAAGAAATGGGCTGATCTGACGGGCTGGAATCGAAGCGCAATGCTTTTGACTTACTGCCCGAAATGCAAAGACCGCTTTGAGCAATGGCAACGAATCGCCGCCGATGCGAAAACAGGCGTTAATTTAACCGACGAGGTAAGAATATGAATATCAAAAACAGACTGAAGAAAATCGAGAGCGGAATGGAATTGGATTCGGAGTTTTGCCGCTGCGACCGCGAGATCGTCATCAAAGTCCAGCCGCGCGACGAAAACGGCGAGTTGCCGCCCGAAGAGCCGCCCGAGCAGTGCCGGGATTGCGGCAAGGAAATCAACCGGCGGCATTTTACATTTAACTTTACCGGCAACATCGAAATCGATGTCATCCGTCCGTCATATCGAGTGATCGAACCGGGCGACGAATATTAGGAGGAACAAAACGGAGAAAAATGCAGTTAAAAAACAGAATTCAAAAACTTGAATCGACAATGAATATCGGCGGCTATTGTCGCTGCCGCAGCACGAACAGCTTTGAAATTTGGCAGGCGGATTTAACTGTCGCGTCCGATACAAGCGAACCGCATCTGCGCAGCGGATCGGTTGCTGATGTTTGCCGGCAGTGTCACAAACCGATCAGAAAACAGGAATTTATTCTACAGAGATGCGACAGCACGACTATAGACCGCTTTCCCGAAGAATGAAACGCCGCAGATTAAAGGAGCAAAATCAATGAATATCAAAAGTAGAATCAAAAAGATTTCCGACGCTTTGCGCGTCAAAGCCGAAGAAGCCGACAACGCGCCGTTTCTGACCCTCGAACAATGGAAAAGACGTTTCGACGGCGAAGATATCAGAAGCGAGATTCCGCCGCACCGACTCGCAGAATATGACGAATACGAGCGCATAGGGAACGAACGGCTTAAACAGGTTGAGGAAATGTATCGAACCCGCTACGCCGATTAAAACTGTGAAAAACGAATCATTTGAAAAAACCGCAACGGACATCAAGAAAGCGGAGAACACGCGTCGCACGGAATTGGCAATGCTCGATCTTTGGATCGAGAAATATCCGAGTGAGACCGCCGCCAAACTGCAAAAATATCGCGCGCGGCAAACCAACGATCAATCTAATCTTCAAATAGAAAAAAGCCTTTAGTTAATCGCTAAAGGCTTTTTGGCATTTACTTTTCACTTCAATTCTAACGAACAAAAGCGTTCGGCGCAGGCAAATCGCCGCTTGCTCCGAACTGAATGCCGGTGAAGCCTTGCGTCGAACGCTTCAGATACCAGGTGTTCGTGCGATAGACCGCGATGTCGGCTCGCCCGTCGCCGTCATAATCCGCCGGTGTCGGCAAATCGCCATTTTGCCCGAATATCGTGCCGAAGAAACCCGCCATCGAATGATTCAGATACCATGCTCCCGTCGATGGACGAAACACCGCGATGTCGGTGTTGCCGTCTCCTTCTTAATCTGCCGGAACTGCCAATTCACCCGTGGTTCCGAACTGCAAGCCGAAAAAGCCGGCCGTCGAACGCTTGATATACCACGTGTTGGTTCTAAAAACGGCGTAATCCGCCCGTCCGTCGCCGTCGTAATCTGCCGCCACCGGCAAATCGCCGTTCTGTCCGAACTGAAAACTCGTCGTCTGTCCGGTCGTTGTATCATACATATACCACGCGCCCGAAGCCGGAACAAAAACGGCGATGTCCGCTCGTCCGTCGCCGGTGAAATCTGCCGGCGCGGGAATCTGGCTCGAGTTGCCGAACGGCAAGGAATAAAAGCCTTGAGTCGAACGCTGAATATACCAGCTGCCGTTTCTGAAGACTGCCAGATCGGTTTTGCCGTCGCCGTCGTAATCGGCAGGCACGAGTTTATCGCCCGACTGCCCGAAGACGCTTGCCGTAAAGCCAATGTTTGAATTGAGCAGATACCACGCGCCCGTTGACGGGCGGAACACGGAAATATCTGACCTGCCATCGCCGTCGAAATCGAAGTAACTGCTTCTCTGAAAATCATCATTGGTAATAGTAATAGTTCCTGAAGCAGTATCGAGCGTTGAGTTCAGCGGATTTGATAAAGATATTTGAAAGAACTCATTGGGTTCGATATCTCTATCCCCCGCGATTAAAATCGGAATTGTCTTGCTGATTTCGCCGGGAGCAAAACTCAACGTGCCGGAAACTGTTGTATAGTCGGTAGGCGATGTCGCCGTTCCGTTGAGAGTTGTGAAATCGACGCTAACGGTTCTTCCGCTTGCCGCTAGCAGGCTGACCGCTACTAATGCCGTGGTCGAACCTTGATTTCCCTCTTTTATGTCAGAATTACCGATTCTAATTTTGGGTAAAGGATCATCATCCGAAATATTTAAGACCGCCGTTGACGGCGTTCCTAAAGTCGCCCCTCCAGCTACGCTGTTAAGGGACAAATTAACGCTTTCCATCGGCTCTTCATTGAGAACATCATTAATTATAGGAACGGTGAAAGTCTTGGTTGTTTCGTTCGCGCCGAAAGTCACGCTCCCGCTAACGGATGTGTAGTCCTGACCTGCGATGGCGGTTCCATTGTTTGTAGAGTACTGAACTATGATGTCGCTGGCATTACCGTTGGCGCGAGTAATAGTAACAGTCGCGGCTCCGCCGTTCTCCGCAACGTTATAGACAGGGCTGTTCAATTGCACATTGCCGCCAATATCGTCATTGATAATCGTTCCGATACCCTGACCATCCCCGATGGTAATTAGCGAAGGGTTACTGAGATTAATAAAAAACGTTTCGTCTTGTTCGACTCGCGCATCGGCTGTAACACGAACCGGAATCTGCTTGGATGTTTCGCCCTCCTCAATAAAGGTAAATCCGGTAAGCGGGGTGTAATCATTGTTTGCGAGAGCGGTTCCGTCGGAGGTTTCAAAACTAATTGATATTTGCCGTCCGCTTGCTTCTGAAAGCGAAAGAGTAAAAAGAAACATGCTGGTCCCGGAACTTCCCTCAATCTGGGTAACGTCATTGATTGAAATGGTCGGCGTTGGGTCATCGTCGGTGATGCTCACGACATGTTCGGAAACAGTGCCGATTGTCGCTCCACCGGTCGGATTAACCAGGGTCACCCTAAAAGATTCGTTAAATTCATCACGTGAATCATTACAAATCGGAACAGTGATAATCTGGCTAGTCTGATCATTGGCAAAGTTAATGCGTCCGCCCGTATTTATATAATCTATGCTGGCGGCACACGCCTCCCCGCCAGTGGCAATTCCGCTGCCGAGCGTGTAATCGACGGATACCGCGCCGTCGGCACCGTCAAAACGAAGAACCGTTAATGTCGCGGTTCCGCTCGATTCACCAGCAATGGAACCTGACAAAAGAAATTCTAATTTACCGGGAACAGGCTCTGTTTTCCGGTTCTTAAAATCGGCGCTTATATTATCAAATAAATGTGATCCAGTAATAAAATTAAGCGGCGCGAAAAAACTCCTCGATCCATTTTCGTCGAAATCGTCGGTAATCAATAATTTACCACTCCTCAGAAAGACACCATCAAATCCGTTTGGAGAATATACTGTCTCCGCATCGGCATTTGCGTTCGCATTCAGGATCGCCTGTCGAAAGCTGTCCGCGCCGCTGTCGTTATTGGTCACGGCAGAGGTTGCGCTGACCGCGATTCCGCCAAAAACGATGATGAAAATCATCGGACAAATCAATCTGATAAGTTGCGTATGGAAGTAAAGTAAGTTCTTCATAAGATTATTGGCTGTAAGAATTTGATTTAGGAATTAGTCTGAATTATCGCATTAGCTTTTAGAAGCTAATGCGATAATTCAGAGCCGGTTCAAGAATTCTAGGGTCAGCTTTGCAAGTTAAAGCCGGAGAATAAGTTTTAGTAGATGCGCCTTTGGCAGAAGTCCGTTGCAAACGATGTCTCTTAGACAAGCCTTTTCAAGAATACCCGAATCAATCGAAATTATGCAATAAGATCCTTTCTTACGGACCACAAATGAAGTAAAATATTCCTGACAATTGCAAGGGTCATCGTGCTGTGAAACGCGCCGTCGCCCGAACTTAAACAAGGATCATCGCATTGCAAAATGCCGCCGTCCGCCGAGATTCAGATTATGAATCGGCGGGCTTTTTTATTTCAATAAATTCATTGGAGGCAGATTATGGGATTTTTAGACGATTATTTTAAGAGAAAGCAGGCATTGCCGGGAAACTTGCCGCCGTTCAGAAGACCGAAATTTATGCCCGACGCGGGAATGATGCCGCGCGATTCTGCGGCACCAGCGGACAATGGATTGCCGCCTGTGTCGCTGAACGCGCCGATGCTGGCTCCGCGTCATTTTCCAGCTACAGCGGGCGAGCAGTCCGCTGCAGCTGGCAACACACTCGAACAAAATCCGGTTCTGATTCCGCGAAAATTCCCGCCGATGAATTTACGCCCGCCGGTTATCGAACAGCCTGCCGAACAACGCAAAGGCTTCGGCGATCTGCCGCCGATCCGTCCGCCGATGAACATCGAACCGGACAATCCACTGCTGCCGGATTTGCCGCCCGTCGGACGCGGCGCAGGTGTCGGCTTGCAGTCGTCGCCGACCGCCGAAGACGCGCAGAGAGCGTTCGCGCCGAACAGTTTAGAATTACCGCCGCCGCCAACGCCTTTTCCCGTCGCCGCGCCGGTTGCCGCTAAAAACGGCTTCGGCGATTTGCCGCCGATCCAGACACCAACACTAAGCGATTCGGAGGCGACCGCCGCCAAAATCGCGCAGATCGAGAACAAACGCTACGGCTTTCAGAAGGACGCGAGCGGCAACATTCTGCGCGACGAAAACGGCAAGCCGCGGTATGAAAAAGACCGCGATTCGGATCACAATTGGTGGGATGTCGTTAAAAGCGCGGGACTCGGCTTTCTGAACGGCGGCATCGGCGGCGCGGTTGCCGGCGGCGTGCAGGGAGCGTTCGACCGCAACGCCGACGAAAAGATGATTGACCGCATCAAAACGGCGCGACTCAACGAAACTTACGCCAATCAGGTAAAGCGCGAAGACGCGAAGCTCGGTCAGGATTACAAACGGGCGCAGATCGAGAATGTCTACGCCGACAACGAAACGGCGGCGGCGAACGCCGCAACGCGCAAGGTGCTTGCCCGCCGCAACATTCTGCTGCGCCAGATTCAAACAATGAAACGCTACAAACAGGGCGAGAATCCGGCGTTCGACGAAAGATTGAAAAACGCGGGCATCGAGTAGCCGGATTTTGAGCCGGACAAAAAGCTGAAGCCGCGCTTCTGGGACAGAGCGACGGGCAAGCTAATGACCTTCGACGCGAACAACCGACCGTTCCCGTCACCACGCCCGACGGCAAGGAAGTGGTCAACGATTCGCAGCGCGAAGTCGAATCGGGCGGTTACACGGTGATGCCGGGTGTGGCGCGGTCGGCGGATGCCCAGGTTGAATCGAGCCGCTGACTGCGGGCAACCAGACGGCGAACAACGAGCGCGAATACAAAATCGGCATCGCTAAATTAAACAGCAAGATCACGTCGTCGCAAACCAGAATCCAAAGCATTCAAAGTTCGCTCGCCTCAATCGGCACGCCGACCACGCAGGAAGCCTATAACCAGAAGACGCAGCTTGAGAAAGACTTGCGCGAGGAGCAGGCGGAGTTTGCCGGATACGAAGAGGAGAAAAAACAAACGCCCGCGCCCGTCGCCGTGCAGAGCGTCACGGGCGGCAACGTCGGCAATTACAGCAAAGCGCAATTTAGGAAGAACTTTGAAGGCAAGAAAACGCCGCAGGAGATTGAAACGCTCGTGCAGGCGGCAAAATCTCAGGGGATTATCAAATAATGGATGGCAATCTCGACGCGCTCGATGCGTGGGCAAATCAAACCTTAGAGCGTGTTTAGAAATTCAATTTCGTAATTTGATGCGCTTGAGCATCACGTTAATCATCGCCAAATAAATCCACGCTTCCGATGTGTGACAATCTCTTTCGTAATCTTTCGACAGTCGCCGTTGTTTATTGAGCCAGGCAAACGTGCGTTCAACGACCCAGCGGCGCGGCAACACCTGAAAACCTTTCACGTCATCCGAACGCTTAACGATTTCTAAAACCAGTAAACAGTTGACCGCCACCCATTTGATTAACTTGCCGCGATAGCCGCCGTCCGCCCAAATTAAAAACAGGCGCGGAAACTGCTCGCGACACATTTTCAACAGCAATTTCGCTCCGTCACGGTCTTGAATATCACCCGCGTGAACTTTGACCGCGAGGAGCAAACCTATTGTATCAACCAGAATATGGCGTTTGCGCCCGTTAATTTTTTTGCCAGCGTCGAAGCCGCGCACTCGTGCGCCTTCTTCGGTGGTTTTCACCGATTGCGAGTCAAGACTGGCGGCGGATGGGTTTTCATCGCGTCCTGCCTGCCGTCTCAGCAAACGACGAAGGCGGTCATTAACGACAGCGAACCATTCTGAGTTACGCCATTTCTGAAAGTAGTAATAAACGGTCGTCCATTTCGGAAACTCGTGCGGCACCAAACGCCACGCGCCCCCGGAGCGCAAAACATAGAGCAGAGCGTTGAAGATTTCACGCAAATTCACGCTTCGCTTTCGCCCGAATCGTTCAGGCGGTGGTAACATAACTTCGAGCAGTTTCCACTGCTCACTGGAAAGGTCAGTCGGATACGGTTTTCTTTTCATTGCAGAAACAGTTTAACCGTTTCCGATTACCTTTTCTGAATTTCTAAACACGCTCT
>CAXTMQ010000149.1:0-11104 GCA_964245305.1 uncultured Pyrinomonadaceae bacterium
CAACACTGCAAATCGCCAACGCGATTGCCATCAAAAAAGTAAAAGTAGTTTTCATCGTTTGTCCTCATTTTTTGGAATTCCATTAAAAATAATGGCGTTATAAATTTATTCGTTAATAATTTTGTTGCGCTCGACGTTTTTCTCAATAAAATCGGGACGTTCCGATTCGTCGAGCAAAAGATTCAAAAATCTTTTCGCCGCATCGTTTGCGACCGTCGCCAATATATGCACATTCGTCTCGGCATAATTTTGCTCGATTGCCGTGTCGTAAAACGCCATTGCGATATTCGACTGATAGGCGTAGTAAAAATCGGCATCGTCGCGCAGGGCGTTTTTCAAAGTCTCAACCGCGTCGGTCAATTTATTCGTCGCAACGGTCTGCGTAACGGTCGTTTGTTTGTCGGCGTTCACGGGCGACGTGAATTTGCCGTCAATACTGGATTTCGTGATTTCTTTGGTCGTTTTCTTTTTCATAATCAAGTCCCCACAATCGAATAACCTTTTTCCTTGAATTCATCAGCCTTGTCCGCTTCAATCAAAATCACTTTGTTGTCGGTCGTCGTGTTGGCTTTGACAATCGTTTCGGTCTGCTTTTTATCCTGATAATCTTTGTAAAGTTCATACAGCAAATAAACGACGGTCGCCGCGACCGCGAAGTAAAAAAGGCGGCTCCAAAACGAAGCCGATAAACCGAACTGTTGAACCTGAGCCGCTTTTTCCGTGATGCCGTCAAAGATGGAATTGCCCGTAAACAGCGCGACGATTTTCGCCCACAAAGATTTAAGGCGCGACGCTTTTTTAATTACGGCAACCTTTTCTTTTTCAGACGCGCCCTCGCTCGTCTCAACCTTTACATCACCGTCGGTAACAGAAACTTTGGTTTGTTTGCCGTCGGAATTTGAAGCCGAAGAGTCGAATCCCAACTTTCGACTCTCCGATTCTCCCGCAACAGACGGGGTTTTATCGGCAGGATTTTCTGTGGGCTGATTAGCCGTTGCAACGGGCTTTGTGTCTGTTGAAGAAATTGAATCGCGTAGAATCCGCTCGAATGTTTTGGCGTAACCGGCGATTTCCGAAGCGCGGTCTTGTCCGTTAATAATTCGACGCGCTCCCTTGTAATCGCAAGATTTGGAATTGATGTAATCGGAAAGTTTTTTGCCGGTAAAAATTCCCTGAAACATTCCGACGGTCATAATGTGAAAGGCGATGTCGGGATTCAAGGCTTCTTCCGGCTCGTTTTGTAAGCCGAATTTTGAATAATTTTTTCTGCCTGTGATTTGAACGTAACCGCGCCCTTTGAATCGCAACCCGTCGCCCGGTCGGTCGTTGCCCAAATCGACGCGCCCGTCGTATTTTTTGAAATACGAATTTGCGCCCGATTCTACGACCGGCTCATATAGTTGACCCGTGCGCGGAACAAACGTCTCTACGGTCATCGTGGCGAAAGCGTAGGCTATGTGGCGAACGTCTTTCCAAGCCGCATCCGCCTCGAAGTTCGACAAAAGCGTTTCGAGCGCGTCAACCCGTCTTTGCATTAAAGTCAGATTTCGACTTTTGAGAAATACTCGCGCGCCGTCGAAAAAATTTTCACGATTAAAATTCATTGGTTAAAAAAGAAAAACTCGCCCAATCTCTAAGTTCCTACTTAGAAAATGGCGAGTCGGTTAGTTCGCAACGGCGCGGCATAAGCGGCAGACCGTTCACCTCAATTTGAATAAATCTTAAATTATTTTATTTTAAGTTGCAATCATTTTTCGGTTTGATGATTTAGTTTGCAGTTACAATTCGGACAACGAAAAAATACGACATCAATCTTTACTGTCAAAATCTTCCCTTCAACGACGGTCTCATACTTTTCCGGCGGTCGCGGTATCTCTGCGCGGCAGCGGGCGCATAACAAAGGTTTTTCGATTTTCGGCTCGCTTTTCAATCTCTCGAAACCCTGCGCTTTATTAACTTTCGGCGTGTTTTTGTTTTTCAGATAAAATTATAATTTAACCAACCGTCACGCTATCGGGAATAGAAATCGTATAAATAACTTTTTCGTATTTATAAGGATGCGTAAAATCGGCATTACAGTTTCGACACTCAAAATACAGCGATTGTTCATTTCTTGGATATTCATCTTCCGCAATCCAAGCGGAAACACTCTGTCCGCAATTCGGGCAATCCGCCCGCAATTCGATTTCTTTGTTCGGATGAACCCATTTAGTATTTGAAAAATCGGCTTCAAAATTTATCTGTTTCATATTTTCCCAAAACCTCCCGAATAATCTTCATCGCCTCCGTCTCCTCTTTGATTTCCCGATAACACAAATAGTTTTCGTCAATCTGAATCAATCTGGCTTCCAAGGCTCGGTTCGCTTACCACTTCAAACAAACTCGGATAATAAATCAACTCGCCTTCGGAATTGCAATCAAATCCATTCGCATAGCGACGATGGATTTTAAATCCTAAATTCTCATCGTGAGCAATAAAACTTCCGTCGGCAAAGCCAGCCGTTTTAATTTGACTCAAAACTTCATCACGCCTCGCAATCTCGTTTTTCAGCCGCTCGACTTCGGCGAGCGCGTTTAGATTAACTTTGGAGTTGTCGGATTTAATAGAAACCGCATTATCAATTTTCAGCCGCTCGATTTCCGCTATCAATTCCGCTTCGGTCGGCTTGCGCGAATTCACGGCGGCGATCTGCAAAGACCTGTCGGCGATGCCTAAAACTTCTTCAATCCGGCGGACAATCGCCATTTCCGGCGCGGGTCGGCGGTCTTGGGCGATGTCGCACAAATAACCGATACTCAGTCCCGTCGCCGCTTTGATGTCGCGGTAAGTGATTTCCTTTTCGACTTTCGCGTCGTAAAATTTTCGGGCGAATTCGCTTTTCACTTCGTCGCTCATAAACTCCTTTAATCAATAATTCGCGGTAAATTTTTACGCGGAATTCAAGTTTTCCCGATAATACCTGTCTCGTTCGCCGTTCCGATTCCGTATTTGCCGGTTTTAATTCGGGTGAATACAAAGTTAAATGTTCGTTTGAGTGCGTTTCCCGCTTCGCGTTCTGCCAAAAGATTTCGGCGGCGCGAAGACGGAAAGAAGCAAACGAACACTTAACAAATCACTGGACGCGAGGCGAAACAGCGACTTTGTTAAACTTGTTGTCTGTTACAATCGAACGTGTCCGCAGCGGTTTCGCCCGCGTCAGTTCAATCGTTCGACACTTTCTTGTGAGATCTATGAGACATTTCGGATGACATTCAGTTAAATAGAATCGTTTGCGTTAGGAACAGACATGAATTTAGCTCTGCGCTTCAATGCACGGAAAGCGAAAATAATTCATTAGTTTCTCCCCTACAAACATTGCTTATCAAATCTATAAGAAAATGTAGTAATCTCCAAGGATTCGGATAAACAATCGCGTTACTGGTTCGTGAATTCAGCTTAATTATTATGTTTATCGGCGAGAGTCATGTCGGGTATAAATCTTGCGTATCAAATCGGTGAACGCCCAAAATCTCTCCCGTTTTGCTGTTGATACGCCAAATCGTTTTGGACGTTCGGGGTCGAAGTCTAAAAAATCGCAGTTATCTGCAAGTAAAGGAGTAAAAAGAAATGACGAAAAATAAAACATACACGATGTTTTGGTCGGTTTTAGTCACGCTCTTTTTAAGTTCTCTCGTTTATGCACAGAGCAATTTGGAGCGGGCGCGGCAAAGAGAACGTGAGGCGAATCAAAAAGCCGAACGGGTCAACCCAGATAGTCCGCAGGCAGACCGCGTATATCAGGACGCGGTGAAAGCTACTGAAGCGCGCGAAAGAATTGAGCGTCAGGAAAGAAACAGACCGGAAATGACCGCGCCGCGCGAAAATGATCGGATGTTCGATAAAACGCCGGCGCGTGAATGGAAAGACACGATGACTGCACCGCGCGAAAGCCGCGACACTTTTGATCGCCGACCGACCGCTGGCAGAGAGCCGCAGCCGTTTCAGAGATCGCTGCCGCCCGAACGCCGAACCTTCGAGCCGAACCGCCCGGATACCAATCGAAACTCTGACGACTATCTGTCAGTTCAGAAGAATCCGCCCGCCGGAACTTTGAATAATCCTGTCAGGGAAAAAATGTATTACCAAAACGGCGTTCCAGTTCTCGAAAACACTTGGAACTACAGTTACCAGACCGCAAAAAATCTTCGGACTTCGGTCTTGACGCTGCCGAACCGAGATCAGATACTTCTTCCGCATAGATCTTTGTGGAAAGGCGAATCGAGCGTAACAGTTACTTCCAGACAAATGGGAGGACAGATGCAGTATCTGGTCTCAATTTCAAGCAGTGACAGTCGCCCTTTTAGACAAAGAGTTTTGGAATTCATCAGAGACGAGGGCATCGCCGAAGCCGTCGGATACGGATTGGCAAGAGTTATCAGAGATCCATATGCCGGAGCGATTGTTCAGACGCTCCAACCTGATCCGGTTGGCAACGACGTGGTTTTCCGTACCGTGTCAGCCCGCAATGGATATATCGAAGTGCATATTCTGAATGTTTCCAAGTAATCACCGATTCTTAATTGAAGAAGCTCGATCTCATTTGATTTCGAGCTTCCTTTAGAAGCCCGTAAATGCAGTTCTCGTAAATCAACGCCGTGTCGAACAAATCAATGGACGTGAGGGCGAAACAGCGACTTTGCTATCAACGTCATCCGTTATCCTTAGCTTGCGTGTTGGCGGTTTCGCCCCACGTCATCTCAATCGTTAGACCGCCTTCGATAACTGACGAAGTTTCTCAATTTCGTCATCGTATTCTTCTAAAATTGCTTTTCGGTCTGCTGGCATATATGACTTGAAAACTTGTAATCGGACTGCGGCACTTTCAGACGCTTCGCGTAACTGAACGTTTTCGGTCATCAGGTCAACAATTAAATTGGTATCGTTAGCGTGTTGTCGAAGTAACTCGATAATTTTTTGTTCTTGATTCATAATCATTCTCCGGCAGCCGCCGTTTCAGTTTAGGCGGCGGTCTAACAAATCATTGCACGCGAGCGCGGTCAGCGTGCTTTTTATCAAAGGTTCGCGCCGCGCCGCGTGAACTCAGCCGTTCGGCGTTTCTTGGTTACATCCAAACGCCTCTGATTCTGACACGGGAAGCGTTGCATTTTGTGCAGATGCGGTGAAAACCGTCATATTTACTATACTGCCAAATATGAAAGCCAAAACAGCATCGCAATTCATAATAAAAAGAAGAAAGAAATTTCATAATTTTAACGACACGCCGAACAATTCAATGGACAACGAGCGCGGACAGCGACGTTGTTTGGGTTTGCGGCTTGGAAGTGTCCGCGCCGTGTCATCTCAGCCGTTCGGCTTACTCCATTTTGGCAAGACATTTCTTGCACGTTACGTGTTTTTTTGAAATCGTCCACGTTGCGCGGTCTAAATCAATTCGTTTCGGACGTTTGTAGCATAAAGCGGAAACGCCGCCAGACGGATTGATTTTGTCCGCAAAGTGGACGGTCTTGTTGTCGTGATACTGGTCATTAGTCATAGTTTTTCCGCCATACGGCGTGAACTCAAACGCGCAGGCGAACCAATCAATGAACGTGAGCGGCAACCGCCACGTTATCTCAATCGTTCGGCATCTAGCGATAGCGACGGAAAAAAGAAATAATCCATCGCCAGATATTTCTCGGAGTAATAATTTCGTGCTGATGACGAAGCCGCGCATTTTGAGATACTTCGTTATATTCACATTGACATTTTTGACACATTTTCCGCTCCGCGTTTTCCTGACGGCAATGCCGAACAGGTCAATGAACGTGAGCGCGGGACAGCGACGTTCTTCTATTCTACGTTGCGTGCGTCCCGCGCCACGTTATCTCAATCGTTCGACGGCTATCTTTGAATCTTGACGCGGCTCGTATTTTCGGATTTACAACCCGGACAGTAATACCACCAATTCGGGTTTGCCCAACAATCGCCGCAGGCATCGCACTGACGATAATCGCCAACGCATTTTTTACAGCTTGGCATAAAACCGTCCGGCATTCGTGAATCTTTATGAAAATTGTCAACGGTCAACAACTTTTTACAACCAAAACACACCTTCTCCGCAGAGGAAGAAATTGCGTGTTGGTTAGCCGCCGTCGAACAAATCAATGGACGCGAGGGCGAAACAGTGACTTTCTTATCGCGTTGCGTTCGCCTTGCGTTTGGTCGGCGGATGTTTCTTTTTATCACCCTTCCGCCGCTTCGCCCAATTTTGATTTGTGTTGCCTGTCAGATTTGCCTTTCGGTCGAGCGTTTCCAAATTCGTGCCGAGTATCTTATTCAATCCCACACGAATCAGATTCGACACCGTTTCGCCGGGGAATTTTTCGGCGGCGGCTTCGGCGACGAGTGTTATTTCGTCACCGTCCGCGCGGGTTCTCAGCCACTTATCGCGTCGTCTCATTTTCTTCACCTCCGCTCGCAATATCCAGATAAAAGCCGTTTGCGTCAAAGTCGCGGTCAACTGCCGCGACGTGGTAATTTTTGCCGGTTGTGCGGTCGTGAATTAACACGACCGCTTCGTCGTTGCCGCTTTGCTCAATTTTGCGCTGCAAATTAAGCAACAATTCTCTCGCATCCATTATTTTTCCTCCGCCCAGTCGTAATGCGATACCGTGCATCCGCCCAAATCCATTTCGTCCTCCATTGTCTCCTGCCATTTACAGGTCGAGGCACTTTGCATCGCCGTCTTCACGCGGCGGCATTTTTCGCAGTAATACGACACTTTATACAGCCACCAATCGCCCGACATTGCGTTGCCTGCCGCTGCGCCCGACTGAATCCATTCGTGCTCGTGCGGCGTTTGCTGCCATTTTTTTGTTCGGGCAACGAAAGCCGCATCTGACGCGGCTTCATCAAGCCGAAATTGTTCGAGACGTTCCGCTTCTGCCCGCGCCGCTGACTCATATTGTTGTTTTCTCGCTTGTTTTGCGGTCGCCGCCTGTTTTGCCGACTCGATTCCTTCCGCCGTTTGTAAATGCGATCTACGCTCTGCTCTGTTCATTTTCATAATCTCCTGAAATTTTATTTTTCTGCTGATTTTGCCTTTGATTCTTCCGAGATTTCCAAGTCTGTCAGGAATTTTCAACTCGTTTTCCTCATCAACATTTACAATGGTATCACCTTTGAATAATACTTGCAAGCCCGCAGAGAAGATTTTTTTTAAACAACAAAACGCGAAAGCGAAAACGACAGATAACAAATCAATTTCGCGCGTCTTTCGGGATTGTTTTATTTTCCATCTCTCTATTTTCCGGCATTCAAAATTGATTCAATTTCGTAATTCTCGCGTAGTGCCTTTTCCGTGATAACGAACGCTCGATTGCGCTCGTCTCTGATTTCCGCCGTTTGTTTCGCGCCGAAACGAACGAACACGAAGACGGACTCGTTTTCCTTGTGGCGGATGATTTGGAACGGTTCGATTTTCATAAATCTTTGTCCTCAGCCTGCCGCTTTCGCCACAAATATTCTCCTTCCCGCAGCGGGCGATGGTCGCAGCTCGGTTTCACGCCCAAACTTCTGCCGGTTTTTTCGTCCAGAACGAATTCGCGTCCGAGTCCGAGACAGCGCGGGCAATCCGAGACGGCGGTTTCGGGCAGATAGCGTTTTTCGTTGATGCGCCGTTCTTCGATTTCCTTCGCCAGAGTTTCCCAACACGCGAGCATCAATTCGATTCCCATATCCGGCGGCTGCTTTCCCTGCGCGAACAGCGAAGCGCGGAGTTTCAGAGCGCGAACGAAAAGCTCGTTGTAAGCCGTCGCCGGAACGCGCTCGGAGTCCATCACATTCACCCACGACTGAATCTGCATCATCTGCGATTCGTTATCGAGCGGATTCCAGCCTTTATTTAATCGCCAGCGGTCAATCACGTCGCCCATCGCCGTCATTTTCTCATTCGATATTTCGGCGGTAAGGTCGGTTGCCGATGATGCTGGCGGCGGTTGCTTTGGGCGTTCCGCCGTTGTTTGAAAAGTTGTGATGTTGTTTATTTGTTCCATTTTTTTGCCCTGTTTTTTGTTTGATAATCCGCCGATTTTCAAAATGTTCGCGGTTTTTGTATCCTTCGAGTTCTTTTCGCATCACGTTCGGCGAAATGGCAACTTTTTTCTCGATGATCCAATCCCGATTCTCGACCCAAATGTAAAAGTCCTTGAATCCGTCGAGCGGGATGCTCTCAGCTTCCAACTCGGCGAACAGCGAAAGCCATTCGGTTTGCGGCAATCGCGCCATATTTTTCTTTTGCCGAAGCCAGAGGAAAGTTTCGCCAACGTCTTCGGCGTGTTTTTCGTCGGCAAAATCTCCGTCGGGCAAAACTTCAAAATTCTCGTGCGCGGTAGATATATCTTCTTGGTCAGTTTCCTGGTTAAGAGTCTGGTTAAGAACTTCCTTATATGGCGAAGTCGAGTTCTCGACACTTTTTGTCGAATTTTCGACGGCATTAGTCGAGTTCTCGACTTCGAGTGTCGAGAACTCGACACTTTCAAAACCAAAAACAGGTCGAATGAAGTGATTTTCCTCGACTAAAATCCAACCCTTTTTTTCGAATCCAGCCCGAGCTTCACTGACACGATTTCGACTTATATTCATTGCAGTTGAAACAAAATTGTCAGTACATTTCCAACCGCCTGATTGCTTATTTCGGCATTTACAATAAAAAGCAAACACCTTTATTTCAGCAGGCGATAAGTCGCAAAAATGCAGGATCGCAATGTCTGGTATAAATGACACTAACGCGCCCCCTTTCGTCCATTGCATTTACGGCACAGGGTTTGTAAATTTTCTTTGTCCAATGTGCCGCCGAGTTTTTCGGGGTGAATATGGTCAACCGTTAAGCACCGCTGTATTCCACAGATTTGACAAGTAAAATTATCGCGCTCGAAAATTTCCCAACGCAGTTCTTCGGGTATTTTTATTTTTTGATAAAGTTCCGCTTCGGGGAATTCTATGCGTTGAAGAAAGCCTTTTTCTTCTAGTTTTTTGATGCTCTTTCTGACGGTCTCATAACAAAGTCCGGTATCCGCCATAATCTCTTTTATAGTCGGTTCGGAATTGTGCTTCTGATCAAATTGGCAGTAGGTCGTTAAAACGTCACGGGGTGCGCCTTTTATTCGATCCTTGCCGCCAGACAAAGCCCTGTCAGGAATCCAAGTCATTCCTTCAACGATTTCAAATTCTTCTTCGTAAATTACTTTTCTTCTCATTGTTTTTGCCTTAAATTGTCGGGAATGTATGCCATTTATTTCTTGCGTGCGCGAATGCCGCTTTGCCGACCTTTTATTCGCACTTCGCCGTTGAAGCACGCCTGACGAACGCCGTCGCCGTCAATGTCAAAGTATTTCTCGATATTCAAAACCAGCGTCCAATCACCGCTTGCATTTCTGCGAAGCTCGACGACATCAACTTCGATTTTGCGACCGATATATTCGGTAATATCTTCCTTTGGAACTGCCATTTTCCTTTTATCCGTCAGCGTTAAAAATTAAGCGGTTAGCGAAGTTTTTATTTCAAACTCCTTAATATCTTTTGCCTCCAATGCGGCAAGGTTTTTTAGGCGAACGATGGCGGCACGCTCTATTTGTTCTCGTAGTTCAGCAACGCGTCTCTTGATTTTGTTAAGTGCTTCGATTTCACTTTTGCACCTACCAAAACAACTTCCGTTTCGCCAGACTGAAAAATCTTCTAAAATATAAAAGTCTCCGATAATCGGAATTACAAATTCTCTAATGGTCTTTCTATCGCGCATAATTTTTATCCTTTCATTTCGCTCGATTCGCGGGCGGCGGGCGAAGCGGAATTAAACCGCCTACCTTTTGACCAGATGATTTATTACTTAATTGTTTTTCCACTGCTCCAAAATCTTCTCGTAAATTTCCCCAAAAGCGATTGCCATCCCTTGACAGCCTTTGTGCGGGATCGGCTCCTTGAACTCAACCGGATTTTCAAAAATCCAACCGAATCGCCCTTCGGTAAAGTCGCCGAACGACCAAACGCGGCGCGGAAAACCTCGAAAACGCTCACGGTTTCCGGCGACGAATTGCAGGCAGTCAACTAATTCGGTAACGCCGATAATCGCGCCGAAAGGCAGATGTTTTGCGCCGTGAATGTCAGGCATAAACCCGTGCCGCAGAAGAGCGTCCTGCATTTCTTTGTTCGTCTCAATTTCAAACCGCGCTTCGGGTGTCAGGCTCGCCGTCGCGTGAATCGCAATCAGACCGCGATACGCCGTTTGCCAGCTTCGCGTTTCGATTTGCTTTTCAGCCAACCCGTCATCGGAATTTACCCAAACGCAGAGCGAAGCCCAAACTTGCCATAGCGGTAGAATCCTGATTTCTGGACGAAACGGATTTTTGTTTTGCAAAATACCTTCAGATTCTCTTGCGTCCATAAAATTTCTACACTAAAATTCACTTTTCGCCCTTTATTTTATTGCTCAAAACTCCATACATCGCGCCGAACAAATCCGACAGCTTCCGGCGGCTTTCTTCCGTCAAATTCGCGTCGTTCGCTATCGCCGCTTTGATATTCGCCAGAGCGTCGCCGCCGGCAACAGAAACGTCCGCGGCGAAGCGTTCCATTCCGCACCACGCGCCGATTTTGATTAAGTTCTCGAAATCGAACTTGCCGATGTCGCGCTGAAATCTCGAAAGCGTCGAAACGGACACGCCGGATTCTCTCGAGATTTGGCGCAGGCGAAGATTGCCGCGCCTTTCGCGGAACAAAGTCAGGATTTCGGACTGCAAAGTCATAACATTTTCGCCCTGTCTAAATTCTCGTAAACCGCATCAACCTGCTCGCCGGTCAAAGAGTCCGCGCTCTTGAAATCAATGCCGAATTCGAGCTTGAAGAATTTGGCGACTTCCTCTTTATTCCAACCGGACGATTTGCCGTTTGAAAGCTTTATGCCCTGATCGGCGAAGCAGGCGCGGATTCGTTTTAACTTTTCGGCTCGGTCAAGCATTTCCTTCTCCGGTTATTCTTCCGATTCGCCGCCTTTCGGCATTCTCTGCACGTTCCTTCGCGCCCGCCGCCGCATTCGTAAAACTCATCGGTCGGCTTCTCGATGCGGCA
>CAXTMQ010000150.1:0-10998 GCA_964245305.1 uncultured Pyrinomonadaceae bacterium
GTCGAGGGCTGATAAGGCTTGAATTTTAAGTTCCGCGTGTCGGAACTCTCAAACGATTAAAAAATAGAAAACACCGGCAGTTTTGCTGTCCGGTGTTTTCTATTTTTTATATGGATTTGCGCGAATCTGATTTCTAAACACGCTTTTATAATCGGATCTTCAGCCGAAAATTTTCTCTTTCTGAATCGCCATATTCAGGGCGGCAAAAACTTCGTCTTTTAGCTTTTCAATTTTTTCGGCGCAGATGTCGTGACGGCGTTCGATTTCAGAAATTTTTTCGCTGATTTTTGACTTTTCTTCGAGCAGAATTTTTATATTTTCGTCGCCGTCTTCGTGTAATTTTTTGATAATCCGCGCCGCTTCGATTTCCGCGTCGCTTTTTTCGCGGTCGAGATTGTGAATCGTCGTGTTCAAATAGTTTAATTCCTCGCGCCGGGTTTCGTTCGCGCCGAATTCTTCCAGCACGTCGAGCGCGTCGCTGATCGAATAACGCGCCATCGTATGACTGCACGCGAGATTCACGCTTCTCTTTGCGGCATCGCATAAATCTCTGCGTTTGAATTCCATTTCCGGCGTGATTCCGGCGACGGGCAAATTTGAATGGCGGTCAATCAAAACGCGTTCGTGCGTCATCCGGCAGCGAACGCTTTTGAGCAGGTGCAATTTCTCTTTTGCCTCAATCAATCGTTCCAAAAGATTCGTTTCCATCGCGTTTTAATTTAATGACGATTGAGCAGTTCGAGCAGTAAAGAATCGCCGCCGCGCGAAAGCATCGTCAATTTTGTCGCCGCAAATTCGGGCGAATATTTTTTAGTTTGGCGATTTTGCGAATCGGCAAAAGTCGCCGTCCAATAACTGCTCGCGGTGGTCAGTGAAATCTCGAATTCTATCTCATTGAAATTTCCCGCAAACGGCTCGATGCGGAAAATATTCGGCAGCCACGAAGTCGTTTCCCGCGTGCTTAAATTTACGCCTTCCGTTAAAAGCGATTCGACCCAGACGACGAAACAATTTACCGAAGCCGCGTTTTCGATTCGCCATTTTGCCCGCAGATTTTCGAGCGAAAAATTCTCATTCGCGTCGTTCAGATTTATTTCAACCAATCGCTGCGGCTCGCTCAGAATTTGCAAATCGCGTTTATCGGAAACTGTGCGCGGCGAATGTAAATTTAAATCGGCGAGCGCGGCAAAATCGAACGGCAAGCCGCTCGGAACGATTTCCGTTTCCGTTTTCAAATGCGCGGCGGCGGCAGCGAGCGCGACAATTTCGGGAATAATCGCGCCGTCTTTTTTCAAAAATCTCGTTCGCGCGTCGCGCATAATTTCGACGATGTTTTCTTCAAAACCGAGATAGCCGACGGTTTCGCTGACGACGAGATCGAATTCTTTTTCGAGCCGGACATCGAACGATTTGCCGCAAACGATTTCGACTTTTTTTCCGACGTTGTGTTCCTCGGCGAGATTTTTTATCAAGCCGATTAAAAGCTCGTCCGGCTCGACGGCGACGACTCGTTTCGCGCCGAGTTTCGCCGCCGTAATCGCCCAGATTCCCGTTCCCGCGCCGATGTCTAAAACGATTGAATCTTCGGAAACGCGCCTTTTTAACGCATTGTAAAAAGCCCGATTGCGAACCGCGTCGCGGAGCATCGCTTCGTGCGCTCGCAGAAGTTTGTGCGTGTGGTCGAAAAGCCGCGCTTCAGGATTGTTCATCATTTTAATTTGCCGCATCGTTGAAAAAAGCGCGAATCCAATCGTTGACCACGCAGTCAACGACCAGATGAATGCGGTCGCTTGCGCCGCCGTTGCGAACGCTGTGGTGAAGATTAAAATTCAGATACCACGCTTCGCCTTCCTTCATTTCGATTTTTTGGTTGTCAAGAACGAATTCGACCTGCGGATTGGTGGCGACCGGAATGTGAATTCTGATTTCGCCGTCTTCGATGCCGAGCTGATAATCGCGGTGCGGACGAATCCACGCGCCCGCGCCGAGCTTCAAAAACCGAACGGTCGTCAAATCGCATTCAAACGCCGACAAAACTTCTCTGACGTAATCGCATCTTTGCATCTGCTCCGTTTCGACGAATCCGTTTTCCGTGAACGGATCGGGATACAGCGGCGAGGGAGCGTCTTTGACCGCTCTGAGCGCGATGCCGCTCCAATCGCCTTGATAAATCGGCGTGTTAAAGTGCATCAACCATTCGTCGGGCGCGAATTGCGCGGCATCCGCCTGCAATTTTTCAATATTAAATTCAAAGGGAAATTTTAATGTTGCCGGTGTCATAATTTGTTTTTAGATTTAAGAAAATTCTAGTCGCGCCGCTTCTAATTTTTCGTAAAGCGGCATCAGCATCCGGTCTGAAAGTTGACGAATTTCGTGGTTCGCTGCTTGGCGTTTTTGTTCGGTATCGTCGGCGAATTCAACGGTCGGACTTTTCGCGTCGAAACGCGCGGCGGCGTTCATCGTTTCGATGTCCGCGTCGGAAAATTCAACGCGGAAATGCCGCAGAAGCGTCGAAGTTACAATTTGCGGAAGTTGATTGTAGTTGACGAACAGCGCGTTCGGATGCGTTCGATATTCCAACGCCGATTCGCAGATTTTTGCCAGCACCCGCGCGACGTATTCTTCCGCCGAAATTTGCAGGCTGTCTTGAAAAGTTAGTCCGGGAAGCTGGTGCGAAATGATGCCGGGAATCGTTCCGCCGCCGCGCTGACGGTCGTGCGAAACCATTACTTCAAGCGGATTGCGATACAGAAAAATCCAGGGCGTATCGGGAAACGCCTTTGTCAAAACGTCCAGCTCGAAAACGTGCCAGGCATCGAGCTTGATAAAATAATTTTTCGATTCCGCCGTTCGTTTCTGACCGAGCGCGGCGATTGTCCAGCGAATCCATTCGATGCGTTCCGCGTCGGAAATTTCCGGTCGGCGCGTTCGCGCGCGAACCATCCAATCAATCGGCGACGCTTCGGAAACGACGACGTTCTGCGGCATCGCGGCGAGCATCTGCGAGACGAGCGTCGAACCGCAGCGCGACAGATGAAAAATGAATCCCGTCGGCGGCATTCCCGGTCTGGCTTCAAAACATTTTTCCAAAACGTCAATGCCGGTCAGCGGGCGAACGAAAAGATTAAAAGGTTTGCGAAGTTCAGCCGTAATTGTTTCGTCGAAAAACGATTCCGTAAAACGCCGCTCGCCGAAGCAACACCAATCGAAAAGCGGCGCGTTCTGCTGCCATTGCACGCGAATCGGAATCCATTCGGCGAGTTGTTCGACGATGTTCATCTGAAATTAAAAATTCTTTCCGTAAAATTTTCCGGCGCGACGTTTATCCGAGCCAGCGTTCGATCCACGCGCGGCGGTTGACGCGCATCGCCGCTTCGATTTCTTCGGCGGTAAATTCAAAACCGCGCTCGCTGCCCGCTTCGACAACGGCGCGAACGAAATCTTCGCTCGTTTCGATCTCGCGCAGACTTTTTTGCAGAGCATCGTCCGCGAAAACGAGAGCGCGAAATTCCGATAGTTTTTCTTCCGGCACAGCACGAGTATAATGCCGAAAGAAAAATTTTCGCAAAGTCTTGAAAGAATTTTTCGAGAAAAATTTTATATTTCGATGAAATCTATTTTGCCCGAACCAATCGAAGCGCGAAACGAACAAACGATTAATTTAATCGAGCCGTATGGCGGCAAGCTGATTAATCTGCTCGTCGCGCCCGAAGAACGAGACGGACTCGCGCGTTACGCCGCTTCTCTGCCTTCGATTCAGCTTTCGGAACGCACTATTTGCGATTTGGAATTGCTGGCGACGGGCGCGTTTTCGCCGCTCGAAACTTTTATGAATCGCGCCGATTACGAAACGGTTTTGAACGAGATGCGCCTTGCGAACAAAAAGATTTTCCCGATTCCGGTAACGCTCGCCATTGAAGACGCGGCAATGGCGCGAGTCGGCAAACCAATCGCACTCAAAGATTCGCAAAATTATCTGCTGGCAATTCTCGATGTCGAAGACGTTTACGAATGGAGCGCGGAAGATTTAGCGCGAAAAGTTTTCGGAACGACGGATTCGCGGCATCCGCTCGTCGCGGAAATGAACCGTTGGGGAAAATTTAATTTGTCGGGCAATCTGCGCGTCATTCAACTGCCGCGCCGCCTCGATTTTCAAAATTTGCGGCTCACGCCGACGGATGCGCGAAAGCGTTTGGCGGAAATGAATAACGCGAATGTCGTCGCCTTTCAAACGCGCAATCCTCTGCACCGCGCCCACGAAGAAATGACGAAACGGGCGATGGAAGAAATCGGCGGAAATCTGCTTCTGCATCCGGTTGTCGGCGCGACGAAAACGGGCGACGTTGATCGGTTTACGCGCGTGAGAACTTATCGAACGCTTCTTCAAAATTATTACGACGAACGGCGAACTTTGCTCGCGCTTCTGCCTTTGGCGATGCGTTTCGCCGGTCCGCGCGAAGCGATTTGGCACGCGATTATTCGCCGCAACTACGGCGCGAATCATTTTATCGTCGGAAGAAATCACGCAAGTCCGGGTTTGGATTCAAACGGTAAATCTTTTTACGCGCCCGACGCGGCGCGAATTTTAGCTGAAAAATTCAGCCCGGAGATCGGCGTGAAAATTTTGTCGTTCGACGAATTCGTTTTTCTGCCGGATGAAAATCGTTACGAAGAAACGTCGAAAATTCCGAAAGGCGCGACGGTCAAATCGCTTTCGGGAACCGAAGCGCGCGAAGATTATCTGAACGAAGGCAAATTGCTGCCCGAATGGTTCAGTCGTTTGGAAACTGCCCGCATTTTGGCGGAAAGTTGTTTGCCGAAAAATAGGCAGGGCGCGTGTTTGTGGTTCACGGGTTTGAGCGGCGCGGGCAAATCAACGACGGCGGAAATTTTGGCGATTCGGCTGATGGAAACGGGACGAAAGATAACTCTGCTCGACGGCGATGTGGTGCGAACGCATTTATCGAAAGGTTTGGGTTTTGAGAAGGAAGACCGTGACGCGAACGTGCGGCGCATCGGTTTCGTCGCCGCCGAAATCGTTCGTCACGGCGGCATTGCGATTTGCGCCGCCGTCAGCCCGTATCGCGCCGTTCGCGGCGAAGTCAGGGCGATGTTCGACGACGATCATTTCATCGAAATTTTCGTCGCCACGCCGCTCGACGTTTGCGAACGGCGCGACGCGAAGGGAATTTACAAAAAAGCCAGACGCGGCGAAATAAAAAATTTTACGGGCATTGACGATCCGTATGAGCCGCCGCCGAATCCCGAAATCACGCTCGACACCGTTAATTTTTCCGCCGCCGCAAACGCGCGGCGAATTCTTGAATTTCTCGCCGAGAAAAAATTCGTCGAATAAGTTAATCGTGCCGGCAATTCAAAATCAATTCGGATTTCTGAAATTTGAACGGAGAAAGTTTCCTTTCGGAATAGTTGATAATTGATAGCTGATAGATTTTATCCGCAGCGGCTTTCTCGAAAGTTTCAAGCGTGGGACGTTTTACAAAAATCTTTTTTCTGTTATTTTAGTTTCACCGAAATCAAACTGCCGATGGAAGCGACCGAAAAATTAAATGCGACGTTCGATTTGCGATTGGCGACCGTTGACGATACGGAATTTTTGTATCGGCTTTACTGCACGACGCGCGAAGAGGAAATGAACGCCGCCAATTTTCCGCCCGAACAGCGCGAGCAGTTTCTGCAGATGCAGTTTAACGCGCAGAAAACTCACTACGAAAAATTTTATCCCGCCGCCGAACACGAAATCATTACGGTCGAAAACAGAGCCGTCGGCAGGCAATACGTTGACCGCGCCGAAGAAGAAATTCTGCTGGTTGATTTGGTTTTAATGCCGGAATTTTGCAATCGCGGAATCGGCACGATTCTGCTCGGAAAATTGCGCGACGAAAGCGAACGAAGCGGAAAGCCTCTGCGTCTTTACGCGATTAAATTTAACAATGCCGCGCTGCGTCTCTATGAGCGGTTGGGTTTCAAGCAGATTGACGATACCGGCGTTTATTTGTTTTTGGAATGGCAATCGAAAACGAAACCGCCGCGTAAAATTTGAAAGGAGAATCTTAAAAAATCATTTTATGGAAACACTGCCGACCAAAGAAAGTTTCGCCGAACAGAGCGACACGAATTTTCAAGCCGAGACCAAAGAAGGAACAAGTTTTGAAATGACGCTCGTTGAGATTAAAACCGTTGTTTCAAACAAGATACAGGAATGTTTCTCGCTTCTGTTTCGCACGACGGCAAACGACGCACCGGCGTTTCAGCAGTTATTCCGTGTCAAACACGCCGCGCTCGGCGAGATGACGCTTTTTCTCGTTCCGGTCAAAAAAAACGAGAACGGACTTTTTTTCGAGGCGGTTTTTAACAAGCTGCTTGCATAATCGAAAATAATAATTTAGAATGCGACAGAAGTATTATCCTGTTTAAGACGCGATAAATAACATTCGTTGAAGAAAATAATTTGTCCTGAATATTTCCCGCAATTTAATTCAGCGGAATCGTTCGCGCCATTCTTTTAAAATTCAAATTTTTAACGCCGGAAATTTTCCGAACGTAAAGCCCGGAGTGTCTTTCGACACAATTGTTTTACGAGTAAGAAATTTTTCGAGGAGGCATTTTATGAGTTCACCTTTTGTCGGAGAAATAATTATGTTCGGCGGTAATTTCGCTATTGCCGGCTGGGCTTTTTGCAATGGAAGTCAAATGTCGATTTCCCAAAACGATACGCTCTACAATCTTATCGGCACGACTTACGGCGGCGACGGAGTAAATTTTTTTAATCTGCCCGATTTACGCAGTCGCATACCGGTCGGGATGGGAACCGGACAGGGACTTCAAACATACGTCATCGGTCAAACGGGCGGTCTTGAAGAGGTAACATTATCAATTGCCACGCTTCCGTCGCACAATCATCAAGCGATGGCACTGCCGTCAAACGGCAACAGCGGCGCGCCCGCCGGAAATGTCGTTGCCTGGGCGCAGCCGTCAAGCGGCAACAGTCGCTATTCGTCCGGCGCGTCAACCGGCACAATGAACCAAAATGCTATCGGCGGCAGCGGCGGCAGCACACCGCACGAAAATATGCTGCCGTTTCAGTGTATCAACTACATAATCTCGCTCTACGGTATTTATCCGCCGCGCAATTAGCAATAAATTCATATAATCGGTCGGGTTAAGCGGTTTCAATAATTCAGGAGAAATATTTATGGCAACACCATATATTGGCGAAATAAAGATTTTCGCATTCGACTACGCGCCGAAAGGCTGGGCGTTATGCAGCGGGCAACAACTGCCGATTAATCAAAATCAAGCACTTTATGCAATACTCGGAACAAACTACGGCGGCAATGGACAAACAACTTTCGGCTTGCCCGATTTTCGAGGTCGCGTTCCGCTTCATTGGGGCAGTCCCGTTTATGGCGGCTCAGTGCCGCTCGGTCAAAAAGCAGGCGAAGAATTGCATACACTGACGGTTCAGGAAATTCCACAGCACACGCACGCGCCGCTCGGCAGCAACGGCGCGCCGAATGCCAATACGCCCATCAATAATTTTTGGGCAGCGGCGAACGGCGGCTATGCGACTAATGCGGGCGGCACGATGTCGGGCAACGCGGTTGCCGCAAACGGCGGAAATCAAGGTCACGAAAATCGCTCGCCGTATCTCGTGTTAAATATCTGCATCGCTTTAAGCGGCATTTTTCCGCCACGCAATTAAGAAGCGAGGCTTAAATAATTTAGGAGGTCTTCTATGAGTTCGCCATTTGTCGGTGAAATAAGAATGTTCGGCGGTAATTTCGCGCCGAAAGGACATGCGCTTTGCAACGGTCAATTATTGCAAATCAGGCAAAATACCGCGCTGTTTTCAATATTGGGGGTAACCTATGGCGGCGACGGACGAACGACTTTCGGACTGCCGAATTTGCAGGGCAGCGCGGCTATCGGCGCGGGGCAAGGTCCGGGATTATCGCAGCGTGTTTTGGGCGAGGTAGGCGGTGTAACGAATGTTACTTTATCAACGGCGGAAATGGCGGCGCATTCGCATACCGCTAACGCCAGCGGCGGCTTAGGCGATTCGCCGAGTCCGGCTAACGCGATCTGGTCGGCTTCCGGCAGCGGGCGTACGCCCGACACAATTTACGCGACTTCGGGAAACGCTTCGATGAGTCCGAATGCGCTCAGTCCGGCGGGCGGCAGCGGCTCGCATAATAATATGCCGCCGTATTTAGCGGTCAGTTTCATTATCGCTTTAGTCGGGATTTTTCCGCCGCGTAATTAAAGCGGCAAGTCGTTATTATTTGTGAAACAGGCGTTAGCGAGCCTTCGGCTCGTTTGTTTCAGTTGCTCCCGTTTTGTTCTGCTGTTTCACGCTCAAAAAATTTAACTAACTGCTCATAGAGCAGAAACATTACAGGAGATAAAAATGAAAAATCCGCGTATTGGCAATTCCGTCCAAAAGACTCTCTTTTTGTTTGTTTTAATCATTTTATTCATCACCGGCTTTATTCGTTTCGGCGCGTCCGCATCGAGCGGCGAGAAGGATAACTCAACGGATTCGGTTAAACTAAAAAGTCAAAATTCTCCGGCGATTAATCTGCGTCCGGGACGCGATTTGGCGACCGTTTACCAGAGCGTTGATTATTCGTCGGAACAGTTGAGAAGCGGACGGAATCAGCCGCTCGCGCTCGCGTCGAATGATTTCGATGCGGACGGTTATCCCGATTTGGTAACGGTTTATGCGTCGGCGGAAGGCGGTGTCTTGACTTTTCATAAAGGCAACCCGGAAGCGTTCGCGCCGTCGAGCGAAGAATCAATCGCGCTGCTCAAAGAAGGGCGTTTCCCCGACCCGTTTCTCGCCAACGCGGAGAGCTTCGGCGTTCCGTCCGCGCCGGATTTTCTGGCGACGGGCGATTTTGACCGCGACGGCAATCTCGATGTCGTGACGGCGACGCGCGGCGGCTCGCAAATATATTTTCTCGCCGGCAGAGGAAAAACGGGCGGCTTTGAAGCGGCGCGGGCGATTGATCTGGCGGGCAATGTCACGGCTTTGAAAGCGGGCGAAATTGACGCTTCCGACAACCGCGCGGATTTGCTCGTCGGCATCGAAAACGGCGCGGGCGCGTCCCTGCTCGTATTTGCAAACGCGGAAAGCGGCATCTTCGGCGCGGCGGCGAATTATCAACTGGACGCTCCGGCGGTTTCGCTCGATCTGGGAAAATTGGACGACGATATGTTTGCGGATGCGGCGATCTTGACCAGCGCAGGCGTTTCGATTTTGCATGGGCGCGGTCGGGATTTGAAAATTGCCGACCGCGCGGCGCGGCTCGAAAAAATTGATCTGCCGTTCGTGCCGCAGGCGTTGGTAATCGGCGATTTTATCGCCGACCGCGCGGGCAAAATGGAGATGGCTCTGCTCGCGGCGGACGGAACAGTAAGCACCGCCAGACGCGGCGAACTCGACGAGCGACCGTTTTCGATTCGTGAAGCGCAGGCGAATCGAGCCGCGCAGTTTATCGCCAAGCAAAACGGCAAAATCGGCGCGAAACAAATAATTTGGCAGTCGGGCGCGTCGGAAAATTGGACGATTGACGACAGCGCGAATATCGCGGTTTCGGGGTACCGACAAATAAATAATGACAGCGCGCCGGTTCTGTTGAAGGCGAATCTTTCAGGGCGCAATACCGACGACATTCTTTTTCTCAACGCCGAAACGCGCGAAATAAAAATTCTTTCGTCGCCTGAACCGGAGAAATCAGGCGATGAAATCGTCTCCTTCGGCGACGGCGTTCGCTCGGTTTACACGCTCGAAGCGCAAAACCAGCCGGCGGCGATGCTTTCGATGCATTTAAATATTTTCGCGCGTCCCGGCTTGGTTGTCTTGCAGAACGGAAAGATCGAGCCGACGTTCATCACGGCTGCGCCGACGGCGGTTTATGACGTTGACCGCACGGATGATACAAATATCGCGGCGGCACAGGCTTGCACGGCAGCGGCAAACGATTGCAGTCTGCGCGGCGCGATTACCAAAGCGAACGCGGCGGCGGGCGCGGATACGATCAATGTTCCCGCCGGAACTTATACTTTAGCCATTGCCAACACCGGCGCAGCCGGAACGAATAATAACGATGACGGTAACGGGACGGGCGATCTCGACATCACCCAGGATTTGACGATTACCGGAGCGGGACAGGCGACGACCTTTATCCAGGGCGGAACGAATAACACTAACGGAATAGACAAAGTTTTCGCCAGCAATCCGATCTGCACATCGGTCGTCAACACCAGTTTTACGGGTTTGACCGTCAGATACGGACGCAACACGCAGCCGAACGGTTCGGCTGATTTCAGCTATACCGGCGGCGGATTGGATTGGTGCAACACGAACGCGGGCGGGACTTTGACGATCACGAACTCGACTTTCGATAACAATTCCGCCACGACCGGACCGGGCGGCGGCATTGACCTCGATACGAATTCGACGACCAGCGGCACGGTAACGATGACGGGCGTGACCATCTCGAACAATACGAGCAGAAATCCGACATCGGGCGGCATCACGATTCCGGCTGACGGCGGCGGCTTGTCAATCATCGGCGGTTTCACCTACAACGTCAACATCACGAACTCGACCGTTAACAACAACACGGCGCAGACCAACATCGGCGGCGGAATTTTCTTCGGTCAAACCAGCAATTCGGGCAGCGCGCTTCAGATCAGCGGCACGACCATTGCCAATAATTCGGCGTTCAGCATCGGCGGCGGACTCAGTTTCAACGGCAGCACCGGCGGCACGACTTCATTGACGCTGGGTCAGTCGAGCATCGTCAACGCCAATACTTCCGGCACGGGAGCGGCTGGTGTCGCGCAGGGCGGCGGCGTTTTCGTTGCCTCGTTTGCGGGCAGCGCGACGATCAACAAAACGACGATTACCAATAATGTCTTGTCAGGAACGGCGACGACCAATCGCGGCGGCGCGGGAATCGCCGCCGG
>CAXTMQ010000151.1:0-10985 GCA_964245305.1 uncultured Pyrinomonadaceae bacterium
ATATCGCGCTGGCGCGTCGGCTCGATCAAAGTCAGAAGCGGATGAACGGTGCGAAACGTGTCCCAGATCGCGTAGAAATCGGCGTAATGTGGCGCGTCGGAATTGATAATAATTTTTTCGCCCGAAACGTCGTGCGGCATGTATTCCGAACGGTAAAGCGCGGTGTAGAAAATTTGTTTCTGCTCATTCGTTCCGCCTTCAACTTGAATTTTCGAGAGCGCGTTTTCCCACAAATTTCCGGCGCGGCGACGAATTTCGTCGAAGTTCGCGCCCGCGATTTCGTCTTTGATATTTTGCCGCGCCTTTCCCGCGCTGACGAACGACACGGCGATTTTTATTTCGACGATTTGATTCGCCGTCGTATCGAAAGTCGCATACGCGCCCGCGCTTGTCTGCTCGCCCGTGACGGTTTTTTGGTTCGGATAAATTTCCTGATCGCGCCACGCGCCGAACGATTTAAAGTCGCGCGAAAACTCGGCTGAAAAATGCAGTGTATACGGCGAAGGATTCCAGCCGCCGACGAAATTTCCCCTGCCTTCGATGCGATTCGGCGCGACGATGCGCGTCTGGGTCGAAATCGGTCGCTGCCGTCTGCCCGCGCCGCCGCCCGTAAAAATTATCGAGCCGGTATCAATCAAAATCTGCGCCTTATCGGTTTTCGGAAAAGTATAGCGATGCACAGCGACCATCCGCGTCGTCGTCAATTCGGCGCGGACGTTCGGCTTAATCAAAACGACCGTATAATATCCAGCTTCGGCGCGTTCGTCCGTTTTCGGCGACGAAAAATCCTTTAAATTTATTTCGCCCGTCTGCGGCGTGATGCGAAAATTTCCGTATTTACTTTCGCCGCCCGTTCCCGAAACGTGCGTTTGAGAAAATCCGATGATCGGTTTGTCGGATTCATAGCCGGAAGTGTCGAAACGAAAGCTCGGATTCGGTATGCAGTCGGGACTCGGATTGGCGAAACCGAACGGCACTGCCACGCCCGGAACGGTGTTGCCGTCACGGTCAACGCCGACGAACGGATCAACGTATGAAATATATTTTGTTTGCGCGAAGGCGAAATTTTGACTGATGAAAATAAGACAAAGCAAAACTAACGCCGATTGTTTGGCGGCGATTTTCAAAGTCGAAATTTTGCTTTTCCCGTTCGTATTTCTCATTAATCCGCTTTCTCGAAAATTATTCGATAAACGTCAAAACCAAGCCCGCTCGACTGTTCGTTTTTCCCGACGATTTTGAACACCACGCGGTTCGCGCCCGCTTGCAAAATCACGCCGATTAGATGACCGCGCCCGCTCGTTTCCAGAAACGTATAAGGCTTGCCTTCCGTCGTCAGATTTTCCCGATGCCAGACGGCGTAAAGTTTTCCTTCGGTTTTACGCAGCGGTTCGTCGGTAAATTTTATTTCCGCGCTGACCTCGACCGCGCCGCTCGTTTTTTCGTTCGACAATTCGATTTTTATCGCTTTTTCAAACGGCATCGGAAGGTATGTGTAGTCGGCGTTATCCGCCGTTCCGACCAGCACGGATTTCATCGCCGGCGCGCCGAAAAAATCGCCGACCGGAACATTAACTGACGGAGCGTTTTCGCCTTCGTAATAAATTTTCAAAACGATGTCGCGCTCTTTATCCGCCAGCAAATTCGCGGGCGAAATTTTCAAACCGACGATTCTGCCGCCTTTTTTCGATTCAAACAGCGTGAGAGATTTTCCCGCCGTGAGTTCGCCCGTAAAATTTTTCGTCTTGATGCTTGCCGGATTCGGCGTGCCGTAGCCGCTCAAATCCGCTCCGCTCGAATTGATGAATTTTTGCGCCCGCGCCAAATCTTCCTTAAATTTCGGCGCGGCGTTCGGATCGTAGGATTCGATTTGCGCGTCGGGCGCAAACGTCGCGTAATTGATTTGATAAAAATTAAAATTATTCGCTTTGACTTTTATCTTCAGCGATTTTCGATATTCAATCGGCAGATAAGTGTAAAATCCGCCCGCACCGATGCCCGAAATTGGCGCGAGAAATGGGAAAACTTTGCCGCTGAAAAGATCGGAAAATTTCTCGCTGATGCGCGGCGCGGTTTCGCCGTCGAAATAAAATTCGATCACATCGTCGCTCGATGTCGGTGTCCAAATGCGCGTTACCACGCCCGGACCGCTCATTTCCGCGATGATCAAACCATCCGCTTCTTTGCAAACGAACGAATAAGTTCCGGCGAAACCGTCGTCGTTTCCGCCCTTTCGGTCATAGCTCGAAAACGACGCGATTTTGATTGATTGCTTAAACGTCGGCAAATAATCCAAGCGGTATAATTGCTCGATCAAAGTCGGATTCTGGGCGCGAAGAATTTGAAACCCCGATAAAAAAAACGTCAGTAATAAACAGATTTTTAATTTCATCGCATTACTTGCCCGAAATCGCCGTCGGATTTTTCGCCGCGAATTTTGTTATTCGGCAAATTGTTTTCGCATCGTTTTTCGTCTGCAAAAATTTTCGCACCGCCTGGAAATTTTGTTCGCGGAAAACTATTTCGCTGCGACTCTGATCCAATCGAAACGCGCGCCCGGCGAAAGATTTTTGCCGTTGTAAAACAGAGCGACGCGTGCGCCTTCAACGTAACTGCCGTTGATTTTTTCGCCGAGCATTTTCCAGTCCGCGCCGTCAAAGCTGTAAAAAAATTGAAAACTCTCGCCGCCTTTGACTTCGGTTTTGAAAAAGATTTGTTTTATGTTCGGCGGCAAATCAACTTTTGCTGCTTCATTCTGCTTCCGGTCTTCACGCCGCCAGACGAAAATTTTTCCATCGCCGACGCTCGCGCCGACGGCATTGCCGCGCCAGCTGTAGACGGAAAGCCCGGCGAATTCGTCGGATTTTAGGCGGGAAATATCAATGCGCGTCGTCGCTTCGTAGTCGCCTGAAACGGTTCGTTCGGCGGCGACGATTTCGGGCATTTTTTCCGCATTGAGAATTTCGGCGGTCGGCGCGAGATCGAGGAAACCGTCGGAAATCCGCGTCCTTCGATTCTGCGTCATTGACCAATTCCAAATCGGCGCAATTATGTTTTCGTTAAATTCGTCGCTCGAATTTGCGAAGATTGATTGCTGTTTTGTGTTTGCAAACGGCGCGGCGGCATTTGCCGAAGGTCCATGCCCGCCGTTGATTGTCGCCCAACCGTCGGCGAATTTTACTTCGTCGAGCAGAGCCTGTCGTCCGACGGTAAAACTGCCCGCAATTTTACCGTAAGCGTGATAAAGCAAAAATGCGCGTCCGTCTTCAATCGTGACGATTGAACCGTGTCCGGGACACTGCCACGTTTCGTTTTCCTTCAAAATCGGATTTGCCGGACTTTTTTCCCATTTACCCAAAAGCGTTTTGGAACGCGCCACGCCGAGCGCGTAATTGCAGGCGCGACCACAGCAGGAACTGCCCGAATAAAAATGATAAAACCAACCGTCGCGGCGTAAAATGTAAGAACCTTCGACGACATTTTTTTCCCAAGCGTCAGTGTTGCGAAAAAGTTTCGACGGTTTGCCGACGATCTTCGTCAAATTTTCGTCTAGCGGCTGCGCGTAAAGCCACGTCGGCTGCCCGCGGTCGTTGCCGTCTTCTTTCCAGACTAAAAACGGCTTGCCGTTTTCGTCGCGGATAAAAAACGGATCAATTGAGCCGGTTTCCTGACAAACTAAAGTTCCCTTGTCTTGAAAGTCACGGTCGGGTTTGTCGGACACGGCGACGGCGACGCACAAAGTTCCTTTTTTATTTTTTCCCTCGTCGCGCCGCGCCGTGTAGAAAACGTAAAATTTATCTTTATCATGAATAATTTCCGGTGCCCAAAAGTCTTCTTTTGCCCATGCGGGTTTCTTGTCGAAAACCGCGCCGACGATTTTCCAGTTCACCAAATCCGTCGAATGCAGAATCGGGAACGTCGGCGACCAATCGCCGGTCGTCGCCGTCGCGTAAAAATCTTCGCCGACGCGAATCACCGACGGATCGGGAAAATCGCCGGGAATTACGGGATTTTTGTAAGTCTGCGCGAACGTCGGCGCAAGAAGAATTATCAGCCACAGATGAACGCGGATGAACGCGGACATTTTTCGGATTTGCGATTTGCGATTTGCGATTTGCGATTGCTGATTTGGAATCAAAATCGGCATCCGGCATCCGACATCCGGCAGACATCGTTCGTTTCCAAATCTGTGTTCATTCGTATTCATCTGTGGACGATTTCCTTAAATTCTCTAAATCAAATTCATTTGCAAGCGCGTCACCGACGACGGTTTGAAAGTGTATTTGATCGTTGACGATGTATCGAATTTTTCGTCGCGCGGCTGGACGGCGTTCGGATTTTCAAATGTGTTGTGCGCGTGAATGTCGCCGGATAAAATTCGCGCCGCGCCGCCGGAAACTTTCGCGCCGCGCAAATTTATTTCGGCTTCGATGGCTTCGGAGATATGCTGGTTGGAAACGGTCAGCGTTAAAGTTCTGCCGCTAATTGAAGCCGCGCCTGCCAGACCGACGAGCGTTGACGGCTGATTATTGCGCGAATAGGCAATCGGTTCGGCGAAAAATTCCGAACGCACAGCAGTTGCGTTTTGGTGCGGCAGATGCAATTCAAAAACGTGATAGTTCGGCGTAACCGTAAAATTATTTTCCGCCGCCAGAAAAAGCGAATGCAGACAATTTACTAACTGCGCGGCGTTCGCCATCACGATTTTATCAGCGTGGCGAATGAACGTATCGAGTGTCAAGCCGGAAACGAGCGCGTCGCGCATCGTGATCTGCTGGCTGTAGGCGTATTTGTCGCCGACTTCGGTTCCCGATCGATGCCACGAACCCCATTCGTCAACGACGAATTTCGTGCGCCGGCTGCGGTCGAATTCACCCATCACGCGCCAGTGTTCGCGCAGAAGATTGTCCATTTTGTTGGCTTCCTGCAATAAATTGTAATGCTGTTCGTCGGTGAAATTAACCGCGTCGGATTTGCCTTCGACCCAATCGAAAGTGCGCCCGCCCGAAGCGTTCCAACTGTAATGATGAATCGCCCAGCCGAAAATCCGGTCGAACAGCCACGGTGCTTTTTCGGCAATTTTCGAGAAAAATCCGCGCGTCCAACTGTAATCCTCGCCGTTCGCGCCGGAGGCGATAAATTTCAGAGGCACGCCGTAACCAGGAACGCTTGACGTAAAGCGGCGAAATTCGGCGGCGTATTCATCGGGCAGAAAATCGCCGCCGCAGCCCCACGCTTCGTTGCCCACACCCCAGAATTCCACGCCGAACGGCTCGCGGCTGCCGAGTTCGCCGGTCGCCCGCATCTTCGCGCCGGAAGTCGCGCCCGCCGGTGAATTGCAGTATTCGACCCATTCGTAAAAATCGTTCGCGCCCAAGCCGCGCAAGTTGGCGGCGAGATACGGTTTCGCGCCAATCAACTGCGTAAATTTGACGAATTCGTTCGTGCCGAACGTGTTCGGTTCAAAACGCGCGGGCGAATCGGCTTTTTGCTTCATCACCGCGTCGTTATTCCAAAAATTCGTTCGCGTCGGGCGCGAATTTCTCGCGCCTACGCCGTCGCGCCAGTTGTATGAATCGGCAAAACAGCCGCCCGGATAACGCGCGTTCGGTGCTTTGATTCGTTTCAGCGCGTCCACCAAATCGGCGCGAATGCCGTTGTAATTTTTGATTTTCGACTTCTCACCGACCCAGATTCCGTCATACACCACGCCGCCGAGATGTTCGACGAAATGACCGTAAAGATGCGGCGTAACCGCGCCGATTTTTTCGTCGAGCATAATCTCGATTCGCGCCGCGCCCGCCCGCGAAGTCTGCGCCAAACTGCCTTTGCCGAGCAAAGCCAACGCCGCCGCGCCGCCCGTCGCCGTCTTCAAAAAATCTCGTCTTTTCATTTTCATAATCTGAAATTTGGAATCTGGAATCTGGAATTTGGAATTCACACGCCCGCATCGTCGGCGGCAGCGATTTCGCTCGCGCCGTCGCCGGCTTGAACGCGAAAAATTTCGGCGCGGCGATTGGTCGCGCGTTTATATTCGCTCTCGATAAATTCGATAAATGCGTCGCCGCGCGTTTGCTTTACTAAATTAATCGTGCAGCCGCCGAAGCCGCCGCCGGTCATCCGCGAGCCGCGCACGCCGACGAATCGTTCGGCGAGCGCGACGAGCGTGTCGAGTTCCGCGCAACTTATTTCAAAATTGTCGCGCATACTGCGGTGCGATTCGCTCATCAATCTTCCGACCGTTTCGAGGTCGCCGTTTTTAAATGCTTCGGCGGCGGCAAGCGTTCTGGCGTTTTCCGTGACGATATGCCGACAGCGGCGGCGAACGACATCGGGCAAACGCTCCGCGTAACAATCAAATTCATCAAGTCCGACATCGCGCAAAGCGGTAATTTCGGGTAGAAATTGGCGCAGTAATTCAACGCCTTGCTCGCATTCGGCGCGGCGCGTGTTGTATTCGCTACCAGCGAGCGAATGTTTCACGCCGGAATTGCAGACGATAATTTCGCAGTCGTCTAAATTGAGTGGAATTGCTTCGGATTCGAGGGCGCGGCAGTCAATCAAGAGCGCGTGTCCGGCGCGTCCGAAAGTAACGACGAATTGATCCATTATGCCGCTTTTCGCGCCGACGAATTCGTGTTCGGCGCGTTGTCCGGCGAGTACTAATTGCAGCGATTCGATTTCAATGTTGCTGACGCTCGTCAGAGCTAAACCGACCGCGATTTCAATCGCCGCCGAAGACGAAAGCCCCGCGCCGACCGGCACGTCTGAATGAATCAAAAGATTCGCGCCGCCGATTTTATAACCGCGCTCGCGCAAAACCCGCCCGATGCCTTCGACATAATTAATCCACTCGTTCGTTGCGCGGCGCGGTTCGTCCGCGAAACGGAACGATTTCAATTCGTTGTAATTCAGCGAAAAAGCGTTGATTTGCTCATCCGGGCGCGGATGCGCGGCGACGACGGTTTGATAATTGAGCGCAATCGGCAGCACGAATCCGTCGTTATAATCCGTGTGTTCGCCGATCAGATTGACTCTGCCCGGAGCGCGAAAAAACCGCGGTTGTTCGTCGCTCCAGAATTCGTGAAAGCGATTCGTCAGCCGTTCGGTCAAAATCGTTTTTTCGGTCGGGTTCATTATGAGATTCGTTTCGTTTTTTCCATTTTTCTTCCTGTCAGCCGCGCCGTTGATTCGCGGACGACGAGTCTCGTTTCAACCAGCATTTCCCTGCCGATTTCCGTCGCGCCGCTGATTAATTCAAAAAGCGAATTGAAGGCGGCTTCGGCGACCAATTCGCGCGAAACATTGACGGTCGTCAAAGGCGGATCAATTGATTCGGCAAGCGCGATGTCGTCAAAACCAATCAGGGAAATGTCCGCCGGAACGTGCAATCCGCGCGTTCTGAGTTCTTGCAGTGCGCCAATGGCGGTTAAATCGTTCGACGCGAGAACCGCCGTCGGACGATCTTTTAATTCGAGCAGCTGCCGCATCGCTCGTCTGCCGCCGCTGATTTTATGATCGCCCGCGACGATTACTTCTTTTTTCTCGATAATGCCCTGCTGTCGCAGAAATTTCAGAAACGCCGAGCGGCGAATTTTCGACGATTTCAAATCAATCGGACCGCTGATAAAACCGATGCGCCGGTGTCCGAGTTCGAGCAGATGATTAACCGCTTCGCTGATGCCCTGTTCGTAATCAATCCGAATATTGCTGATGTTTTCCTGAATCTCGCCCGTGTCCAAAAACGCAATCGGAATTCCGCGCGTCGAAAGCTCGTCAATCAAAGATTGATCCATTTCCGAAGTCATCACCGCCACGCCGTCCACGCGCCGCTCGATCAAACTTCTGACGCGCATCGCGGTTCGCTCGGGATCGTAATTGGTATTCGCCGTAATCACTTCAAAACCTTTTTCAACCGCGTATTCTTCAAAACTTTTGACGAGTTCGGGAAAAAACGGATTGACAATATCCGAGACGATCAAGCCGAGCAGAAGACTGCGCCCCGATGCCAACCCGCGCGCGTTGATGTTCGGGTAATAGCCGAGTTCTTCAATCGCCGACCAGACTTTTTGCGCCGTTTCCGGGCTGATGTATGAAGTTTTATTTAACAGCCGCGAAACCGTCGCAGTCGAAACCTGCGCGTGTTCGGCGACCTTTTTAATATTCATAACTCAATTATCCGCGCAAACTTCGCCGTCTTTCAAATCGTTCAAATTATTTCTGTTCGGGCGTAACGATGCTGATTGATTCCCATTCGTCTTTCGACGTGCCGAAACCGTAAAGCATCACGCGAAAATTCTGCGGCATATTTTTGATTTTTTTCTGCAAGCCGACTTCGCCGTTGAGCATAAAAAAATAATCGTCGCCGCGCCGCCCGATGCCGAGCGTCGGCGATTTTTCCTTCGTGCCGAGATTGTTCGCGTCGAGCCGTTCGCTTTTGCCGTCGCGCATCAGCCACGCTTCAAAACGTCCTTCAGTCGTCATCAGCCATTCGAGCCGATTAACGCCCGTGTTGTCGAACATTACCGACAAAATCGCGTTGCCCGTCGGCAAATTTCCCGAGTCGCCGCTAAAACCGGCGGCGATTTTGGCGATTTTCGCGGTGACTAAAAATCGCTCGCCCGTAAAAGTCGTCGTCGTGCGGATGCCCGCCCGCGATTCGTTCCCGCCGCTCGTTATCAGTTTACCCTTTTCGACTTTGACCTTTCCGACACCGTTCAACGAATACTGCTCCCACTTTTTTTGGTCGAGCGCATCGCCGTCAAATTCTTCTTTTACTTCAGCTAATGCGGGCGCAGGCGTTGCCGGTTTCGTCGCCGTTTCCTGCGCGTGGATAAAAAATGCGCCGATGAAAATTAACATTGCGCTGCCGGTTAATTTTGTGATTTTCATAATTTTTTCCTCTTTCAAACTAAAAAATCATTTTTCGCCCGACGGCTTTTCAACCGGCTCGCTTGCCGGAATCGGGCTTTTAAAATCTGGCATCCCGTCAGCGTTCCAAAAGAATTTTTGCGCTCTGGCGCGTCTGCCGCGATACGTATATTCGGCGGATTCTTTGCCGTGATAAACGATCCAATCTTCTTTGCCGTCGGGCGATTTGAAAAAACCGTTGTGTCCGGGACCATAAACCGCACCGTGCGCATTTTTGACTTGCGCGAAAACCGGTTTCGGAGATTTTTTCCAGTCCCGCTCGTCAAGCGGATTGTTGTCTTTTTCAAGCGCGAGCATTCCGAGCGCGTAATCGGGCGTTCCCGTATCGCTCGCCGAATAAATCAAAAAAGTTCTGCCGTTCTTTTGCAAAATTTCCGGTGCTTCATTAATCGGATAGCGCGCCTTTTCCCAATCAAAATCAGCCTGCGAAATCAAAACTCTTTTTCCCGAAAGCGTCCAGGCGTTTTGCATCGGCGCGATGTAGATGCCGTTGCCGTTGTCTGGAACGTGACCGCACCAGAGCATAAAAAAATTGCCTTTTGCGTCGGAAAAAATTGTCGCGTCAATCGCCCAGCCGTCCGATTCTTTATCAAAAACTTTTCCCTTAAAATCGTATTCGCTCCAAGGATCGTCCGCCCGACTTTCCGCAGCATAAATACGATGATTTTCGTCCACTCCGTCCGACGCGGTAAAATACAAATACCAACGCGTTCCGACGCGATGAATTTCGGGAGCCCAAATTTGCTTGCTTCGCAAGCCGGTTTTCGGCGCGTCGTAAATCTTTTTGCGTTCCGCTTGATCAAACTCTCGAAGCGTTTTTGAACGCCAAAGCCAAACGCCGCCTTCAGGATCGAACGTCGCCGTCAGATAATAAAATCCGCGATGATAAAACATCCACGGGTCAGCCGAATCCTGTGTGGTGATGAGCGGATTAGTGAATGTTTTCGACTTATTTATTTTTCTCGACTGCGCGGTTAAATTGGCGGCGACGATTAAAATAAAAATCATCACAGCGCAAAATTTTCCACCTAGAACGCATACCAATTTCATTCGTATCGAAAAAAAGTTTATTTCGCCGCCGTCATCGCTTTTTTGCCGGTCATTTCCATAATCAAATCAACTTCGTCCTGCATATACGGCGTGCCGTCAATGCGGAAAACTTCGTGAAACCAGATTTTCGGCTCGCGCCCGACATACGGATTCTGCCACGAATCCCACGGCAGAAAAGTCTGCGATTTGCCGCCGACCAAGCCCCAATTAATCGCCGCGACTTTGTATTTTTTGGCGACGGGCAGCGTGTTCTGAAACGTTGAATTGTTGCCGCGCGCCATATATTCGGTGCAGAGAATCGGGCGGTTGTAGCGCTTCAGCCAGTTGATGCGTTTTTCAAATTCCGTGCCGTCGTCGTAATTGTGAAACGTGATGATGTCGGAATTTTCAAGTTGGATTTTTTGCGTCGCGTCGAGTTTGTCGTCCGCCGAATAATCGCCTTTCCAAACGCCGCTCGTCAAAGGCTGCGACGGATTTGCGAGCCGCGCCCACGCGAACGCCTGCGGGAGAAGTTTGTTGACTAATTCGACTTTGTTGATCGGCTCGCTCGAACCGTAGGAACTGCCGTTCGTGTTATCGGGTTCATTCCAAATGTCCCACGCCAAAATGCGTTTGTCGTTTTTGAACGCGCCGACCAAACCTTTGACATATTCTTCAAGACGCGGATACTGCAACGGATCGGTCAGACCGAGTGCGCCGGGCGATTGCACCCAACCGGAATTATGAATTCCCGGACGCGGCGCGCGCTGGCGACCGAGTTCGGGATACGGATCCCAGCACGAATCGAAAATTACTAAAACCGGTTTGATTTTATGTTTGTCGGCGATGGTCAAAAATTGATCCAAACGCTTTGTGAAACCTGCCGAATCTTGTTTCCACAGCAAATCGTGCAGATAAACGCGCATCGTGTTCATCCCGATTCGTTCCGCCCAACCGAGTTCGAGATCGATCCGCGCGGGATCGAACGAATCGGCTTGCCACATTTCGAGTTCGTTGATCGCGTT
>CAXTMQ010000152.1:0-10899 GCA_964245305.1 uncultured Pyrinomonadaceae bacterium
GAGAGTAGGCGAGTATTTCAACTCGGAACAATTGCCAAAGCTATCCAACAATGTCGCCTGATTTTACACTAGCGATGGTCCTGCCGGGGTTTATTTTTATAAAAAATGGAAGTTGATTTTACGAGAGTGCTGGCGCGAGCGCGGAGTCGTTTTTCTACAAAAGCAAATCTTCTTTAATCCGCGTTGCCACGAAGTAAAGAGAATCTCGGTCAAATTAGCCGCCGAGTGGATTATTAAAAACCATCACCTTGGCAGTTTTCCGTCCACCGAGCGTTTTGCTATGAAATATTCCGGAGCGGGGAATTAGCTGGCGTTGCCGTTTTCGGCACGGCGCAGCACAAAAACACGATTCCGAATGTGTTCGGTTCGGCATGTGCCAAAGACTGTTTGCTTCTCCAGCGGTTCGCGCTTGGAGACGTTTTGAAGTTCAATGCCGAAAGTTGTTTCCTCGTCCGCGTTCGCGCATTGAGGTTACTGCGGCATTCTGACGTTTGAAGCGACGACACGCCGAAAACCGACACCTCGGGCAACATCACCTTTCCCGGTCACATCGGGACGATCTTCAAAAGCGACAACTCCGTCTATCTGGGACACACGAGTAAATCCTTCGAATACCTTTTTGCCGACGGAGTGGTTTTGTCCAATAGAAGTTTCAGCAAATTGGTCAATGGTGAGTCGGGCTGGAGTTACATGGCGCAAAAATTCGAGACTTACGGCGTGAGCAAATGTCCAACGATAGCGAGCGAAAGACCGAGTGGGGACTCTACGGGCGGAATCTGCTCGTGAGAAAACAACAAAACTCCGGTAAACTACGCCTGCCCTTGGTCTTTGCATTCAAAAGTTCTATTGCCGAAAGGTCTGCCGTATCTGCGCCTGCGGTTGAAAGATATGCAGCCTGAGCTCTTGAACCTCGCTTTTTCTAATCGGTGACTGCTTGTTTAACCTGCGGTTTGAAAGAATTATCTTAGAAACATCAGCTGAGATGGATGTATTTGTTGTGATGACATTTACCGAATATGATTTCTGCCTACGAGCGTTCCGACATTATCCACATCATGAATCTGTATCCGTTCCAAAATCAAATGCAGATTTATAGTAACTATTCAGGTAGTTCAGCCGGTTAAAGCGATTGGCTTGCTTTTCAGGGCAGATTCGAGTGCCGCGAGCAGACTGCGACCTTGCTTTCTCGCCGACGAAAGATATGATCGAACGCGGCAGAAAGTTTGCACGCCTTCGGTTGTGCGGAAACAGCCCGCGATTTTCTGTTGCAACTTTAACATTCGCAAATCGCGTTCTGAACCATTGTTGTCGAAGGGAACTTTGAGGTCAGTCATAAAACTCAGCACCTGCGCCTTAGTCCTGATGAATCTGTTCAATAGGTTATGTGCCGTCAATCCAACAGCTTTGGGCGAGGGTGAGCCGCGCACGGCTTCTTCCGCCCGTGTGGTGAGCCGGTCATAACGGGCAAGAAAATCGTTGTGTAGATCACTTTCCAGTTCAGTTTGCGAATTGTTTCGTGCTGCGTCAACCGCAACTTTAATCTCGATAAGTAACTTGGAGAGCGCGTCCGTCCATTCTTTGTGCGGCGGTTCCGCTTCGCCGATGTAAACGAGGTTCCGCAGTAGATGAGCATTGCATAAGCTGTGCCGGCATTGCTCATATCAGTCCGGGCAACGTGAACCCAAGCATTCGCGCCGTTGATCCTACATGCCGGTTTCATCCGCACCGATGACTTCGGACTCACGAATCGCCTGTTTGATCCGCTGTTCGCAGCGGATTAGTTTGTCGGAACAGAAACGGGCGGCGCGTTGAATCGAAGCCTGAGAAATATCACAGCCGAATAAATCGCGCATCGCTTCCTGTGTGCGGGCGACCGGCAGCAGTTGATATAAATGCAAATATAAAGCGCGGGACAAAATACTCGTTCCATACTGCACCGGAGCTTTGACGGCAAGAGGGAATTGTCCCTTGGATACATTACCGCAAGCCGGACACATTTTTGCGGCGAGGCGATGTTCGATGACCGATAAGCCGCCGTTCTCAATCTCAAAGACTTGTCTTTTGTGCAGATTGTTCGCGGAAACCTCAGCCAGCGATGCGCCGCATTGTCGGCACTCGTCCGTTTGATGAATGATAATCCGCTGCGGCTCGGCGATCTGATCTAAGGTTACGCCCTCGTGACCGACCTGACCGCCGACCTTCAATCCCGACTACTTTCTTAGACTTCTGGTGCGTTTGGGTTTTATCCAAGGCAAATCGAGCGACGGCGGCTGGTTCGAGTTATGCGAATCGCGGTGAACCTCGACGGCGGATGACGGGTCACTTGAGTCGCCGGCTTCAAGCGTCCTTTCGAGTTCGCGAATCCGCCGCTCCAACTGTCGGTTGAGTTGGTAAACCTCAATCAGTTCCGTGTCTTTATTAGTAATGGTTTGCGCCAGACGTTTGATTTGTTCGGACTGCGATTGAATCAGCCGTTGCAGTGCGGCGACGTGCAATGCCATTAAATCATCAATCCGGGCTTCGAGATCGCCGACGAGTCGAATGATCGAGTCGAGTCCCTGGTCATAGCGACGGCTGATCAAACCACGGGTAATGTGCATACCGACTCTCATACAGAAGAATGCCGAATACATTACAAAAACTCGTCGGAAAAGGCAAGAAAGGTTGAAAACGTAAGCGGGAAGTGATAGCCTTAAACCATTGATGCCACTAAAGTTAGCAGCATACCTGAATAGTTACGATTTATAGCTTGCGTCCGATAATGGTTTAGCATTCAACGGCATTATTTCAAATCGTGCTAAACCGGTCAATTTAACCAAAACACGTAATCGGAAAGATGGTGTTAAAGAGCAAAAGGCGGCAAATGACAAAGCGTGTGGGGATTGTCGGTTAGGCAATATAGGCGGGACATAGCGTACGGTGTGGGAAGGAGCTACGGCTAGCAGTCTCCGTTTCTCCGCCAGTGCCGTTATAACGGGCGTTTGCCTGTGGATGAAAGGTTTCTGAAAGATGCTTAAATCACACCGCGCGCGAGAAAACAGGAAGTAAAAAAGAGTCGTTTTTAAGTAGCCGTCCACACACGGTTGAGGAGTTCGGGCGCATCGAGCAATTTGAAAATCACTCAAGAAGTGAAAGCTCGTCAAAAAACCGAAGAGGGAAAAACAACGCCATTTTCTACCTAGCCCTTACCCGCTGTCCTAATTATTTATAGTAAAGCTAAAAACGCCAAACTTGTATTATCACCAAGCTAATTGCAGACGCTACGGTCCGAGAATACGTAGCGATTTGTGTTAAAATTTGCCCCATATGATTACTGCGTATGAGCGTTCAGATATTATCCATATCATGAAAATGAATCGTTTCACTCTAAACGATTCGGATACGGCTCAGCTTGAATTCGGCGATCAGGTAGAAGGGAAGTCTTACCGGATAAAAATTTTGGTCGTCTAAGATCTGCCGCGAATTTCTATTCAGCGAAATGGGGAAGCGATTTTTAACGATACAGTGAAAAGCATTGGCGATTTGAAGATATTTCTCGAAGAGCGGCGTAATAAGTGTAAAAGTCAGAATGTAATCTGACAGAATTGAGTGTCCGACAAAAGTTAATAAAGACCGTTTATAAGATGAAATTTCTTCCCTTACTAACGGATTTAATTTGACTAAAGCGACACGCTCCAATTGTCAGTTAAGTCCTGACTAAAAACATTCATTTGAACGGTTAAATCTTGATTTTTACATATTAAATATTTTGAAGCGTAATTTTTGCCGCAGTCATAAACAGATTTCTTTACCGAATCATCTCCCCTTTTAAAGCTTTAAAAATCACACTAAAAGCAGCCGTTATCCCGCCGCCTCCGCCAATCAAACCGATCCCTTCCTTAATTTTCCCCTGATAGATGCAGAGAAGAGCGATTGAAAATATACCTAACGAGCAGATAACCAAGAGCCACATTCTTAAAGTTAATACTTGCGACCAGGTTTCAACCTGCTTATTCTAAACTCGGTGTCGATGCGCCTGTTATTTCTACATCATTGAAAAGATGCGTTCCTCAGCGTCAGGCATAAATTTCTGATATTTCTCTACTTTTTCCGGCTCGACCAACAAGTCTTTGAAGTTTGAGAACGTCTTTAACTGAAGATTTGTGTCTTTATCTATTTCGGCTGTATTTTTCATCAGGTACCTCGCGCTCTATCAATCTTTTTTAGGAATCGTAAACCTTTTTTGAAGCGTTTATTTTTCGTTCCTTATTCGGCTGTTCGCCGGCATCAGGGACATCATAATTGTTCTAAAAAATTTAATGTTGGAAGGCTCAATTAGAGACCCTGATTGATAGCTTAAGGATTTTTTAATTAGCGGTGTGGAACTGGAAATTGCAAGACGGAAGAGATGCTCGATGAATTCGGCGACAGTATCAAAGCAGTTTTTGGATGGATAAGATAAATTACCGATTTTTCCAATACTTCGCCAAAAGTCTTTTTGAGCAGGGCGATTTTAGCTTATGATGAAGAAATGAAATTGATTTTTCTGCCTCTTTTTTTCATCGCCATATTTTTCAGTGTCGATCAGTCGTTTGCCCAAACGGGCGCAGCTGATGCTGCCAAAGACGTAAAATTGCAGATTTCATTCACCGGCGAAAAAACCGTCTACCGCATCGGCGAACCGATTAAGCTGATTTTGTCTTACACCTCGACCGAGGTGGGCTACACGGTGGAGAGATATTATTCGCCGCGCTTTGATGACGTGATCGTGTCGCCGACCGGCGGCGTTTACGATTGGTTATACAGGCTGAATCGGCTGTACAGCTATGACGACGTTAGTATGCGCGAGAAATTGTCTGAAACTCCAGTCAAAATCGACATCACCGTCAACGATCTTGTGCGTTTCGACCGACCCGGCAAATATAAAATAAAAGTCGCGTCGAGAAGAGTTTACGGTTCCGAAGAATCTTCTTGGCGGTCGCAGCCGGTTCCGCTTTCGTCGAATGAAATCGAATTCGAAGTAAAAGAGATGAGCCAAGTCGAAGAGCAAGCGGAAGTGAAAAGAATCACTGCTTTGATGGATTCGGCGACAAACTTGAACCAGCACCAGATTTACAAGCGCGATTTGGATTACCTGACCGGCGATGTGTCGACCGTGGAAAAAGTCAATCGCTTTCTCCATCCGCCCGTATTCGGCGGCGTCACCTGGCTCGATTCGGGGAAAGGATTGGACATCGCGCGCAATAAGGCACTGGCGATTAAGCTTCTGGAGACGGCTCTGCGCGATTTGAATCGCGAGCCGAGCCGCGAGCTGATAAACAAACTTGTCGGAGCTTCGCATTATGCTTGAAGACGAACAGAAACCGAGCCAAGCTGCAAACTCCGAGCAATTATGGCAGGAACGCGAGGCTCACTCGTCGGAGCTTAGCCGAGCTTATTACGTCGAAGTTTTGGACAGCTTATCCAAACGCGCCGGTAAAAGTCAGATTGCTACGGCTTACACGGTATTTACATCTTTGCCGCGCGACGATACATCGAGCGCCGCCTTCAACATCACGAGAACATTTCTTCTGGAAAAGTTCGACGAAATGACTCCATACGGGCAAGTCGATCTGCTCGACCGATTCTGGGATAAAATTAAAAATCCTTCGCTAACACCTTCACTTGAGAAAATGCTTTTAGGCAAAGAATCTACCCCAGCCTGGTAGGTCAGAGACAACGCTTTAAAACGCTTGATAGAAATTGACCAAAAGCGTGCCCGCCCGTTTGTTATCAATGAAATTCGCAACCCGGATTCGTTTATCAACCCGGAAATTCTGACGAAGCTCGACGATAAATTTCTGTCCGAGACGGACGACGCGCTGCTCGAACAGATAAAGAATCTGGCGGCGACCGACGACAATCGAATGCGGCTGAATCTGCAATTTAAGCTGACGCTGGCGGCGCGTTACGCCACCGATAAAATTTACGGGGAAATGCTGGAAATTTATAAAAAATACGGTGCCCGCTGGTCGACGGAGCGGAGCGGTCCGCTCCTTTCATATTTAGCTCGGCATAACGACGAGGCGACGCTGCCTTTAATCGAGGAGCAGCTTAATAAATCGGGCGACCGAACCGGCTCTAATTTCTTTTACACGGTAACAAAAACCGGTTTTTCGAAGGGAATGGAAAAGTTATTGCAAAAGCGTCTTGCCGATGACGATGAGCAGGTTGCTGGCACAGCCGCTTATTATTTGTCGAAAAACGGCGGCGAGGAAAACAAGTCGCTGATTGAGAAACGCTACAATCGGTGGCTTGCCGAATAAAGAGGACGCGGCGCGGAACTGGAAAATCCTAATGCTGCGTCTGAAGTGAAAGGTGAATCGATGTTTCAGATAAATTTACTCGAAGCATTAATCAGAGCTGATAAATGGAAACTCCCGGAGTTGGAAACGAACCGGCTTAAATTGACCTGCCTGACTTATGATTGTCGGCGGCGCTTTAATGTCGCGCCTTAAGCGTTATTAATTTCCTATAGATTTTTCGTTAAATTTTCGTTTATATACATGGTTCAGACCTTGATTAGCGGTGCCTAACCTTTAATGCCTTTATTTAACCTAATAAGATTTATCCTGCGTATGTTATCGGACGCAACCGACCTTGGAATCAATATGCCTCAAAAAAAAATGAGGCATATTGATAAAGTTTTCAAAGTAACAATGCCATTTCCTTTCGACGAGTTTTGAGAAAAATTGCCAGCACCACACCTTTAGGATCCTAACCGAATATTAAAAACATTGTTATTAAACAAAGTTTAGTATAAGCTAATGATGTTGCTTTCTTTCAGCGGAAAAGCCTCAGGATTTTCAATAGTCAGTAGCTAAAGAACTTCACGATATGCATGCACGTCGATTTTGTAAGTTGAGAGTCTCATCTTTTCTCATAAAAAAATGTTATTAAAAATAAAATTTTCTACCTATACCGCAATTTTTATTTTATTACTTACTGGTATCGGAGTAGCCCAAGATTCAAACGCTCGTCCGGATAATAGTAAATCTGATGTATGAGATAATTCTTCAACTGCAAAAATAGACAGCAATTTAGGTTCTAAAGAAACCGAAAATATTGATAGCTACCAGAAATACAGTCTTCTGCAAAACAATGGCTTACTGTTTGATTCGGCATATCTTGATGACGAAGTTCTGCTGCTGCAGCATACGTTAACTTATACGCGCACTAACCGTCGCGGTTGGGTGGCGGTTTTTACCGAAGAACTAACTTCGGGAAGCAAAAAACACCAGTTGAATTTTTCGCTTCCTACCCATTTCGCCGGAAACGGAAATGGAAGAGTTAAAGGTTTTGGCGACGTTCAGATTGAATACAATTACGCGCTCATCGGCAATAATACATCGCGCCTGACAATTTCACCCGGCATTGGTTTAAATTTGCCGACGGGCAGCGCGAGAAAAGAATGGGGCGCGGATTCAGTCGGCGTTGCTTTTAAAGTTCCCGTCAGTATGATGCTCGCGAAACGTTTTGTCTTTAATTCGGTGGTTGAAGTCGCTTTTACAAAGTCAGCGAGAAATCCATCGGGCGAACGCGCAGATACGATTGATTATGAAATCGGTCAAAGTTTCGTTTGGTTCGCCAAACCGAAACTTAATTTTTTAGTCGAAGCGGTCTGGGAACGTTCGCAGGAAGTCGTCGGACAGGTGCTAAAGGAATACGAACGTGAATTCGTTATTAGTCCGGGCGTACGCTGGGCGTATATTTTCGAGAACGATTTGACCGTGTTGCCGGGTGTGGCTGTGCCGCTTGGAGTCGGTCCGAATCGCGGCGAAAACAGGATTTTCTTTTATATCTCATTCGAGCATTCGATCAGGAAAGAACGCTGAAAATCCTATAAATAAAGGTACCGACAGGCAAATACAAGTCGGTCGAATGTTGACTCGCTTCATTGAAATATACTGGAAACCCATCATTCTGAAAATTAAAAAATGAAACTTAGTTACAAATTAATTCTCGGTTATTTGCTGGTGGCTTCGCTGGCTAGCTTTATAACTTTCTTCGCTCTGCATTCATACCAGAAAATTGACGGAGCATTTGTTACTTTAATGCGCGAGCCGGTGCCGATAATCCAGGCTCTCGAAGACCACAAAGCCAGCGGGTTTCATATTATTTCCTCGACCAACGAGATTTGTTTTATTCTCAGCGAAACTGCCGAATCTGATGACAGCACCCTTGTCGAAGAAGAGCAGCAGCTCGTTGATGCCGGTCTGAACAAATATCAGGAATCGTTAACGCGTTACGCGGCGTTAACGGATGTTGATAATGTTGATGACCTTAAATTTTTGGAGTTAATCAAAAAAGACGGCGATGCACTTATTCAAAACAGCGGGCAAATGATTGCAATGAAGAAATCGGGCGTTGCCGGAAAAGAGATTTTAGAGAAAAAGGAAGAATTTGAAGAACAGGAGAGAGCGTATTTGCAGGATATAGACCATGCCCTAGCGGATGAGTATTCAGAGTTGGCACAAGCGCAACGAGATGTTCACGCAACCATTACCGAAGCCACGAACAGAACTTTGCTCGTCACTTTTCTTACTTTCCTTCTGGCGATTATTTCGGGTCTGTATATCTCGCGTCATATTTCCAATCGCATTACCAAACTTAAAGAAGCGAGCGAGGACATCGGGCGAGGAGAAATGGGAACGATTATTGAAATCAAAACCAATGACGAAATCGGCGATTTGGCGCGTTCTTTTAATAAGATGGTCGGCGATTTATATCATTCCCGCACTGAATTGGTGTCCACCAAAAACTTCGTTGACAACATCGTCTCTTCGATAGCCGACGTTTTATTCGTCCTCGATATGGATTTAAAAATTATCCGCCTCAACCGGACGGCTGTTGACTTGACCAGATACGACAGAGACGAACTCATCGGGCATTCGATAAGAATGCTGCATACTGCCGGAAAATTTTTCAACGCTCAGGATGTTGAAGAATTACAAGCGACCGGTTATGTGAGAGGACTCGAAACATCTTGGCAGACGAAGGACAAAAGGGAAGTTTCGATTCTTTTCTCGGCTTCGATAATGCGCGACTCAAAAGGCGGGAATGCCGGTATAGTTTGTGTCGCTCAGGATATTACCGTCCGCAAATCGCTCGAGAACCAGTTGACGCATCAGGCACTTCACGACTCGTTGACCAAATTAGCGAACCGCGCTTTGTTTCACAACCGTGTCGAACACGCTTTAGCCCGCATCAGCAGAAATCACGAACCGATTGCCGTGCTGTTTCTTGATTTGGATAATTTTAAGCGCGTCAACGATACGCTCGGACACGAAGCGGGCGACACCTTGCTCGTCTCGGTCGCCGAGCGACTGGTTACCGGTCTGCGACCGAGCGACACTGTTGCTCGTCTCGGCGGCGACGAGTTTGCGGTTCTCATTGAAAGCATGGCGCATATTGATGAAATAACGATGGTTGCCGAACGACTCAACGACGTTCTGCGCGAATCGTTCCTTATTGACGGTAAAGAACTTTTCATTCACACGAGCATCGGAATCGCCGTTAGCGGCACCGGAAATGAGAAGACCGAGGAGTTGCTTCGTAATGCCGACGTGGCAATGTATAAAGCTAAAAGTCAGGGTAAGGACCAATACGTGTTTTTTGAAAACAGAATGCACGAAGATTTGGTGGAGAAAATCGAATTTGAAGCTGATTTGCGCCGTGCGATTGAAGGAAAAGAATTCATTCTGCATTATCAGCCGATTATCAATTTAGCTTTGGAGCGGATAATCGGAATGGAAGCTCTCGTTCGCTGGAATCACCCGCAACACGGTTTGATTCCGCCGTTCAAGTTTATTCCTATCGCCGAGGAAACCGGGTTGATAATTCCGCTCGGTCAGTGGGTTCTGGAAGAAGCCTGCCGTCAGGCGCGGCGGTGGCAAATCGAGTATGACGACCGACAGCAGCTTTCGATTACCGTTAATCTTTCAACCAAACAGGTGCAGGAAGAAAATCTCATCGGGATGGTCGCTTTCGCGCTTGCCGAATCCGATTTACCGGCGCACAACCTGATTCTGGAAATTACCGAAGGCACGATGCTTCACGATACCGAAGCGACTATTAGAAAACTGACCGAGCTTAAAGAACTGGGTGTTAGGCTCGCCATTGACGATTTCGGCACGGGCTATTCTTCCTTGAGTTATTTACAGCGTTTTCCGGTTGACGTTCTCAAAATCGATAAATCTTTTGTTGATAAGATTAGTCAGAGCAGAGAAGGCGCGGCAGTGGCGCGGGCGATCATTACAATGAGCGATACCTTACATTTGAAAACGATTGCCGAAGGTATCGAGACTGACGAACAAAACGTCGCGCTGCAGAACTTGGGTTGCGAATTCGGACAGGGCTATCATTTTGCCAAGCCTCTGACGAAAGATGCGATGAGCGAATATCTTGGGAAGGCGAACTTGAGTGCGCTTTTGAACGGCGGAACTGCCGAGGCAACCGAAACTGCCGATTATGACTGTCTTCTGTTTAATAAAAAATCCGAATGCCCGATGCCCCGATAAAGTTAAGCAACAAACAATCGTTAACTCAAACGATGTCTCTTCAATCGGAGCGCGGATCAATGACCTGTTCAGCGGGTTATCAACAGCATATCTATAAATGTCCCGACCGGATGTTTGCGGTTTTGATGATTATCCAATGGTTCGCCGGTATTGCCGCCGCTGTTTTGATTTCGCCCCACACTTGCAAAGTCAAATTCATTTGAACGTCTGGGCAGCGTCCATAACTGGGCGGTTTTGAGACAAACTGAAAGCCGCTGTTTCGCCCTCAAGTCCGCTCACGAATTTGTATAACCGTTGCGGTTTCCTTCTTTTCTCCAACCAGCAATTAAAAGAAATAATCGGACAAATCGAAGTCATATGC
>CAXTMQ010000153.1:0-9506 GCA_964245305.1 uncultured Pyrinomonadaceae bacterium
TTTTTCAAATTATTTTGTTACAATAAGTTTGCGCTGAAAAAATTATAAACTTTTGCAGCCGAAACTGAATCATAAAACTCTAAATTCCTTCCGAGAAATAAAAATTTTGGAGTATTAACAAATGAATGCATTAAAGTTCGCAGCGATATTTTTTGCCGGATGATTTTTAAACATTTTCGCCGGCGATGCCGCCGCGCAAACAAAAACTACTGTTCAGCCCGAAGCGGAAAAAACGAGAGTTGAATCGCAGCCGGTTAATTCTCTTGCAGAAAATCAGACCTCAATCAGAAGTCAAGCCGATGAAAAATATCGAATCGGCTTTCAAGACGCGATTGAAGTTCAAGTGGCTAAACACGGTGATTTTGGCGGAGTATTTAATGTCAATTCCGACGGTACGATTTTGTTGCCGCGAATTGATAAACCGATTGTCGTCGTTTGCAAAACTGAAAGGGAATTGAGCGCGGATATTACTGCTTTGTATCGGGAGATTTTACAGAAGCCGTTTGTAAATGTCCGTGTTGTCAGACAAGAATCGCAGCCGTTCGCAGTTATCGGAGCGGTCGAAAAACCCGGCAATTTTTATCTGAATCGTCGCATTCGTTTACTAGAATTGATAGCATTTGCCGGCGGTCCGAAAGTTGATAAAGCCGGAGCGAAAATTAAGGTCGCCCGCACAGGCAATTCTGCCGGATGCGTTGATAAAAATGATCCGGCTGAAAATGCAGACGATACGAGAATTCTGACATTTAACGTGAAGGATGTTATTTCCGGCGAAAATAATCCGTGGATGCAGCCGGGCGATATTATTTCGGTTTTGGAAGCCGAAGAAGCGTATGTCGTCGGAAACGTGAAAAAGCCGACGAAAATTTCGCTGAAAGAGACGGTAACGCTGACGCAGGCTATTGCGGCGGCGGACGGTCTCGACGACACTGCCAAAATAGATAAAATAATAATTCAGAGACAGGAAAGCAACAGTCCCATAAAAACCGAATTGGCTTTTAATTTGAAAGATATAAGAAGCGAGAAAATTGCCGATCCGATATTACAAGCCAATGATATTGTCGAAGTGTCCAACGACGGTTCTAAAACATTCAAGAAAAAATTTCTTGAGGTTTTTACAAGCACAGTACCGACTGCTGTCTATCGCTTGCCATAAAAATTCGATATGAAAGATACGAGAGAGATTGTTCCGAGACAAGTTGAATCGGTTGAATTTGAACGCCCTTTTGAACCGCAAATTCCGGCGGCGAATGGCGGTTACGGCGCATACCGCAACGTCAATGTGCAGGAAGGCTTTCAGATTGCAACCTACTGGCGCATTATCCGCAAAAGATTTTGGCTGGTCGTCGGCATTACGGTTTTGGTTACGACTTTGACGGCTATCTATATGGCGCGAAAGCCGGATATTTACCAGGCAAAGGCGACGATACAAGTTGATTTAGAACAAATCAACCAAGATTTGGTTACGAGCAATCAGCCCGGAAGGCTTTCTAATCCCGATCCTTCTTATTTCAACACGCAACTGCAATTGCTCGGGAGCGAAAGTCTTTTGCGGCGCGTCGTCAAAGATTTGAGTCTTGACACAAATAAGGAATTTCAAAAGGCAAAAGCGGACAATTCTGTTTCTGCGTGGCGTTCGATATTAAAGGCAGTCGGACTGGCGAGCGATACTACCAAGAAAACGAGCGGCGGTGTTGATGAAGTTGCCGTCGCGCCGAGTTCCAATCTGGCTTCGTCGGAAGAAATCGCCGAAGCGGTTCGACTCGCTCCATATGTTGACGCTCTCAAGAAAAATATAAGCATTGATCCGGTCAGAGAAACGCGTACGACTAATAAAGATACACGTTTGATTGATGTTTCGTATCGAAATAATGATCCCGACCTCGCCGCTTACGTAGTTAATGGAATAGGTGAGGTTTTTACTAAATTCAATCAAGAAAAACGTATCGGAACTAATAGTAAAACAAACGATTTTCTGCAGGAACGCATTGCCACACTGCAATCCGAGATTAAGGAAAGTGAAATAAAATTTTTCAATCTCAATAAAGAGGTCGGTCGCATCACGACCGAAGGCGAACAGACTTTGGCGCAGACGAGTTTGTCTATCCTCAACAAACAGTTACTTGACGCTGAAAACAACCGGAAAAATGCCCAAGCCGAATATGAACAAATCGGTAAATCGCCGGAAAGCCTTAATGCAAAAGTTGAAGAAACCATTGCGCGCTATACAAGCGAGCAGGAAAATGCGATTCGCAACTTGCGTAATGCAACCCAAGTTAAAATAGCCGACTTGCAGGCAGGGCGATCAAGAATGCTGCTTGAATATAAAGAAAGTTCGGATGAGATAAAAGAATATGACCGGCAAATTGAAACGCTTCAAAATGAAATAACGAAAGCCGTCGAAAAAAATGAAATTGATTTGGCTAATTTTCGCAAGCGCGCGGCAAATGATTTGCTAAACAACTTGAAAACAAAATATCTTCAAGCGAAAAGCACGGAAGACAGTTTGCGAATTTCGTTTGACAAACAATTAGCTGAGGCGACCGGACAAAATCAATCTGCCGTTACGCTTAATCTGCTAAGACAGGATATTGACACTAAAAAGGGTTTTCTAAAGGAGTTACTTGATAAACAAAGAAGTAATGACGTGGTTGCCGCCGGAACAGGAAACAACGTCAGTATTGCTGAAATAGCACTTCCGCAAAATCAACCCGTTGCGCCGCGTCGTTTGACTTCCGTTTTGGCAGCGATGCTGCTTTCGACTTTATTTGGAATGGGACTGGCTTTATTTCTGGAGTATCTCGACGATACGATTCGCACGACCGAAGAAGTTGAGAATTATCTGCAACTTCCGGCTCTGGCGGCGATTCCGCGTATCGATTCGATGCCCAAACGCCGACTTTTATTAGTTGGCGGAAATGATGAAGAAAAAGCTAATCCGACAAGTGAACTTCTTATTCACAATGATTCGCGTTCTTCATTGGCTGAGGCTTATCGTCAATTACGAACATCAATTTTGCTTTCGACTGCCGGACACGCGCCGAAATCACTTTTAATAACTTCGAGCCTTCCGTCGGAAGGCAAAACGACAACCGCGATTAATACCGCCATCAGCCTGGCGCAGACGGGTGCGAAAGTGTTGATTATAGACGCTGATATGCGCCGCCCGCGTCTGCATTCGATATTTAATATCAGCAACGCGCAAGGTTTAAGCACGATTTTATCAAACGAGCTGTCCGATGAAAATATAGCGGACAGTATCGGTTATGATGAAGAAGCGCGGCTTAATTTATTACCTTCGGGTCCTGTTCCGCCGAATCCGGCAGAATTAATCGCTTCGGAGCAGATGTCCGCTTTGCTGAAAAAACTGCAACAGAAATTTACACACGTTGTCGTAGATTCGCCGCCGATTGCTTCATTTACAGACGGTGTTTTAATCGCTTCGATGGTTGACGGGGTAATTTTAGTGGTTAATTCGGGGAAAAGCTCAAAACAAATCGTCAGACGTTCGAGACAGCTTTTGATGGACATTGGCGCGAAAGTTTTCGGCGTAGTTCTTAATAACGTCAATCTGCGTTCGCAGGACAACTATTATTACTACCAAAGCTATTATCACAGAGATAATTACCGGCATGACGAAGATTAAAATAAACTCTTTAGATAGTCTATTTAAGTAAACAAATTTCACGGAAAATATGAATCATCAAGCGAAAGTTTTAGTGACCGGAGCGGGCGGTTTTATCGGCAGTCATTTGGTCACGTATCTGAAAGAAAAAGGTTTTTGGGTGCGCGGTGTTGATATTAAATATCCCGAATTTGCGAAGACCGATGCCGATGAATTTGAAATTTTGGATCTGCGTCGCTGGGATAATTGTTTACAGGCGACGCGCGGCATCGAAGAAGTCTACGCGCTTGCCGCCGATATGGGCGGAATGGGATTTATCTCGGCGCACCACGCGCAGATTTTATATAACAATTCGCTGATTAACCTGCACACGCTCGAAGCGGCGAAAACAAACAATGTCAAGCGTTATCTTTATACGAGTTCGGCTTGTATTTACCCGGAATATTTACAGGAAGATGCCAACGTCACGCCCTTAAAGGAAGAAGACGCTTATCCGGCGCAGCCGCAAGACGCATACGGTTGGGAAAAATTAGTTTCCGAAATTCTCTGCCAGCATTATCGAAACGATTACGGCATCGAAACTAGAACCGTCCGCTTTCATAATATCTTCGGCGAAAAAGGAACTTGGCAAGGCGGACGCGAAAAAGCTCCGGCGGCGATGTGCCGTAAAATTGCCGAAGCTAAACTGACAGGCAAAAATGAAATCGAAATTTGGGGCGACGGTGAGCAAACGCGCTCTTTCTGTTATATAAATGATTGTCTGGAAGGAATTTATCGTTTGATGCGCTCGGATTTTCACGAACCGCTTAATCTCGGACAGGATCGCATGGTAACTATCAATCAGCTTGCCGATATAGTTGCAGAGATCGCCGGAGTCGAAATTTCCAAAAAACACATAGACGGTCCGATGGGCGTTCGCGGCAGGAATTCCGATAACACGAAATTGCGTCAAGTCTTGGGTTGGGAGCCGCAAATTTCTTTGGAAGAAGGCTTACGAACAACGTATCAATGGATTGAAAGAGAAGTGGAAAATACGCTTGGTACGAAAAATGTCGCCCGTTCAGCGACTTAGGATGCCGATAAACCGGCACTCTGCGATTTTGCCAGAATTGCCGCAACCGTTTCCATCTGTCTCTGCGTCCCGATAGTAATTCGCAAAAAATTTCTTAATCCGTGCTGGTCAGACCTGTCTCTAACCAGCACACTGTTGTTTTTCAAACGCTCGATCAAATCCAAATCATTTTCAAAATTAATTAAAACAAAATTCGTTTCGGAATCTGTTACCTGATATTTTGCCGGAACATTTTTCACAAACCATTCGCGCGTTTGAATGATATTTTTAACGTGATTTTCCAGATATTCGACATCTCTAACCGCTGCCTCACCCGCAATCTGCGCCAGAGTATTGATGTCTTTGCTGTTTTTTATTCTCTGAATCAAATCAATATTATCGCTGTGCGAAACGGCAAATCCGAGACGGATTCCGGCTAAACCGTAAGCCTTTGAAAATGTTCTCGTAACGATGATGTTTTTAAGTTCTGAAACTAATGAAATCGCGCTTTGATCAATCGAAGCAAATTCCATATAAGCCTCGTCAATGACGAAAAGCGTATTCGAATTATTAGAAGCAATTTGTTTAATATAATCTTTGGACAAAAGATGCCCGGTCGGATTGTGCGGATTAATCAAGTAAACCACATCCGCACCGGCGACCGATTCTTTTTCAAATCGTGAATAATCAATGTTCAGAACATCTTCGGGTAGATGAAAATTGATTTTCGCCCGTTTAAAATTAACGAACTGCAAAATTTGCGTGTAGGTCGGTTGAATCGTGGTGAAAACGCTGTCTTCAGAAAGAAAAGTATAAAAAATATGCTGAAGGGCATTGTCCGATCCGTTAAAAACAGAGATAAAAGAATTGGGAATTTGATACCTTTCGGAAATTGCCGTGATTAAGTCGTGCGATCTTACGTCGGGATAATAAGCCAGGCTGTGGTCTTCGAGAAATTTTTTTATTGCTTTAGCGACATTTTGCGAAGCGTTATTCGGGCTTTCGTTCCAGTCGAGCTTCATCCATTTTTCTTTTTCCCGATAGTCGAGTTTCGCGCTGTCGGAGACGACGTAAATCGGTAAAGTGTCAATTACTGCATCGTGTTTCATAAAGTTTGATTAAGAATACATCTGATTTTTCCCGTCGTGCCGCTGCGGGGAATTTCCGAACATTCTTCGATATAAATTTTCATCGAACCGAGCCTTTCGCTCAATTTTGTCTTTGTTTTTTCAATCATTTCGCCGGTCATTTCAGCGTTCGGAACGATTTTAACGCATACTTTATCTTTTTCTTCCTGGATGATTTGAAACATTTTTACCCAGGGGATTTTATACATCATCGTATAAAAATTTACGCCCGGAAGACGATTTCCTTCGGGCGTAACAATAATATCATCGCTGCGCCCGACAAATCTTTTCACCCTGACGGGCAAGCCTTTGCCGGTTATTGTTTGCTCCAAAGGTTCGACCGTATCGCCGATGTCGTATCGCAGAAACGGCATCGCGCGGTTTAAAAATCCAGTTCCGACGACTTTTAATTGACCGTTCGATTCGATAAATTCGGTTACGCCGTATTCGACGTTATCGAGATAATAGTCCGAATCCGCTTGATGGAAAAAACTGCATTTTTCCATTTGCCCGTAATGCGCTTTGACTTTTACGTTCGGCAGAACCGATTTTATTTTCACAGCCCATTCATCAACCAACATTTCCGAAGCCAGGTGAATGCTTTTGACGAACGGCATTTTCAAGTTTTCCTCTTCGAGCAGACACGCCAGCGAATATGCCGTTGAAGGATAAGTCGAAATCGTCTTGAATTTGTGCTTGTTGATAATGTCAACGTATTGGTGAACGCTTTTATTATTAAGATGATACGCGCTCATATAAAGACGGCGCAGTTCAAAATCCTTTTTATATAGGGAAGCGACGGAATTTTCCGGCACATAACGTCTGATCCAGCACGACCATTCGTTGTAAAGATTCGAGCCGTGCGCCTGATAAGCTCTCGTTACAAAAGCGGCTTCTTGTTTGAACATCGAATCGGTGCCGCGAAAGACGAATTTTTCGCCGGTCGAACCGCTGGTTTTAAAGGTCATTAATTCTTTGACATCAAGCCTTTCGTCTAAAAATTGGGACGGATCATTATTGATAATTTTTTTGTTAATTATCGGTAGTTTAACGATGTCTTCGACGGAATTGAAATCCTTTATCGTCAAGCCGTGTTCGTTCAAGTAGTTTCTATAAAAAGGAATGTTTCGAGCGCAATGACCGACTAAAGCGAGAAATCCTAATCTTTGTTCTTCTAAAAGTTCGGACGTATCTTTTTCTAAATTTGAAGTTAAGTAACGCAGCGTATCGCGGTAGTTTTTTTCGTAGCGATACGAAAATGGGACGGTTTGATAATAAAATTTTTTGACGCTTCCCGGTATTTTTTTTCGGAGACGGCTGGTAACACCCATAAAAAATCAATTGAAATTGTGTCGTTTATAAAAAATAAAAGTGATGGCGAAAGTTATTATTTGAATAAATCGTCGGCATTAATTGCTTTATCATCAATAAAATAATCGCCTCCATGTTTAATTCCGGTTCTGAGATTGTGGAATTTCAATCCGAATGTTTTGAGTTGCTCGAAAGTATCCGGATACCAATCTTTACCGGACGTGCAGCCGCGAGCGGTTTCGATAATTATCGTGTGTCCCTCGTCATAAAGCTGATTGATTTTCTTGATTCTCTCGGGAAAAGGCGTTGCTTCCAAATAACGCCAGAAACCTTCTTCACTACGCTGAGTGTCGCAAAGAGTTCCGTCAAGGTCAACTACATAGATTGCCATACTTAAAGTTGTTTCTTAAATTTTTTGACTATTTAATCTGAATTCATTACAAATTATATTAAAGTTGATCTCGGATTAGCAAGATGACGCATTTTTCGTTTTCAATCTCCCAAGAGTCGTCAGCCGCTTAAATAACCCGTTTATCTGCCTTGCCTTAAAGAAATCGTAACTGTAAAATCTTAGTTTGCTTTAAAACACCGGGCAAATTGAATTCCTGCCCGTTTGAAACTTATTAAGTATTTTTATGAACGAAAAAGTGTCCGTCGTCGGACTGGGGAAACTAGGACTCGGATTATCCCTGTGTTTCGCCGATGCCGGTATCGAAACGCTCGGCGTTGACGTTAACGAAACAATCGTCCAAGCGATCAATCAAGGTCAAACTCCGATAATCGAACCTGAATATCAAGAATTAATTACCAAACTCGGCAAAAAATTCCGCGCCACCAATAGTCACGCCGAAGCCGTTGAAAAAACCGATATTACATTTATTTTAGTTGCCACGCCGAGCATCGGCGACGGGCGATTTTCCAATCGTTATGTCAAATCGGCGTTAAAATCTTTGTCCGAAGCGTTCGGAAAAAGCGAAAAGCCGTATCATCTTTTCGTTATCAGCTCGACTGTCGTTCCCGGCTCGACCGAGAAAACATTCATTCCGCTGATCGAGCAATATTCGGGTCGGAAATTTATGGAAGATTTTGATGTCTGTTTCGATCCCGATTTCGTCGCGCTCGGCTCGGTGGTAAAGGATTTTCAAAATCCCGATTTGGTCATCATCGGAGAAAGCCGAAAAGAAGCGGGCGACAGAATCGAGGCTCTTCACAAAAAAATGTGCCGAAACAAACCGCAGATTTCGAGGATGTCTTTGATTAGCGGCGAAGTGGCAAAGGTCAGTCTGAACGCTTACATCACGATGAAAATCAGTTTTGCCAACACGGTCGCCAATTTATGCGAGCGCATTTCCGGCGCGGATGTTGACGCGATAACCAATGCCATCGGAGCCGACAAACGCATTTCGCCATATTATCTGCGCGGCGGATTGGCGTTCGGCGGAACTTGTTTTCCGCGTGACACGAAAGCCTTTATGACGATTTCGCGGCAATACGATTTAGACCCGATTCTGCTCGATTCGGTCGAGCGCGTCAACGTCGAGCAAAACAAACATTTGGCAAACCTCGTCAAATCTCATTTGCCGAACGAGAAAAAGGTTTCGATTCTCGGAGTTGCCTTTAAAGATAAAACGCCGGTTATCGAGCAGTCGCCGGCGATTCATCTGATTCAGGAATTAGTGATTGACGACGTAGATGTAACGATTTATGACCCTTTGGCGATGGAAAGCGCGCGAACCGTTTTTGACGACGAAATCAGTTACGCACCCTCGATTGAAGAATGTTTGAACAGTTCGCCCGTTTGTATTTTGACGTTAATGTCTAAAGAATATAAAAAGGCAATTGAAAGTTTCGCGCCCGACAATTCGATAACGATAATTGATTGCTGGCGGCAACTCGAAAGTGTAAATCTTCATAAGAACATTCGCGTTGTTTCGGTCGGACGATTTAGCGAATTATAAGTTTTTATTCCAAATAAAAGGAAATTAATAAATGAGCGATAATTTGAATGTTACGTGGTTTAATACGGAAGAGGAAAACAAAATGCGGGACAGTTTTTTTGAATTGTTTCGCGCCTGTCCGATTCCGCCGGATGAAATGCTTCGGAATCTCGGCTTGTTTATGAACGGTCCATCGCTGACGCGACTGTTGTTTATGAACGAGCTTTACCAGCTTCAACTGCCGGTTCACGGAAGCATTATGGAATTCGGTGTTCGCTGGGGACAGAATTTGGCTCTTTGGTCGGAATGCCGCGCGCTTTATGAACCTTATAATCACAATCGCAAGATTATCGGCTTTGATACTTGGGAAGGTTTTCCTTCAGTTCACGAAAAAGATTACAATATCGTCGAGAAAGGCGGCTGGAATGTCGTTCCGGGTTACGAAAGCTATCTCG
>CAXTMQ010000153.1:9516-10883 GCA_964245305.1 uncultured Pyrinomonadaceae bacterium
GATTTTAGAATATCATCAACAGGAAAATCCGATCTCGCATATTAAAAAATTCGAGCTGGTTAAAGGCGACGCAACGGCTCAACTGAAAAAATATCTCGCAGAGCATCCTGAAACGGTTATTTCGATGGCGTATTTCGATTTCGATATTTATGAACCGACCAAAGTTTGTCTGGAATTAATAAAAGACCGTCTAACGCGCGGCAGCATTATCGGTTTCGACGAGTTAAACCAATCAATGTTCCCGGGCGAAACCTTGGCAGTCAAGGAAGTTTTCGGTTTAAGTAAATACAGAATTGTCCGCAGTCAATACAGCCGCGTAAACTCTTATTTAATAATTGATTAATCAATATTAGCTATAGTAATGACTGAAACAAAGCGAGTCGGAATAGTTTTTCCCGTTCACAACCGCCGCGAAATTACGCTTAAATGCTTGAGAAGCTTGAAGCGCATTGATTCTGAAAATCTAGCCATTCATATCGTAATGGTTGACGACGGCTCGACCGACGGCACGAGCGAAGCCGTCAAACAGGAATTTCCCGAAGTCGAAATTATCAAAGGCGACGGCAATCTCTGGTTCACCGAAGGAACGAACGTCGGCGTTCGCGCCGCTCTCGAACATGCTCCCGATTATGTTTTGATGATGAACGACGATCAAATTTTTGATTCGAAATTTCTTCAATATATGATCGAGACGGCGGAAAAATATCCGCGCTCGATTGTCGGCTCGCTACTGTTATTGTGGGATATGCCACATAAGCTGTTTCAAGTCGCGCCGATTTGGAAGACTTTCAAAGGCGGCTGGCAGCACGCGCGAAACCAGACGATTTGGACGATTCCGAAAAAAACCTGGCAGGTTGATATTATTGTCGGCAACTGCGTTTTAATTCCCGCTGCCGCGATGCGCGAAGGCGGTTTGATGAATTCTAAACGCTATCCGAATCTCGGCGATTCCGAATATACTCCGCGATTGAAAAAAAAAGGTTGGCAGTTGCTGATAGATCCACGCGCCAGAGTTTTTTGCCAGCCGAACGGTATACCGAAAAGCGTCAGTAAAATGTCTTATCGGGAAGTGATAAATGCTCTTTTTTTCGATCTCGGACATCATAAAAATTTACGCCGTTTTTTTTATTCTTGTATAGAAGGCGCGCCGAATAAACTGCAGGGACTTGCCGGATTCGGTTTCTTTCTTATCAAAGCGGGACAACAGAAAATTTTCGGTATAAAAGAAACTAAAGAAGCGGATTTTTCGATTGTTTTTGCGGATTCCGTTATGAAGGATTGAAAAATAACACTTCCTTGAAGTAATAGTTTTGACTTTTGTTGAGAACGAACATTAACAGTTGTTGTGCCGACCATTAATGTATAAC
>CAXTMQ010000154.1:0-10774 GCA_964245305.1 uncultured Pyrinomonadaceae bacterium
CCGACTTCGTAATCGTTCGGGTCGTGCGCGGGCGTGATTTTGACCGCGCCCGTGCCGAATTCGGCATCAACATATTCGTCGGCGATGATCGGAATTTCGCGGTTCGTTAAGGGCAAAAGAATCGTTTTACCGATTAAATCTTTGTAGCGTTCGTCGTCCGCGTTGACGGCGACCGCCGTGTCGCCGAGCATCGTTTCCGGGCGCGTCGTCGCCACCGTAATCATTTGGTCGGAATCTTTCACCGGATATTTCAGATAAACCAATTTCCCGTCTTTGCGAGTTTCCTCTTTTACCTCTAAATCGGAAATCACCGTCAAATCTTTCGGACACCAGTTGACGATGCGCTTGCCGCGATAAATCCAGCCTTCGTTATACAAGGCTACAAAAACAAACCGGACGGCTTTCGACAAACTCTCATCCATCGTAAACCGCTGGCGCGACCAGTCAACCGACGCGCCTTCGCGCCGCATCTGCTCGGTAATCGTATTGCCGAATTCTTCCTTCCACACCCAGGCGCGTTTGATAAATTCTTCTCTGCCAATATCTTGCGGCAATTTATTTTCATCGCGGCGCAGTTGCTCGACGACTTTGCGCTGCACGGAAATTCCGGCGTGGTCGGTTCCCGGCAGCCACAAAGTTTTGTAACCTTGCATTCTTTTCCGGCGCGTCAGAACGTCCATCAAAGTATGTTGCAGCGCGTGTCCCATATGCAGGCTGCCCGTGACGTTCGGCGGCGGAATGACGATTGAATATTTTTCCGCGTCGGGATTTTCGTTGATTTCGGGCGCGAAACATCCGTTCGCTTCCCACGTTTGATAGTGCGTTTCTTCAGCTTCCTTCGGGTCGTATGCTTTGGCGATTTCCATAAATTTAAAGTTCAAGGTTCAAGGTTCAAGGTTTTTCTTCTGACTTTGAACCTTGAACTTTTTAGCATTCTAAAACAAAAACGGCTAGTTTTCATCTGCCTTTGGCGAAAACTAACCGCATGATTTTGAATTCGGGTTTAACCGTTTATTCTTCCTCTCTCATCTGCGTGATTGTTTCACGGACGATTTCGGCGATTACTTTGCCGGAAAGTTTTTCGACGACTTTATCGGCGACGGCTTCGATAAATTCCGCCGAAATATCGTTTGTATTTTCGACGAACGATTCGGAAAAACTCGTTCGCGCGAAATTTTTTAATTTGTCGGTTTCAAATTGCCGATTAATTTTCGCCGCCGCGCCTTTTCTCGACTGCGGCAGTTCGAGCAAATCGAAATCGTCGAGCGCGAAATCCGGGAATTCGTCGCCGGTTTCGTCAAATTCCCGTTTATTTTTTAAAATCTGTTCAAGATCGTCATTCAATTGCTCGGAAACTTTATCTTCGGCTTCAGACGAATCTTCGCCCTCATCGAACGATTCGATTTTGTGAAAATTATTTCTGTTAGCATTTTCCGCCGTATTTTTTCTTTGCGCGACGTTTTGGAACGATTTGGAAAAGTCATACGGCGGCTGAATCGAATCTATATCGGTGTCTTCAAACGACGATTGAGAAACCTTATTGGAGCTGGATTTTTGCGGCTCGTTAATTGGCAGACTGCCGATTTGTTCGGTCTGAATCATTTCGTCATCCGTTGCATTAATGTCCGTATCTTCGTCCGCCGGTTCGGACGGCTTCGGAATGTTTTCCAAAGTGTCGGCAAAACTGTCAACTTCATTTTCCGCGTTTGCGCCGTTGAGCAGATCGGAAACTTTATTAACGAGCTGGCGAATTGACTGAAACGGTTTTGTCAAAAAATCGTTCGCGCCGACCTGTCTTGCCCGACCTTCATCGAACGGCTCGAACGAACCGACGAGCAGAACGACGGGAATGTGTTTCGTTTCATCGTCCCGTTTGATCATTTCGCAAATTCGATAACCGTCGAGTCCGGGCATATTGACATCAGCCATCACCAGATCGGGCGTATCTTCGGCAAATTTTCGCATCGCCGCGTCGCCGTCGCCGACCGTAATAACATCAATGTCTTCATCGGCAAACGTCAGATTAACGACCTTTTGAATCGTTATCGAATCGTCCGCCAAAAGCAGTTTGCGTTTTGACACAAATCAATTCCTCTCTTTACCGAAATTGAAAACTTTCGCGCTCGAAAAATTTGTTCGTTTGAAAGCTAACACTTGCCGCCAGCCCGCGTCAAGAAAAGCGATTTTTTATTCGTTTTTTAGCGCGGCGTTTGGCTTTTCTGCACACACATTCTGAGCATCGTCTGCATCTGCGAAGTCGTAAAAGGCTTCGGCAGAAAGGCGACCGCGCCCGCCGTAAAACTGTCCGACGAAAGACGCGGATTTTGTTCAGCCGTCATAATAATCACGGGAATTTTCATCAGACGCTTTTCCGACTGCATATAACGCACGAGTTCCGTGCCTTGAATATACGGCATAATCACGTCGAAAATCGCCGCCGCGAACGGCTCGCCCGACTGCAGAAGTTTGTATGCTTCCTTGCCGTCGCGCGCCGTTTCGACCGTGTAACCTTCTTTTTCGACTAAGGTTTTGACGAGGCGCAAAATCGCCGGATCGTCGTCGGCGATTAAAACCTTCGCTTTGTCGCCGCTTTGTTCTTCATTCATTGTAAAATCCCGCTCTATCTTTTTTCGTGTGATTGAAAATATAAATAATAAATCGCCAGCCGAAAAAATTCTCCTCAACCTTCGCTTTTTGATATAGTAGCAAAATTTTTGCCGTCTTTACGAACCGCCCGCCAATTCTGCCGCCAATTTTATCGCCGCCTGCATACTCGAAGCGTCGGCGATGCCGCGTCCGGCGATGTCGAACGCCGTGCCGTGATCAACCGATGTTCTGATTAAAGGCAAGCCGAGCGTGACGTTGACCGACGCGCCGAACGATAAACATTTGACGGCAATCGTCGCCTGATCGTGATAACACGAAATCACCGCGTCGAACTCGCCGCGAAACGCCCGCAGAAAAATCGTGTCGGGCGAGAACGCGCCCGTCACGTCAATGTTGAATTTTTCGCGGCATTCAAGAATTGCCGGTTCGATTTCCGACGCTTCTTCCGTGCCGAACATTCCGAATTCCGAAGCGTGCGGATTGAGTCCGGCGACGGCGATTCGCGCGTCTTTTTTCAACAGTCTCGAAATTTGCCGGTGAGTAAATTTTATCAGTTCGACGAGCTTTTCCTTTTTCACGAGTTCAATCGCGTCGCGCAGGGAAACGTGCGTCGAAAGCAAAACGACGCGCAAATTGTCGGCAAAAAAGCTCATCGCAAATTCTTTTGTTCCGGTTAAATCGGCGAGAAATTCCGTGTGTCCGGGAAACGGATAACCGCCGAGATGAATCGCTTTTTTGCTGATCGGCGCGGTCGCTATCGCGTCAATTTTCCCTTCGCGCCAAAGCCCGACCGCCGTTTCGATATATTCCGCCGCCGCCTTGCCGGTCGCCGCCGCGTCCGCGCCGATTTCGATTTTTTCGGGAAGATTTTTCAGATCGTAAATGAAAGTTTTTTGTTCCGTCTTTTCGCTTTCAAAATCGGTAAATTCAAATTTCAACTTTAAATTTTCAGCCGTTTTTCTCAAAAAATCCGCATCGCCGACGATAACCGGCACACAGACTTTTTCCAGCGCGGCGTTCGTCAAAGCCTTGAGCGTAATCTCCGCGCCGATTCCGGCGGCATCGCCCATCGTGATGCCGATGCGCGGCAAATTTTCTTTTGATTGGCTGTTCACCTGTTTATTTTATTGTTTGACGGCGATTTAAATCAAAAACAAAAAGACAAAAGCGAAGAAATCTCCGCGCCTTTGCCCTTTTGAAGTTCATTTTAGTTTTTGCCGTTTTATTCTCTGTCTTCGGCTTTGAACATATATTTTATGTTATGTTTCGGCAGCAGGATATTCGGCGCGTCGGTGCGATTTATCTTTAATGCGTCAAGGTCATACCATTCGATTGTTCCTTCGATTTCCTCGCCGTCGCTTAAAACGATAACCATCAATGTGCGTGTATCTATTTGTTTTTTGTAATAAAAAGTTTCGGCATTCGTCTCTACCGGCGGCGGCGTTTTCTTTTTCGTGTCCGTCGAATCTGCCTGACGGGGATAATTAGGCATAAATTTTTTGTCTCCGTTTTTGTTAATGTGAAATTCGCGTCTGAAATACGGTTGTATTCGCGCGATAGCTTTCCATTAATTAGTCGAATGGATTCTGCCGTCTACGCGCCGCGTTTCTTTGAGCAATCTCCGTTTTATTTCTAATCCGCCTGCCGGCGAATAAACGTGGGAACGTCAATATCTTCCTTGTCGTTAGCCGAATTGTAATTTCCCGCCGGATGATAATGTCCGGCGACGGCTTGATTAGCGTTGACTTCCGGCGCGGTCGTGAGCGGCACGGTCATTTGCTGCTGATTATCGAAGCCGGTAGCGATAACGGTGATTTTTACCGCTTCGTTCATACTTTCGTCGAAAACCGTGCCGAAAATAATATTCGCGTCTTCGTCCGCTTCTTCGTGAATCAATGAGATCGCTTCTTCGATTTCGTCGAGCGGCATATTTTTCGAGCCGGTGATATTAATGAGCGCGCCCTTCGCGCCTTTGATCGAATTTTCTTCTAAAAGTTTCGAGTCAATCGCCGCTTTCATCGCTTTGACTGCCGCGCCGTCGCCCGTGCCGTGTCCGATGCCCATCAACGCCACGCCCATTCCCTGCATCACCGATTTCACGTCGGCGAAATCGAGATTGATAATTCCCGAAACGGTAATCAAATCGGAAATGCCCTGCACGGCTTGCAGCAAGATTTCGTCGGCGCGGCGGAACGCTTCCATAATCGAAATTTTTTCTTCGACTTCTTTTAATTTTGAATTCGGAATCGTGATAATTGTATCAACACAGCCGCGCAATTCCGCTAAACCTTCCTCGGCTTGGCGCATTCGTTTTTTGCCTTCGACGTTGAAAGGCTTGGTCACGACGGCAACGGTCAACGCTCCCAATTCGATGGCGAGCGCGGCGATCACCGGCGCGGCTCCCGTTCCCGTCCCGCCGCCCAAACCGGTCGTCACGAAAACCATATCCGCGCCCTGCAGAACGTCTATAATTTTATCCGTATCTTCGATGGCGGCGTTCTTTCCGATTTCGGGATTCGCGCCCGCGCCGAGTCCGCGCGTCAGCTCGCTGCCGAGTTGAATCTTGACCGGAGCTTGTGAATCATTTAAGGCTTGCAGATCGGTGTTGACGACGATGAACTCAACGCCTCTGATGCCCGCTTCGATCATTCGGTTGACGGCGTTGCTTCCGCCGCCGCCGACACCGATGACGATAATTTTCGCCCCCGTGATCGGCGGCTCGTCCATAAAAATTTTTAAGCTGTTATTTTTCATTGAAAGACCGTCCGTAGCCATAAATGTATGATTCCGTTTCTCCAAAATATTCGTATCTAAAACTTATCGCGGTTGAATTTTCGAGAGTTTTCCTGCTTCAACAAGATATTGTGTCTATGGCGAAACAGAATACAATGATTTGGGGTAAAAATCCAGCCCGCATATTACATTTATCTAAATTTTTCCCGAAAATTTTCAAACCATTCGGCGACCTTGCGCGAAGGCGACTTGCCGCCCGTCATCTGCTGTCGAATCTGCGAACGCAAGGATGCCAAAGCGAGTCCGCCGGCGACCGCCCATTCGGGACTTCTCGCCTCGTTGAGCAAACCGCCGAAGCGATTTTCTTCTAAAAACCCGAGCCGCGTCGGAGCGTCGAAAACCTGTTCGGCGATCTCGACCATTCCGCGATTTAAAGAGCCGCCGCCGGTCAAAACCACGCCGCTCGAAATCTGTCCGCGAATCTTGAAAACTTCGGCGGCGATGTGCTGTAGAAGTTCGACCGCGCGCGGCTGCATTATGTCGCACAAGATTTCTTTGGAAAGCTGGCGCGTTTCGGTTCTGCCGACCGGCGTGATTTCGATGACGGATTGTTTTTCTTCTTCATTCATCAAAAATCCGGCGACGCAGCCGTAGAAATGTTTGATCTTCGCCGCTTCGGGAATCGAGACGCGCAACCCGACCGCGATGTCTTTCGTGAAATGCATTCCGCCGAACGGAAAAACCGTTGTGTGCTGAACCGCGCCGCGCCCGAAAATCATTAAACTCGTCACTTCCGCGCCGATGTTGACGAGAGCGCAGCCGTATTCCTTGTCGTCATCGGTCAAAGCGCAGTTTGCCGCCGCCAGAGGTTCGAGCATCATCGTTTCGATTTCCAGATCGGCGCGGTGAATCGCTTTGACGATATTTTGTCTGCCCGCGCTCGGACTCGAAACGACGTGAATTTTGCTTTCGAGCCTTGCGCCGCGCATTCCAATCGGCTCGATGATTCCGTCCTGCCCGTCAATAATAAATTCCTGCGGCAGACGGTCAACGATTTCCCAACCGGCGGGCAACTGCATCGCGCTTGCCGATTCGACCGCGCGTTCGACATCTTCGCTGGAAATTTCGCGTCCCGCGCCCGCAACCGCGACCACGCCCGATTTGTTTTCGCCGCGCAGATGTTCGCCCGACAAATTTATCGTCGCCGAATGAATCGTTAAACCGCTGACGCGCTCGGCTTCTTCGACGGCTTTGCGAATTGATTCGGCAACCGCGTCGGTCGTCGTTACGATGCCGCGACGAAGCCCGCGCGACTCGGCTTGACCGATGCCGACGATATTCATTTTGCCGCTCTCCGACGGCTCGCCGATCATACACCGAACCTTGCTCGTGCCGATGTCTAACCCGACTGCTTGTATTTCACGATTCATTTTGTCTATCGTAAAATTTCAAAATCCCGCGCGCAAATTTGAAATTTTATTTCTCTCGAAATCCCAAAATACCCTGCACGTTATTCACGTCAATAGATTTAATTTCTTTGCCGCGATTGGCGATTTTTTCCAATCCGAATTTCAAACGATTGGCGAAATTTTCGTTCGGCAAAATAATCGCCACCGTCTCGCCCGAATCCTCGACGATTGCCTGCGGCTCGCGCAAGCTCGTCAAATTAACGACGCTGACGCGCTTCGCCAGATCGAAACTTTGCCATTCGTCGAGCATTTTCAGATACATTTTCACGCGCTCCAGATTTTCCTTGCCCGATTTATCGCTTTTCGATTCGTCCCAACCGCGCATCACAAACGGCGGACGCTCTTCGGTTTTGCCAACCGAATTGAGAATCACCGCTTCGTCGTCAACCCAATAATCGCCGCTGTCGAAACGCACGACGACGCGCGGCACGCGCTCTTTAATGCTGACGCGCAAACCGTCGGGCAGAACGCGCGAAACGACGACCGATTTAACATAGGGCAATTTTTCGACATCGCTTTTTATCTCATTCAAATCGGCGTTCCAAACGCCCGAACGATTCGTTTCGCGGCTGACAATTCGCTCGATGTCGTTTTTAGAAGCCAGCGAAACGCCGCGAATATCCACGGTTTTGACATCGAAAAATGCCGATGCCGTTACGGTTCGGTAGCCCATCAAACCTAAAAATCCGAGACAAAAAACGATGCCGAAAATAAAAAACAGCGGCACGAAAAAATTTGCGAATCTGCCCGGATTCGATTTTCGGTCGGCGGGCGGTCGCTTCGATTTAATGCCTTTCAAATTCGTTCTGCTGCTCGTCGTTCGTTTTCTTGCTGCCATAATTTTTATTTTGTTTTTCGTTTTTCCCAATATAAAAATTTATTGTCGTTCGTATTTTTCTTCCGCTTTTTCCGACTATTTTTTCGACTTCGTTTTAGATTTTTTCTTCCCGTCTTTTTTTTTCGGCTTGTCGGATTTCAACGCATCCAAAATTTCATCAGACAAGCGCGTGATGCTGCCCGCGCCGAGCGTGATGACCAAATCGCCCGTTTGCAAATCTCCGGAAACTTTCGACGCGGCAGTTTCGATGTCGCCGATGTAATGCACATTTTTATGTCCGAATTCCTTAATTTTTTCGGTCAAAATTTCCGCCGTGACGCTTTCAATCGGCGATTCGCTCGCCGCGTAAATATCGAGCAGATAAAGCACGTCTGCGTTGTTAAAACACCGCGCGAAATCTTCCATCAATTCGTTCGTGCGCGTATAACGGTGCGGCTGAAAAACGACGACCGTGCGCCTGCCGCCCGAACCGTCTTTTGCCGCCGCGAGCGTCGCCGAAATCTCGGTCGGATGATGCCCGTAATCGTCAACCAGAGTGATGCCGTTCAGTTCGCCTTTGAACTGAAAACGACGGTCGGCATTCTTAAATTTTGAAAACGCCTCGCTGATTTTTTCAAATGCGATGTCGAGTTCGAGCGCGACGGTCGTCGCCGCGAGCGCGTTATAAACATTGTGCCGACCGGGAACGGGCAAATTTATTTCGCCCAAAACTTCCGCGCCGCGCCAGACTTCAAACGTCGAACCGAACGAATCGTCAGAAACGATATTGTGCGCCGAAACATCCGCCTGCGCGGTGAAACCGTAAGTCACGCGGCGGCGTTTGATCGAAGGAATAATTGACTGCACATTCGGATCGTCGAGACATAAAACCGCCGCACCGTAAAACGGAATTTTGTTGACGAAATCAGTGAAACACTGCATCACGTCTTCCATTCCTTTGTAAGATTCCATATGCTCGCGGTCAATGTTCGTCACGATGCAAACCGTCGGCGAGAGCATCAAAAAAGAACGGTCGCTTTCGTCAGCTTCGATGACAAACCAATCGCTCGTTCCGAGACGCGCGTTTGAACCCAAAGTATCAACCACGCCGCCGACAATCGTTGTCGGATCAACGCCCGCGTGTCCGAGAACGGTGGCGACCATCGAAGTCGTCGAAGTCTTACCGTGCGAACCGGAAACGCCGACCGAATACGGCTTCAAAGTCATCAATTCCGCCAGCATTTCCGCGCGCGGAATAACGGGAATTTTTCGTTCTCTGGCGATTTGAATTTCGGGATTATCGTCTTTGACCGCCGACGAATAAACGACAACCTGCGCGTCGCCGACATTTTCCGCGCGATGTCCTTCGTAAATCTTCGCGCCGAGTTTTTCGAGCCGGTTCGTCGTTTTCGATTTTTTCAAATCCGAACCCGAAACCGAGAATTCGAGATTGCATAAAACTTCGGCGATGCCGCTCATCCCGATGCCGCCGATGCCGATGAAGTGAATTTTTTTAACGTGTCTGAACATTTAATTTTTGTTTTTTGGTCTTTGTTTTTTGGTCTTTGGTTTCCTTCATTCAAGTTGAATGCCGAAAACTAAAAACTAAAAACCAAAAACTAAAAACCGCTTTTCAACTTCTCAATCAAATTGACCGTCGCTTCCGCCGCGTCTTTTCTTGCTAAATTCTTGGCGGCGATTTCCATTGCCGAAATTTTCTCCGGCGCGTTGATTAAATCGGCAATCGCATTCGCCAGAATTTCGGCGTTTAAATCTTTTTGCAAAATCATTTTTGCCGCGCCCGCGCGTTCAAAGGCTTCGGCGTTTTTACGCTGGTGATCGTCGGCGGCGGTCGGCAGCGGAATTAAAATCGCGGCTCGTCCGGCGGCGGCGATTTCCGCGCAGCTCGTCGCGCCTGCCCGACAAATTATCAAATCGCTTTTCGCAAATTCTTCGACCATATTTGAAATATACGGTTTGACTTCCGCGACATCGCCGAAACCGGCGCGATTGTATAATTCACGAATCAATTCAAAATCGCTCTCGCCGGTCTGATGCGTAATTTTCAATGAATCGTGCGGCAATTTTTCCAACGCTTCGACCATCGCGTTGTTGATTGCCCGCGCGCCCTGCGAGCCGCCGAAAATTAACAGATTCGTTTGCGCGCCGCGCTGCTTCGCTTCGATTTCAAAAAACTCTTTACGCACCGGATTGCCGGTGACGATTCCCTTTTTGCCGAAAAACGGAACGGCTTCTTCAAACGTCAAAGCGGCTTTTGTTACAAACGGCGCAAGCCTGCGATTCGTAAATCCGGGCAGCGCGTTCGAGTCCATCACGAGCGTCGGAACTCGCATCAAACTCGCCATCAAAAGAACCGGTCCTGAAACGTATCCGCCCGCGCCGATTACAATATCCGGCTGAAAATTTTTAATTACGCGCCTGGCTTCGAGAAAACTTTTCGGCAGAACAAACAAGCCCTTCAACTGTCCGGCAAATCCGACGTTTTTCAAACCCGCGCTGTTTATCAAAGCAAGTTCAAAATCGTTTGCGGGAACAATCTTCGTCTCCAATCCGCGACTTGTTCCGACGAACAGAATTTTCGAGTCTTGATCGCGCCGCAAAATTTCCTTCGCCACCGCGATTCCCGGATAAATATGTCCGCCCGTTCCGCCGGCGGCGATAATTACTTTCATTTTTCAGAAAACTTTTTTATTTCAATCCGGTTTTTCCGCGTTTCTTGCGCGGCGTTTTTTCGGCGGAATTCGTCGTCGCGTTTTGCGAAATATTCAATAAAATTCCGACCGCGAACAGCGTTAAAACGACCGACGAACCGCCGTAGGAAATGAAAGGCAAAGGAATTCCTTTCGCCGGCAAAATCGAAATCACGACCGAAATATTAAACAACGCCTGCACGATAATTCCGGTGATAATTCCGATGCCCAAAAGCATTCCGAAACGGTCGGGCGCGAGCAAAGCGGCGCGCGTTCCGCGCCACAAAAGAAGTCCGAAAGCGATCAAAACCGCGAGCGTTCCGATTAATCCTAACTCCTCGCCGATCACCGCGAAAATAAAATCCGAATACGGATACGGCAAATAAAAAAGTTTCTGCTGACCTTTGGCAAAACCTTCGCCCAAAATGCCGCCCGAA